>JANQTG010000211.1 GCA_030731855.1 Cellulophaga sp. | reverse complement strand
TTTTATAATCAAATTTTCTTTTTTGGGATTTGAATTACAAATAGGTTATTTTTGAGCCTGATATATTTTAGCTACATGAGCGAGACAAGACACAACTGGACAAGAGAAGAAATATTAGCTATTTATAACAAGCCTTTAATGGAGTTGTTATATGATGCTGCTACCATACATAGAGAACACCACGACCCTAATACGGTTCAGGTATCAACCTTAATTTCTATAAAAACAGGTGGTTGCCCAGAAGATTGTGGGTATTGCCCACAAGCAGCGCGCTATCATACCAAAGTAGAAGGTAATGATTTAATGACAGTACCTCACGTAAAAGCCCAAGCATTGAGAGCAAAAGCTTCTGGTAGTTCTAGAGTTTGTATGGGTGCCGCGTGGCGAAATGTTAAAGACGGACCAGAATTTGATCAGGTGTTAGAAATGGTCCGCACCATTAACAAGCTAGATATGGAAGTTTGCTGTACTTTGGGTATGATTACCGAAAACCAAGCAAAACGTTTGGCAGAAGCAGGTTTATATGCTTACAATCACAATTTAGATACCTCAGAAGATTACTATAAAGACGTTATATCTACCCGAGCTTTTGAAGATCGTTTAGATACGATAAGCAATGTGCGTAAAACCAATGTTACCGTTTGTAGCGGAGGTATTATTGGTATGGGAGAAAAATTAGAAGACAGAGCAGGAATGTTGGTGGCCTTAGCGTCTTTAAATCCGCAGCCAGAATCGGTGCCAATTAATGCTTTGGTAGCGGTTGAAGGCACACCAATGGAAGATATTGAGCCGATTGCAATTTGGGATATGATCCGTATGGTGGCCACCACCAGAATTGTAATGCCAGAAACACAAGTTAGACTTTCAGCAGGAAGAACAGAAATGAGTAGAGAAGGTCAAGCAATGTGCTTTTTTGCTGGTGCAAACTCAATTTTTGCGGGAGATAAATTGTTAACTACTCCAAACCCTGATGTAAATCAAGATATGGAAATGTTTGAGCTGTTAGGCTTAAATCCGCAAAAACCATTCACTAAAGTTTCGCAACCTAAAACGGTAGAAGCGCAAGATTCTCAATTTCAAACCTTAGGAGAAAAACCAAAATGGTCGAGACCAGGGCATGCTATTGAACGTAACGAAGCAGCAAAGGCTAAGGCAAAAACACTATAGTTTTTACTTCAGTAGGCTTATTTTAAAATCATTTTAAAATTGATTTATAGTGAATTTAACAGCTATTCCTAGAGTAGATCGTATCTCTAAAAACGATTTTATCACTCAGTATTTTAAGCCTCAAAAGCCGGTAGTTATAAAAGGTTTTATTGAAGACTGGCCTGCGTATACAAAATGGAATTTGGAGTACATAAAAGCCGTTGCTGGCGAAAAAATAGTGCCTTTATACGATGATCGACCAGTGAGTCATGAGGATGGTTTTAACGAACCACATGCCAAAATGAAAATGGCAGATTATGTGGATTTACTTAAAAAAGAGCCTACTAAATTCCGTATTTTTTTGTGGAATGTCTTAAAAGAAGTGCCCCAATTACAGAATGATTATACTTATCCCGATTTTGGATTAAAGTTACTAAAAGGCTTACCAATGCTATTTTTTGGTGGGACTGATTCTTATACTTTTATGCATTATGATATAGATTTAGCCAATATTTTTCATTTTCATTTCGAAGGTAAAAAAGAAATTATTTTGTTTGATCAGTCTCAGAATCAACATTTATATAAAGTTCCTTATTCTTTAATTACTCATGAAAGTATCGACTTTTCAAATCCCGATTTTGAACAATGGCCTGCTTTAAAAAAAGCTTCTGGCTATAAAACTTATTTAGAACACGGCGAAGTTTTATATATCCCTGAAGGGTATTGGCATTACATGAAATACATAACGCCAGGATTTTCTATGAGTTTACGTGCAATTGCCAGAAACCCTAAAAATATAGGAAAAGCATTCTATAATATTTTTATTATGCGTTATTTTGATACTTTAATGCGCAAAATGCAAGGTCAAAAATGGATTGATAAAAAAAACAAAAAAGCAATTAGTGTAACAAACGAGTATTTGAGATCATACAATTAGCTAATAATAAGTATATTTACGCCCAGAAAAAAATAACATTAAATAAGATACGATGAAAAAAACACTAGTAGTTTTGACTATGATTCTTGGAGTTTCTTTGGCAAATGCTCAGGCATATAGCGGAAAAGATGATGCTAAGTTTCAAGTAGGCGCAAACTTTCAACAAAACGGAACAGGTTTAGTAGTAGCCTACGATTACGGAATGGGAGAAAATTTCTCTATCGGTGCAACTACTTCTTATATTTTAGGAGTTGAAGAAGCTATCGATGCTGATTTTGGTGACAGATTTGATTTAAAGGTGCGTTTCAATGCTAATTTAGGAAGTGTAATGGAACTTCCTGATAACATTGATGTGTATCCAGGTTTAAACTTAGGGTTAAAAAACTTTGGAGGTCATGTAGGAACCCGTTATTTTTTTAGTGATGGCTTTGGTTTGTTTGCAGAAGCATCTTTACCATTTGCAAAATACAAAACAGATAATTTAACTGCCGCTGAGGAATTACACAATCAGTTTGTGTTTAGTTTTGGAGCCGTTTTTAATTTGTAGTAAAATATTTTACCTTTTTAGTAAACCAAATTATTTTTTACAAATAGTTTGGTTTTTTTGTTTTTAAAAAATGCTTCGACAAGCTCAGCAAGGCAATGGAACTAGTAATTGTGATTTTAGAAACTTGAAAAATACTGCGAATAAAAAAAAATTTTTCAATAGGCTAATAATGAAAGCTAATGTGAGTCTCAGTTTGTCGAAGACCTTGCTAAAATGCCTCAATAGGCCTTGTCCTGAGCTAAGTCGAAGGGCTCAGCAGAGTAGTTTAACTCATGGTTGTAATCTTCATTATTTGAATAATATTAAAATTATAATTTTTTCTAAACAGACAATGATGAAAACTAATGTCAGTCTAAGCTTGTCGAAGACCAATCGCTACGCTTTATTTTATCAGCGTAGTGATTTTTTCATACACTAAATGACTTTCCCATCCGCGGTATAAAAGATAATCGGCTAATTTTTTTCTCTTTTTTTGTATGTTTTTCTCAGAAATTGCAGCTAGTCTTTTCTTCGCTAAGGCGTCTAAAGTTTCTAAATACTCGTTATCATCTATTTCTTTTAATGCTGAGGTAATGTTGTATTTAGAGATGTCGCGTTGTTTTAATTCGTTTACAATGCGCTTTTTACCCCATTTTTTAATATTGAATTTTCCTCTGGCGTAGCTTTTTGAAAAACGCTCTTCGTTTAAATAATTTTCTTGAATTAAATGCCCTACAATTTGGTTTATGGCAATGGTAATCATGCCCATTTCTCGTAACTTTTTTTCTACTTCTTTATGGCACCTGTCTTGATAAGCACAATAGCTTTCAATTTTTTTTGTGGCTTCGGTAATGGTGTAAGAAGGTTGTAAGTTGTTCATTATAATCTCTTTGGATTCAATCTCCCGACGCTTGCATCGTTTATATTTTTAAAATTTGACACCATTTACTAATGGTATCTAGCTTATTTATTTTGTTTTAGCATCTTCTATTTCTTGTTGTAAATGGTCCAGGTATAAAATTCCGTCTAGGTGGTCTATTTCATGCTGAAATATTACAGCAGTAAAATCTTCTACCATTTCTATATGATGCTTGTTGTCCATAGTATCATACTCAATTAAAATAGCATAAGCTCTAGAGTTTAAAGTTTCGCTTCGGTCAGGAATCGAAAGGCAGCCTTCTTTTCTAGTCTGTTTTTTCTTTGAATATTGAATAATTTTCGGGTTTAGGTACACTTCAAAAGGTAGATCTTCTTTATCAAAACGCTGTACCCAAATAATGTTTTTTAATATACCAACTTGTGGAGCAGCAATACCAACACCAAGCGACATACTATCACGAACAGTTGCAAATAAACGCGCTGCAAACAAGGGTACATCTGGGTCATTGGGATTAATATAACTACTTTTTTCACGCAATAAAATAGAATCAGAAACGCTATTTATTTTAAAAACTCGCATAGGTTTATCGCTCTCAGCTTTTTGTATATAGGTAGCTTGGTCTTTTGAAAAATTACCACTAAGAGCAGTAGTTTTTGTATTTATTTTAGTTGCGCTGCAACCTGCTAGCATTAATAAAACTAGAAACGGAATTAAATATTTTTTCATTGGGTTTGTTGGTTTTATGGACTAATATACTAAAATCAAAACGATGCTAAACAAAAAAAGCGACTCGGTTTAGGAGTCGCTTTTAAAAAATTTACTTTTATATACAGCTCCTGATTTTCATCAGGATAGTAAAACGTTATTTTACTAATATATGGTTTTTCCGTCTTTGTTTTTAAAACGGTATTCTAGATACGTGTACGCATCTCTGGGTTGTATTTTAATCCATTTTTTATGCTCTAAGAACCACTTAGTGCGTATGGATGGAAAACCTTTACTAATAAAGGCTGCGATAAACGGATGAATGTTTAAAGTAATAGCATTATCCTTTGCTGGACCGTTGAGTAATTTTTCAAGATCAGCATTTATCTTATCGATTAAAACAATCGGAGCTTCTACCTCTTGCCCTTTTTGGTTGGGGTCTTCTTCGGTTGTTTTAATATTCATTTCGGGTCTTACCCGTTGTCTTGTAATTTGTATAAGTCCAAACTTACTAGGCGGCAAAATTTTATGTTTTGCACGGTCATCTTTCATTTCATCTCTAAGATGCTCAAAAAGCTGTCTCCTATGTTCACTTTTGGTCATATCAATAAAATCAACCACAATAATTCCGCCCATATCTCTTAGGCGTAATTGTCTTGCAATTTCAGAAGCTGCTAAAAGGTTTACTTCTAAAGCAGTGTCTTCTTGATTTTTCGCTTTGTTAGAGCGGTTACCACTGTTGACATCTACTACATGCAACGCTTCGGTATGTTCTATGATAAGATAGGCACCTTTGCTCATGGCTGCGGTTCGACCAAATGAAGTTTTTATTTGTCGTTCAATACCAAATTTTTCGAATATTGGCGTAGTGTGGTCACTATACAATTTAACAATAGATTCTTTTTCTGGGGCAATTTCTGCCACATAATCTTTTACTTCTTCATAAAGCACTTCATCATCAACGAATATTCCTGTAAAAGAATCGTTGAAAACATCTCTAAGTATAGATGATGCTCTGTTAAGTTCTACTAGAACTTTTGATGGGTGTGGAGCTTTATATAATTTTTTACACATTACCGACCATTTTGTCAGTAAGTTTTGTAGATCTTTGTCGAGTTCTGCGACTTTTTTACCTTCTGCAACTGTTCTGATAATAACACCAAATCCTTTAGGCTTAATGCTTTTTACAAGCCTTTTAAGTCTGTCTTTTTCTTCGCTACTTTCTATTTTTTGAGAAACAGAAATACGATCAGAAAAGGGCACCATTACTAAGTATCGTCCTGCAATAGACAATTCAGAGCTTATACGCGGTCCTTTTGTGGATATGGGTTCTTTAACAACTTGCACTAATAAAGATTGGTTTGCTTTTATCACATCTGTAATAACGCCATCTTTATTGATATCATTTTCGAACGGAAAATCTTTTAATGAAAAATCTTTTAATTTACCAGTGCTTGCTGATTTTATAAATTTAAGCATGGTAGAAAGCTGAGGGCCTAAATCATGATAATGCAGAAAAGCATCTTTTTCATAACCCACATTTACAAAAGCAGCGTTTAAACCAGTAACAGGCTTTCTTACTTTTGCGATAAAAATATCGCCAACTGAGAAATTGTTACTGTCTTCTACTTTTTGAAGCTCTGTTAATTTTCCATCTTTTAATAAGGCAAAATCGACGGTATCGGAACTAGATCTTACGATTAATTCTCTATTCACCTGAGTCAATTTTTATGTATTTGTGGCTTTTTTAAATACTATAAGGGCCATCAAATATATGATTAAACAATGTATGTAACAGGTTTTTAAAACCTGATGAAATTCGCTCACGAATTCCTATGTCAATGAACGTTTTAAAACGAAAAAGTAGTTGATACAACTACTTTTTCTTGTGACGGTTTGCTCTTCTACGCTTCTTGCGCTTGTGTGTAGCTACCTTATGTCTTTTTCTTTTTTTACCACTTGGCATAAATTATGACTTTTTAAAGATTAATATTTTTGATTTACTTTACTTCTACGTTACTTTTTACGCTTTCTACGAAAACCTTTGCTGGCTTAAAAGAAGGAATATTGTGTGCTGGAATTTTAATGGTAGTATTTTTTGAAATGTTTCTACCTGTTTTTTCAGCTCTGGTTTTGATAATAAAGCTACCAAAACCTCTTAAATATACATTGTCTCCATTTTCCAATGAATATTTAACTTCTTCCATAAAAGATTCTACAGTTGCCTGAACATCTCCTTTTTCGATTCCCAGTTTTTCTGAGATTTTCGTTACAATATCCGCTTTCGTCATTTTCTGTACTAGATTTATCTGTGTTTTTTCGGGTTGCAAATATATAAATTAAAATTCAATGTTAGCACTAAAGATCTTCATTTTTAAGTATATAAACAATTACTTTTGATGTTGAAGTTTTTTGGGCTATAAATTTTGGCACTAAAACAAGACTTTTTGAGTGGTATTTTTAATTAAGTAACTGTTATGTAAAGCATTAGTAAAGCTTTTTGACTTTTATCATAAAAACACACTTAATTCTCTTTAATGCAATAGAACTTAATATTTTGTGAGTATGATTTTTTCAGAATATATTTTACATTGGTATGCTAAAAATAAGCGAGATCTTCCTTGGAGGAATACTTCGGACGCTTACCATATTTGGTTATCAGAGATTATGTTACAGCAAACCCGAGTAGCACAAGGAACGCCCTATTATTTAAAGTTTATAGAACATTTCCCCACGGTTACTCATTTAGCTAACGCAAACGAAGAAGAGGTTTTAAAATTATGGCAGGGTTTAGGCTATTATTCTCGCGCAAGAAATTTACACGCTACCGCAAAAATGGTGACTGAAGACTACAATGGAAGTTTTCCAGACACATACAAAGAACTTTTAAAGTTAAAAGGTGTAGGGGATTACACAGCGAGTGCCATAGCCTCCATTAGTTTTAACAGGCCAGAGGCTGTTGTTGATGGTAATGTGTACCGAGTTTTGGCGCGCTATTTTGGAGTGGATTTGCCCATTAACAGTCCTGAGGGCAGTAAATATTTTAAAGCCTTAGCACTCAAAGTGATGAATGTGGAACATATTCGCGACTACAACCAGGGTATAATGGAGTTTGGTGCCCTACAATGTACACCACGAAAACCCGATTGTTTAACCTGCCCATTACAAGATAGTTGCGTAGCGCTAAAAGAAAATAAAATTGATGTGCTTCCAGTAAAAATCAAAAAACTAAAAGTAAAACTTAGGTATTTTAATTATCTAGTTTTACTGGATGAAAAAGGTAATACAGCACTAAATAAAAGAACGGGAAAGGGTATTTGGCAGAATTTATATGAATTTCCATTACTAGAGACTGAAAAAACTTTGGTCGACAACAATATTAAAAATAAAATTGACATCAACTTTTCTTTTAAAAATTCGTTTGAAGTGTTCAAATATAATGATGTTGAAATCATTCATAAACTATCACACCAACACCTTTATACGACCTTTTGGATTGTAAAATTAACCGAGGAAATTAAAGAGGGTATTCCAATTTCAAAAATAAACGACTACCCAGTACCAGTTTTAGTAGCAGATTTTATAAATGCGTTTAATTTTTAGTATTTTTGACAAAATATTCTGGTTATGAGCGGTACATTAAATAAAGTAATGCTAATAGGGCATTTAGGCGACGAAGTAAAAGTTCACTATTTTGAGGGCGGCAACTGTATTGGTCGCTTTCCTTTGGCTACCAATGAATCGTATACCAACAAACAAACAGGTGAAAAAGTTGTAAATACCGATTGGCATAATATTGTTATTCGAAATAAAGCAGCAGAAATCTGTGAAAAATATTTAAGCAAAGGCGATAAGGTTTATGTAGAAGGCCGCTTAAAAAATAGGCAGTGGCAAGGCGAAGATGGCCAACCACGTTATACTACCGAAGTGCATGTTCAAGACTTTACTTTTTTGACCACAAAATCAAGCTCAGGTAATAACCAAGTGAACGAGCCAAATACCGGTGCTAAAAACGTGCATACTAGTAGTACACCGGCACCAACTACTTCTTCTAACGAACCCATTAAAGAAGATGATCTACCATTTTAATTTAAAACTTAACTTATAATCTTTGGACCCAGACCCCTTTAGGACAGTATTAAGTGTTGTTGTTTTTGATAGTGCTTTAGCATTTAAGCTAGTTATTCTCTTTATTTTACTATTTTGCTCTGCGCTAATTTCAGGAGCAGAAGTTGCTTTTTTCGGACTCTCAGGTACCGATGTAAATAGTATTGAAGATGAAAAGTCGGCAAAAGGAAATATTATTGTAAAACTTTTAGAAAAACCAAAAAAACTTTTAGCGACTATATTAATTGCGAATAATACGATTAATATTGCTATTGTATTGCTCTTTAGTGCTATTGGTGACACTATTTTTTCAGAGATTACCTATAGAATATTAGGTTTTATTTCTGTTCGTTTTTTGTTAGAAGTGGTAGTGGTTACCTTTTTAATTTTAATGTTTGGCGAAATTTTACCTAAAGTATATGCCAACAGAAATCAAAAATCATTTGCCCATACCATGGCATTTCCATTAAGAGCATTAGATTTTATTTTTACGCCTTTGAGTATGCCTATGCGTTCTGCGACTATTTTTTTACACAAACGGTTAGGTAAGCAAAAATCGAACTTAAGTGTTGATCACTTGTCACAAGCTTTAGAGCTCACTTCTGAAGGCGACACCACTAAAGAAGAACACAAAATATTACAAGGTATTGTATCGTTTGGAAATACAGATACCAAACAAGTTATGCGACCCAGAATAGATATTTTCGCTTTAAATGCGGACATGAAATATGTAGAAGTTCTAGAAGAAATAAAAAAAATGGGCTATTCTCGAATTCCTGTTTTTGCTGATAATGTAGATAACGTTAAAGGCGTTTTGTATGTAAAAGATTTATTGCCCTATATAGATCGTAAAACCTTTAATTGGATGACCTTGATAAGAGAACCTTATTTTGTGCCTGAAAACAAAAAGTTAGATGATTTATTGTTAGAGTTTCAAGAAAAGAAAAATCACTTAGCGGTGGTTGTTGACGAATTTGGAGGAACATCGGGCATTGTTACTTTAGAAGATATTATCGAAGAAATTGTTGGTGATATTAGTGATGAGTTCGATGATGAAGATTTAATTTACTCTAAATTAGACGATCGCAATTATATTTTTGATGGAAAAACAACATTAAAAGATTTTTATAGAGTTGTAAAGATTGAAGATGAAAACGATTTTGAAGAACGCAAAGGAGAATCAGAAACTATTGCAGGTTTTGTGTTAGAAATTGCAGGGAATTTTCCGAAACGTGGCGAGACTATAAAATTTAAAGACTATGCGTTTGTGGTAGAAAGTTTAGATAAAAAAAGATTAAAACAAATTAAAATAACCTTACCTAATGAACTTTAAAGTAGTTGGCTTAATGCTATTTATTTTTTTATTTTTTGTTGGATGTCAAGAAGAAGTTTTTATTCCAAAGCCAAAAGCGATGCTAAGGTTAGAGTTTCCTACGCCTGTAGAAGTAGAATTTAAAAATGATGATTTTAGTTTTGTTTATAACGAACTGGCAAAGCCAATAGTTAAAAATAGAAATGCTATAATTTTAGAGTATCCAGAAATGAAAGGAGCCATTTTTATTACCCATAAGACCGTTACTGATAATTTAGAAAAGCTTATTGTTGATGCTCAAAAGTTGTCTTTCGAGCACATGAAAAAGGCAGATAAAATTGAGCCAAGAACTTTTATAAATGAAGATCATAAGGTGTATGGTACCTATTTTCAAATTGTAGGCGATGCCGCTTCGCCATCACAATTTTACGTTACCGATAGTATTAAGCACTTTGTTACGGGATCTGTATATTTCTACACGAAACCAAATTACGACTCTATCTTGCCTGCTGCGAATTACCTGCAAGCAGATATGCGCGCTATTATGGAGACTTTGAAGTGGGAAAAATAAATAAAACTAAAATGAAAATTTATACTTATTTTATAAACTAAGTAATTAGTTTTAGGCTTCTTAAGCCCATAGAAGTTATTCTTTTAAAAACTCGTATTCGTATATTTTTGGCTTTATTTTATCGGCTAAAAAGTTCAGTTTATTTCGTAATTCGCCAATCAATTCCATATAGGTTTCATCATCACTTTTGCTGTTCATTCTGCCTTTGGCGTTTCTGCCTTGAAAGTATTCTCGAATGTCATA
>JANQTG010000210.1 GCA_030731855.1 Cellulophaga sp. | reverse complement strand
TATTCAAGCTCAGTATTGGTTATCATAAGTTAGCAATTCAATTTTATTGGCAAAAAAAAGACATTCATATTAAAAATTACAAAGTTATTTTAAAGACTTATGAACTATTACGTTATAGTTTGGTTTAGCTTATTGTAAAATTAGAACAGATAAAGGTGGCAACGTAATTTCGATGGAGTTTTCCTGCCCATGCGACGGAGTTTTACTAATTTTTATAGTATTATTAGATACTCCCGAACCGCCATAGTCTTTATGATCTGTATTGAATAGTTCTTTTATTTTTGTTTTTTTAGTAACTCCGATTCTATAATTACTTCGTGTAATTGGAGTCAAATTACAAACGACGATTATATCGTTTTTAGTATCATGACCTTTCCGCATATAGGATAGAACAGAATTTTCAGCGTCTGCATAATCTATCCAACTAAAACCTTCTGGGCTAAATTGCTTTTCGTAAAGCGCTGGGTTATTCTTATAGAAAATATTTAAATCTTTAACCAATTTTTGAACTCCAGAATGGAAACCATATTGTGTTAAGTGCCAGTCTAAACTCTCTTGAAAGTTCCATTCTGACGATTGTCCGAATTCACCACCCATAAAAATAAGTTTAGTACCAGGGTGGGTAAACATATAGCCAAATAGCAATCTTAAATTGGCAAATTGTTGCCATTCATCACCAGGCATTCTATATAACAAAGATTGTTTTCCATACACTACTTCATCATGCGAAAAAGGCAACATAAAATTTTCGGTAAACGCATACGTCATACTAAACGTAATATCGTTTTGATGGTGCTTTCTATAAATAGGTTCTTTTTTAAAATACGTTAAAGTATCGTGCATCCAGCCCATCATCCATTTCATTCCAAAACCTAAACCACCTGCATCTACTGGTCTTGAAACCCCAGTAAACGCTGTAGACTCTTCTGCAATAGTTTGTACGCCATCAAAAGCGCTGTACACATATTGATTCATTTCTTTCAAAAAAGAAACAGCATCTAAATTTTCATTACCTCCATATATATTGGCATCCCATTCCCCATCTTCTCTAGAATAATCTAAATAAATCATAGAGGCAACGGCATCAACTCGCAAGGCATCAACATGAAACTGATCTAACCAAAATACAGCATTACTTATTAAAAAAGAACGTACTTCGTTACGACCGTAATTAAAAATTAAACTTTTCCAATCGGGGTGATATCCTTTTTTTCGGTCTGGATGTTCATATAAATGTGAGCCATCAAAAAAGCCTAATCCGTGAGCATCTTCTGGAAAATGTGAAGGCACCCAATCTAAAATAACACCAATATCATTTTGATGTAATTTATCTACGAGTACTTTAAATTCTTCTGGATTTCCGAATCTTGAAGTAGGTGCAAAATAACCCGTTAACTGATAGCCCCATGAAGGATCATATGGATACTCCATAATGGGCATAAACTCTACATGCGTAAAGTTCATTTCTTTAACATACTGCACTAAATCTTCTGCAAAATCTAAATACGATAAAAATTCATTGTCATTTTTACGCTTCCAAGATCCTAAATGTACTTCATAAACGGAATACGGTTTATCTAGTCCGTTTTTAGCTGCACGATAACCCATCCAGGCCTTATCTTCCCATTTGTAATCGCCATCCCAAACAATTGATCCTGTTTTAGGTGGATGTTCACAATAACGTGCAAAAGGATCGGCTTTTTCTGTACGAATTCCAAAATTATTAGAACCTATATTATATTTATACAGTGCACCTTTAGCTACATTCGGAATAAACCCTTCCCAAATGCCACTTTCATCCCAACGCACATGAAGTTCGTGATCTCCTACAATCCAATTATTAAAATCGCCAATAACACTTACTGAATTGGCGGTAGGCGCCCAAACGGCAAAATAAGTACCACTTACTCCGTTTAACTGAATAGGGTGAGAACCTAATTTTTCATATAATTTATAATGTTTTCCTGCTTTAAATAATTGAATATCAAATTCAGAAAATAAACTATGCACCTCGACTTTTAACATAAATACGTGTATTTAATGCAATATAATCAAGTTTGAATAATAGTTCGCTGTTTAAAACGTTTGTTTTAAAAACAGCACTAATTTTTTTAGAAAAACAAAAAATGGAACGCTTTTTGTTTTAATGATAGAAGGTGTTTGTTTTAAAACATAAATAAGATTACTAACTAAATAATAAAATTATGAAAAATTTTACGATACTCGGAATATTTTTAGCAGTGTTTGCCATCTCTTGTGAAGGCCCTATGGGACCTCCAGGCATTAATGGTTTTGATGGACAGGATGCTGAAATTGGAAAAACTTACGAAATTGCAAATGTTAATTTTACGGCAGGCGCTAATACCATTATTTATGATTTTCCAAATAATCTAATAGACGGAGACGCCGTACTGGTATATCGTTTAGACGGTATTGATAACGGTTTAGATGTTTGGGAACCTTTACCTACGGCTACTATTTTCTTTGATGATGGAGGCTTTTTACAGTATAGGTTTGATTATACCTTAGAGAATGTAGCCATAATTCTTGATAGCGATAATATTTCTTTACTAGGTAATGAGTTCACAACGAATCAAGTTTTTAGAGCCATTGTAGTTCCATCTGATTTAATAAGTGGTCTTGACACTAACAATATGTTTAATTTAATGGATCAATTAAGTTTAAATAAAAATAATTTTGAGACTTTAGACTTGAAAATTGTAGAATAATTAATTTTAAACTATTCACAATAAATCCTGTTGCTAACTATAGTTACAGGATTTCTTTTGTTTATATTAAGTTCATTTTTAAAGTTTTATAAAATTTTTAACGCCTTGTCATTAAAAGCCTGCGTAAATTGGCATTAAAAGAAAATTTAAAAAAGAAAGCTATGTTTAAAAATTTATTTTTTGGGCTTATCATTATCATAACAGGTTGCAAAGGTGTTTCGCAAGAAAAGTCAATTGCAATGACTGATACTGACCAACAAAAAGAAAGCTTTAAAGTTGTTAAAACTGAAAAAGAATGGCGTGAACAATTAACCGATATCGAGTTTTTTGTTCTTAGAGAAGAAGGTACTGAAAGAGCATTTACGAGTGACTTATTAAAAAATAAAGCAGTAGGTATTTATACATGTGCCGGTTGCGGAACTGAACTTTTTAAAAGTGAGTATAAATTTGATTCTGGAACAGGATGGCCTAGCTTTGATCGTGAAATTGAAGGAAATGTTGCTTTTGATGTAGATTATAAAATTGGCTACGAACGCATCGAAGAGCACTGTGCGAATTGTGGAGGACATTTAGGTCATGTTTTTACAGACGGTCCTAGAGAAACTACCGGAAAAAGACATTGTATTAATGGAGCAGCACTGAACTTTGTGCCCGCTGAATAATGGTCAATACCCTAGCCCCTGCATCGATGGCAGGCAGACCCAAAGGAGGAACTTGAGCTCTTCTTAGAAAAATGTTTGAAATTTAAAATTGTTTCAGATCTGAATTCTTTTTTAATTTGAACTTGCGCTTGAACTTTTTTTGATTGTTACATTAATTTCATTGGTTCATTTATTCATTAAAAAGCTTCTGCTTTCAAAATATAAATATTCTGAACGGGCCAATCCCCTTGTTCAACAGGTTGCTTATTAATTAAATCAACAACATCCATTCCTTCAATTACTTTACCAAAGGCGGTATAATTTTTATCTAAATGATAGGCACCTGGAGACTGTACCACAATAAAAAATTCGAATGGCGAGGCTAATTTATGAGGATTATCTAATTCGCTACTCGGCATAGAAATAGTACCTCTATCATGTTTATAACCCTTTTTAGTATCTGGTGGTAATAAATACCTGCCAATTTCACGACGCTTTTGCCCTGTTTCTATATTATCAGCATTACCGCCTTGAATAATAAAATCTTTAACCACCCTGTGAAACAATGTATTATCAAAATATCCCTTTTTTGCTAGGTATACAAAATTAGCTCTGTGATAGGGTACATTATCATACAATTGAAGCGTAAAGCTTCCTAAATTAGTAGTTATTTTAACTTTATTTTCTTTTAATTCTTTTTCATAATCAAAGAAAAAAGGGATAACATTTTCTTCTGTCAAAACAAATTCTGCTTTCTCTGTTTTCGTTTCGACCGAATCTTTTTGAATAGTATCTCTTAAAATTTTGGTAGCCTGTTTTGCTGGTTTTGTGCTGGTTGACTTATCTTTACAAGAAGTAAACATAAACAAACTGATAAAAAAAATACCTATTAACTGATTACGTACCATGAATTTTGATGATTTTTCTAAACGGATTTCAAAAATAAAAAATCTGCCACTACCAGGGGTAAATTCGCACTATAAAATGACGCCTTCATTTCGTATTGAAGAATTACAACAAATTCAAAATTCGATAAAAAATCCTAGAAAAGCAGCAGTTATGTCTCTGTTTTACCCAAACACTTTACAAAACACGAATTTATTGCTAATTTTAAGAAAAACCTATAAAGGAGTGCACTCCAATCAAATAGGTTTTCCTGGAGGTAAAGTAGAAAGAGAAGATAAAGATTTGTTGCATACCGCTTTAAGAGAGACCCACGAAGAAGTAGGCGTATTACCCGCCCACGTGGAAGTAATTAAAAAGATTACCCCAATTTACATTCCACCGAGTAATTTTGAAGTGCAACCTTACATTGGTTTATATGCAAACCCTAGCGCTTTTGTAATTCAAGAAACAGAAGTTGAAGCCTTAGTTGAGGTTTCTTTAAGCGATTTTATGAATGATGCATTCGTTTCTACAAAAAAATTAAGCACTTCTTATGCCAATAATATTGGTGTACCAGCCTTTGAATTAAATGGTTACACCGTTTGGGGCGCCACTGCCATGATGTTAAATGAAGTAAAAGAACTTTTAAAACAAGTACTATAACGCATATTTTGTAATTTAGCAAATACTAAACCACCGAGAATGCCTTTATTTAAGAAAAACCCCTTCGGACATTACCTCTTTATCAAAAAGTGGTTAATTCGTATTTTGGCACTTATATCACATAAACGCTACAAAGGATTTAACACTTTAGAAATTGAAGGAGCTGATATTATCAGAAGCCTCCCTGAGCGAAATGTACTTTTTGTCAGCAATCACCAAACTTATTTTGCGGATGTTGTGGCTATGTTTCATGTTTTTAATGCGAGTTTAAGTGGCAGAGATAATACCATTAAAAACTTAGGGTATATCTGGCAACCAAAATTAAACATGTATTATGTGGCTGCCGCAGAAACTATGAAAAAAAGCTTATTGGCGAGAATATTAGCCTATGCAGGTTCTATTAGTGTAGAACGCACCTGGAGAGCAGAGGGTAAAGATGTAAACCGCCAGGTTAAAATGAGTGATATTTCGAACATCGGAAAAGCCTTAGATGATGGTTGGGTAATTACATTTCCACAAGGTACTACAACACCTTGGAAACCTTTAAGAAAAGGTACCTCGCATATTATTAAAAAATACAAACCGATTGTAGTTCCGGTTGTTATTGACGGTTTTAGACGTTCTTTTGATAAAAAAGGACTTCGGATTAAAAAGAAAGGTATTCTACAATCTATTGTTATTAAAGAACCCTTAGACATCGATTATGAGAACGAATCCTTTGAAGCTATCATCGAAAAATTAGAATACGCTATTGAGCAACACCCATCGTTTTTAAAAGTAATTTCTGCAAAAGATTTAGCTTTATTAGAAGAAGAAAACAAAGAACGTAAATGGAAAGTTTAGTTCATAGTTGATCGTTTATGGTAAAAAATCGTTTGTGATTTAGGTTGATAATTTTTTTTACACGCAATACGTTTTTCCTTCGACATTCACGACTAAATCTAACAAACCAACAACAAACCAACAACAGACTATCAACAACCAAACTAGACTTCTAATCTCTTTAATTCTTGATAATTTCTATTCAGTCTTTTAAGCAAAAGGCCGTAGAGTAAAAAATAAATAAAACCTATTAATAAGGTCATTGCAACCCCTGCTGCTGCAACGATAAGCATCGATAAAAACTTTATATTTTCGAGTTTTTCTTTGGATATTTCACTAATATCTTTCCCTGATAATTCAAGAGTATTTATAAAGTCATCATTGATATAAATATAAAAAACAACTGCCATAAACATCATTAAAAACATAGTTAACGAGAAAAATATGTAGTTTTTTACTGTTTTTCGGGTTCTAATTATTTTAGCCATTAAACTTCTAGCATTATCTAAAACCGAAATTTCTTTATATCGCTGGTAAAACTGAAAAATAAAATAAAGTACCACAACATAATAAATAACAGATAAAACAAGTAACGGATTCGCTAAACCTAAATTTTTATATAATACATTACCATCGCCTTGCCAGACTGATGGGAAAAGGTATATAAAATGTGGTACTATAAGTTCAATAAGACTAATCAAAAATATCCATTTTACGATAGAGAAAGACTTCTTCCAGAGCATGCCGTGAATATCGTTGTAAGACAATTTAGGATGTACTACATCTTGCTTTTGCCAATCTTTTTTTAATAATTCTAATTCATCCATCATACTATATTATGGATTTAATATGGTTCTTAATTTATTTTTTATTCGATTCATTTTAACCCTTGCATTTACTTCAGAAATACCTAAGGTTTCAGAAATCTCACTATAATTTTTATCTTCTAAAAACAGAAAAACAAGTGCTTTGTCAATATCATTCAATTGCTTTACAGCTTTATACATTAACGTTAATTGTTCTTCTTCTGTTGGGTCGTATTCATCAGCCTTTATTTTAAAAAAAATAGTATCGTCGTGTAATGTTTTTACTCTTTTTTTAGATTTTCTATACAGTGTTATTGCGGTATTTAAGGCCACGCGATACATCCAAGTACTAAATTTTGCATCTCCTCTAAATTTCGGATATGCTTTCCATAACTGAATGGTAATCTCTTGAAACAAATCGTTATGGGCATCCCTATCATTGGTATAGAGTGTACATACTTTGTGAACAATGTTTTGATTGCTCTCTAGTTCGGTAACAAAATTATGTTCTAATTCTTTACTCAATCTTTGGTTGATTATATGGTATTAGTAGTATAAATAACGATTATGTTACAGTTGTAAGCATTTTTTTTCTTAAAATATCAAAAATAATAAAATTACATTTTGTTTTATGATGTCAACTTCCGATTCACTAATTTTACACATGATGAGCGAAATGAATATCCCTAAAAACAATTGTCCTAGAATTATCATTATTGGTGGTGGTTTTGCAGGTATTTCTTTAGCAAAAAAGCTAAGCAAAAAAGAAGTACAAGTAGTGCTTATCGATAAAAATAATTACCACACGTTTCAACCTTTATTGTACCAAGTTTCAACTGGTGGGCTAGAACCTGACTCGATTGCCTACCCAATTCGAAAAGTATTAAAAGATTACCCTAATTTTTATTTTCGCTTAGCGAATGTAGAGCAGATAGTTGCTGATAAAAAAAAACTAATCACTAACATAGGGGTTATAGAGTACGATTATCTTGTACTAGCTACAGGATCTGAAACAAATTTTTTTGGCAATAAAGAAATTGAAAAAAACGGAATGGTGATGAAATCTATTCCTGAATCGCTAAATCTACGAAGCCTTATTCTCGAAAATTTTGAACAAGCCTTATTAACAGACGATTTACACCAACGTGATGCTTTAATGAACTTTGTAATTGTTGGCGGCGGCCCTACTGGTGTTGAATTAGCAGGAGCATTAGCAGAAATAAAAAAGGGAATTCTTCCAAAAGATTATCCTGATTTAGATACGCGAAGAGCACAAATTAATTTAATACAATCGGGTGATCGTATTTTAAAGGAAATGAGTAAAAAAGCTTCGGAAAAAGCAGAAGAATTTTTAGAAGATTTAGGCGTTCAAATATGGAAAAACACTCGTGTTAAATCATACGATGGCAAGTTTGTAAGAACCGCCACAGAACTTAGTTTTGAAGCAGCTACTTTAGTCTGGGCAGCTGGTGTTAAAGGTGCTGCCATAAAGGGTTTAGATGCCGATGATATTCTTACCAAAGGCAGTAGAATTCGGGTAAACGAATTTAACCAAGTCTTAGGCCACGATACTATTTTTGCTATTGGCGATATTGCCGAAATGGCTTCGGAAGCTTACCCTTTTGGACACCCAATGATGGCGCAACCTGCCATGCAACAAGGTAGAAATTTGGGCGATAATTTAGTGCTATTATTAGCAAAAAAGCCACTAAAACCCTTTAAATATAAAGATAAAGGAAGTATGGCAACCGTAGGAAGAAATAAAGCGGTGGTAGATTTGGAAAATTTTAAATTTCAAGGTGTTTTTGCCTGGTTTGTTTGGATGTTTGTGCACCTTTTCTTTTTAATAGGCTTTAGAAATAGAATGGTAGTTTTTGTTAATTGGGTGTATAATTACATTCGTTTTGATAGAGAAGCACGTTTGATTATTAGACCGTATAAGAGGGATTATTCGAATTTTAAATGAAAGAAAGTAGTTAGTAACTAGTGGTTAGTAGTTAGTTCATAATTTTAAGCATAACCGAACAACGAGCAACCAACAACTCTTCTCCTCAAAGTTTTCTCGGATGATACTTATTCAAGACATCTGCCAAATGTGTTCTATCAACGTGCATATACACTTCTGTTGTCGTAATACTTTCGTGCCCAAGCATTTGTTGAATAGCTCTTAAATCTGCCCCATTTTGGAGCAAATGCGTTGCAAACGAATGTCGGAAAGTATGTGGACTTATGGTTTTCTGGAGGTCAATTTTTTCTGCCAATTGCTTAATAATGGTAAAAATCATAGCTCTAGTGAGCTTTTTGCCTCTTCGGTTTAAAAATAGAACATCATCAAAACCCTTTTGAATTTTTAAATGAATTCGAATTTGATTTTTATACATATTAATATATTTTTTATTAATGTTACTAATGGGTACAAAACGCTGCTTATCGCCTTTACCCGTAACTTTTATAAAATCTTCTTCAAAAAATAAATCTGAGATTTTTAAATCTACTAATTCCGACACCCGTAATCCGCAACCGTATAAGGTTTCTAAAATGGCTCTGTTACGTTCACCTTCCGGTTTTGATACATCTATAGCGGCTATCAGTTCGTTTATTTCGTCTTCTGATAAAGTATCGGGCAATTTTCTACCAATTTTAGGAGCTTCAATAAGGTCTAATGGATTATCTTTTCGGTAATCTTCAAATACCAAATAATTAAAGAAACTTTTTAAACCTGAAATAATTCTAGCTTGCGATCTAGGGTTTACTTCTTTCGCAATCGTATAAATAAATTGTTGTACTACTGTTTTATCAATATGAATAGGAGAATCTACTATTTCATTAAACTCGAGAAATAAGGTTAATTTCTCTACATCTAAGGTGTAATTTGTTATAGAATTTTTAGACAAGCCTCTTTCTATCTTCAAATAATTTTGATAATCGGTTATCGCTTGGCTCCATTTCATAGGGTAAAAATAGTATCCCTAGTCCAGTTTATTCAAAAAATAAGGGTATTTTATTTAGAATATTTTCTTTGAGCTTATTTTTTGGTGAAAGTTAGTTTTAATATTAGATTTGATACATATTTATTACTCCCTTAAAAAATAAAAGAGAAACTTTCAATTATGAAAAAAATAAGCTTATTAATCCTTACACTTTTTACCTTAGGAATATATATGATCAACGCACAAACCAACTACACTACGTCAGTTGGTTTAGGAATAGATTTTGGAACCGGAATAACCCTGGTGGGCCCTAGTGGTAAGTATTTTTTTAAAAATAATCAGGCAGCCGTGGCTGAGTTAGTTTTTGGAAGTGGTGTCACAGGGGTAACTTTATTGTACCAATTTCATGGTAATATTCCCTCTTCTGAAGGTCTAAAATGGTTTGCCGGAGCTGGCCCATCATTCACGTTTATTGGTGGTGGAACTACGTTTAGTGCAAGACCAAATGTGGGCTTAGATTATAAATTAAGCACCATTCCTTTGAATTTTTCTTTTGATTGGCGTCCGGATATTTTAATTTCGGATGATGGTGGTTTTGAAGCTGCCAGGTTTGGTATAGGGATCAGATATGTACTTAATTAAGTGCAAAAACAAATAATTAAAAAGTGGAAGTTGAACTTCCGCTTTTTTTATGGTTTATTATAGACTATTTTAGCCTTTTCAAATGAGCGAAATACCTAATTAAAAGCAACAAGCGTTCTTATTAGTTGCCTACTACCTGTCGGGCACTAATTACATTAAACCTATAAAAATAAATAAATATTAGCTGATGAAAATTCTAATACTTAACGGACCAAACTTAAACTTATTAGGCAAACGCGAACCAGAAATATATGGAAATAGTAGTTTTGAAGATTATTTTTCTGAATTGCAATTCCGTTTTAAAAATACGCAGTTAGAATATTTTCAGTCGAATATTGAAGGTGAAATTATTAGTAAATTACAAGAAGTTGGTTTTTCTTATGACGGTATTATATTAAATGCCGCGGCTTATACACACACCTCTGTTGGTATTGGCGATGCTATAAAAGCGATTTCTACGCCTGTTGTTGAAGTGCATATTTC
>JANQTG010000209.1 GCA_030731855.1 Cellulophaga sp. | reverse complement strand
AATACATGTTTAACATACAGCTAACATACGTTTTACGAAAGCAAAGTTTCTTTGCCGAGTGAAATTTGAACAATTAATTAATATGAAATACGCATTACTTTTCTTTACTTTATTACTAACACATCTTTTAAGTTCTCAAGAGACTGGAGGCATTGTTGGAAAAATAACTGATAAAGAATTTAACGATGAAGCATTACCGTTTGCGAACGTACTAATAAAAGGAACAACCAAAGGTGCAACTACAGATTTTGATGGTCTTTTCGAAATTACAAATGTAGAACCAGGAACCTATACTGTAGTTTTTAGTTTTTTAGGATACCAAACTGTTGAAGTTCCAAATGTGGTGGTTGAGGCAAATAAAGTCACGACCATAAATACTCCATTATCGGCTAGCGAAGGTTTTTCGCTGCAAGAAGTAGTAGTAACCACATCAGCTAGAAAGGATTCAGAAATAGCACTTTTATTACAACAGAAAAATGCTTTGGTTATGCAAGAGGCTATCAGTGCTGAGGCATTAACGCTTAAAGGTATTGATGATGCGGCTGCGGCAGTGGCTCAAATTTCAGGTATTTCAAAACAACAAGGCTCAAGTAACGTTTATGTGCGTGGATTAGGCGATAGGTACCAAAATACAACTATGAATGGGTTATCATTACCTTCTAACGATGTAAATAAAAAGAATATTAATCTTGATTTATTTTCGTCAAGCATCATCGAAAATGTTGCCGTAAGCAAGGCGTATACACCTTTGTTTTATGCAGATTTTGCTGCTGGAAACGTTAATGTTAAATCTAAGGAGTACACAGGTAACGGTTACCTAGAGGTTGCTTTAGGTGGTGGTTTAAACTCAAATGCTGCTGGTGAAGATTTTGTAAGAAGTGAAGGACCAAGTGATTTTGGTTTTTATAATAGGTATACAAATAACCCTTTTGCCATTATTTTATCACATGGTGTTGACCCTATTGCATCTTGGGAACCTATAAATTTGTCTGCTGCTATTGAAGGTGGTTATTCTTTTAATTTTAATGAAGAACGCTCTAGATTAAGTTTCTTTGGATCTGCTAGTTTTAATAATGGCTATACCATTTTAGAAGGGCCCGCAAGAGATTTTACTAACGTACTGAAAGTAGATTTTCCTAGCGTAAGGGAGTTTTCGTATAGTACAAACACAACACTATTAGGCAACATCAACTATAAAATTGATGCCAATCATAAAGTAAATTATAATTCACTATTTATCAATAGTTCTACAGACGCTGTTGGCTATTACGGAATAGATGGCGATGGTTTTAATAGAGATGCTATCGCAAGTGATACCGGCTTTTTTGTATTAAATTCTCAGTTTAATCAAGATATGATTTTTGTTAATCAGTTAACCGGACAGCATATTTTTGATGAAAAATTAACCCTTAATTGGGGAACTGGATTTAATAAAGTTTTTTCAGACGAACCAGATAGAAAAAGAATAACATTAGAAGATTATCAGTTATCGTTAGATAACGACCCTAATACTAATCCTGTATTTTACACCAATATTCCTTTTGATAATCAACGTTTTTTTCAGAGTATTGAAGATGATGAACTTAATAGTTTTCTTGATTTAGGTTATGATCTATCCGAAAAAGTAAAACTTACTTTCGGTTATAATGGAAGAAGAAAAGAAAGAAGATTTAGCAGTATCCGATATGGCTATGAAATTCAAGACAGAGACGCAACAACAATAACTGACATCAATAATTTTGACGCCATTTTTAATGTTGAAAATATCAATATTCCTGAAGGAGAAGGGCTATATAACATTTTAGTTTTAAACCCAATCAGTAATGAAATTGGTAATGTAAACAGACCTGGTTTACCCGAAAATACATATACAGGAAATTTAAACATTCATGCAGGGTTTTTGTCTACTGAACTTAGTTTAGGTAAATGGGCTGTTATTCCTGGATTAAGAGTAGAATCGTTTAGTCAACAAATAGAATATGATGTTATTAATATACGTCAAGACGATCCAGGATTCAGATCCGTCTATGAGAACTTATATCTGCCAAGCTTAAATTTAAAATATTCATTAACTGAAAATTCTAATTTACGTGCCGCATTTAGCCAAACAGCATCTTTTCCAGAGTTTAAAGAAGCAGCACCATTTGTTTACGAATCAGTAACACAAAGAGTTGGTGGTAATCCTGATTTATTAGGAGGCTTAAACGGTAATGGAGCTACCTATTCTGATATTTTTAATTATGATTTAAAATACGAG
>JANQTG010000208.1 GCA_030731855.1 Cellulophaga sp. | reverse complement strand
TGGGCGGCACACAACACAGTAATTGTAAATGGTAGTTCTCGTGGGGAAGGCGGCTGGGTTGGTTTAGGGATCAACACCGTACAATTAATCGCTATGGAGCCCATGCCGAAAACACAGGCTATTTCGTCAAAGTATTCGTTTTCACAAACCAGTTTTTTAGATGATAAAGGCGATAAGGCCGATGCAGAGCAAGAACGTACTTTGGCAGTAATTCGCACATCGCCAACTACTGGCTATTACGTAGATGTTTTTAGATCAAAATCTATATTACCCAACGAATATCACGATTATTTATACCATAATATTGGCGATAAACTTACTTTTCTGACTGATAATTTAAGCTTAAAAGATACTCCGGAAAGGTATATGGCAAATGCTAACGGGCCGTGGATTAATAACAAAGAATTTCGGAATCCAGGATGGCATTTTTTTGAAGATGTACAAACATCTTCGGAATATTCAGAGGATGTAAAACTTCAATTTTCTATGGAAAAATTGGAGAAATCTCCAATTTTTATGCAAGTACATATTCCAGGGTTTAAAAACAGAGAATACACTAAGGTTATGGCGCCCAATACTTTTGAAGCTCCTAAACCTTATGATAAAATGCCTACCCCTACATTAGTAATTCGTCAAAAAGGCGAAACTTGGGTAAGACCTTTTGTAGCGGTTTATGAACCTTTTGGAGGTAATGAAAAGGAGATAAGTATTGTTTCAGTTGAAAAATTAGAACAAAATGGAATTTATAAAGGCGTAAAAGTAGTTTCAAAAGTAAACAATGAAACTATGGTGCAATACATTATCACACAATCTAAAAATGAAGTTTTTGAAGACAAAAAATTAGGCATTTATTTCAAAGGGATTTTTGCCATAATTACCACCAATTCTAATAACGATTTACAGGATGTTTATATTGGAGACGGCGAAAAATTAAGCTTTAAAAATGAAGATTTCATGCCTGAAACGTCTAAATCATCATTTTTTTATCAAAAATAGAGGTTATAAAAATAAGATGAAAATCAGCCTTTTCAATAGTCTTATTTTTTGGAATGGTATTGTAAGAACAAAAAAAATTGGAGTACCATCACCAGCAGAAATTTTTGAATTTAAAATCAATTAATTATGAATTTAAATAAACATCATTTAACTTTTTTAGTCCTTATATTATGTTTTAATACTACGAGTGTACTTGCACAAAAATCAAACAAAATAAAAGTAAATAACCCTATAGTCGCCGACGTAGGGATGGCGGATCCACACATTCGTATTTTTAATGGGAAACCTTATTTATATGCCACTCGTGATGAAGATAAAACAGCGCAAACTTTTGTCATGCCCGATTGGCGCATTTGGTCCTCAGATGATTTGGTGAATTGGACATTAGAAACCATTATCGATCCAACAGAAACCTACATGGGCGCATCAAAACGCTGCTGGGCGCCAGATGCCGAGTATAAAAACGGCAAATATTATTTCTATTTTTCTAACGGAAATACCGATACTGGGGTAATGGTGGGCGATACGCCAATTGGGCCTTTTAAAGATGCCTTAGGAAAACCAATGCTTCCCGAAGATTTAACGCCTGTAAAAGAGTACGATCCTACCATTCTCACTGATGATGATGGAACTTCATACATTGCTTTCGGGCACCATCGTTCTGCGGAAGCTGAACTTTATTTTGTGATCGCTAAACTAAACGAAGACATGATTTCGTTGGCAGAAACACCAAAAGAAATTTTAATTACTGGCGATGTGGATGTTTTAGGTGGCAACGATAAACCAACGCTACACAAACACAATGGAAAATATTACTTATCGGCAGGTTCGCATTATGCAATTTCTGATAACATTTACGGTCCTTATGTAAAAACAGGCAACTCCGGAAATGGCGAGTACGGCTTAGACTCTAGGGCTCACGGTAATTATTTTGATTGGAACAACCAAAGTTTTCATACTTGGTGTCATTTTCATTTAGGGAAAGATGTAGGGCGTTACCGAGAATCGTACATCGCCTATTTACATTATAAAGATAATGGGGAGATGGTAACTGATGTTAATTTTCTGGATCAACATTTTGCCACAGGAGTCGGTCAGTATAGTGCCAATTGGCCTAAAATTGAAGCAGAGTGGTATATGAAAGCAGACAAGGTTGTAAAAAAAGAAAGTCCGAATGGCGGTTTTGAAATTCAATCTATACAAAACGGGGCTTCTTTATATTTTCCGAATATGTACGATTTAAAAAGACAAAAATCAATCAATTTTCACTATTCGTCAATACATGACGGTGGTACAATCGAGGTTAGAGCGGATAACGAAAATGGACAATTATTAGGTGCTGTTAACATTGAAAATACAGGGAGTTGGGATACTTATAAGAATATCAATCTGAAACTAAAAAAACATAAAAAAGTTAAAAATTTATATATCAGTTTTAAAGGAAATACAGAGGATATTTTGCATTTAGACTGGTTTGCGTTTGATAAAACATTTAGGCTCGATATTAATTTTTAAGATTTAAATCACCACAGACCTGTGCCATTTGTTTAGGATTTATTGTTTTGTAATTTGAATGCTTATTAGGCTATGCCGCGAGGAATTACTTTTTTTTAAGTTAAAGCATTTTTTCAAATATTCAGGATAGTACAGGATAATTTATGATTTAATAATACTTAGTATTGTTTATATTAAATTTTGAGTTTTATTCATAACCTAAACTAGGTCATCTAAAAAAGAAGCAATGAAAATACTGCTATTCCTATTTGCTTTTTCTCTTAGTTTCGGAACGCCTTACATTCTTTCGGGGCAAAATAGTATTGAACAAAATCCGAGTTCATTTTTTAAGTTCGATTCAGGTAGTTTGGTATACACCCATGACGAAAAAGGAAACCGATTACCAGATTTCTCTTTTGTTGGATATCACTCGGGAGAAAAACCCTTGCCTAATGTTGCAGTGCAAATGACCTTGAATCCAATAGTCGGAGACAATACGCTACAAATTCAAGAAGCCTTAGATCAAGTTGCGAAACTGCCACTAGATGATAACGGTCATCGAGGGGCGCTTTTGCTTAAAAAAGGCGTTTATAATATTGCGGGAACTATTTCTATAAAGCAAAGTGGCATTGTTCTTAAAGGCGAAGGTGATGACGAAAATGGCACTGTTTTAGTGGCTACGGGATACGGAGATCAAAAGTACAAGCGTAACTTTTTTGAAGTTGGCAATACTGATAAAATAAAATTAGATGCTTCCTCCTTTCAAGAAATTACAGATAATTATGTGCCGATTGGCACACATAGTTTTAGCATAAAATCTATTGAAAAGTATAAAGTTGGAGACCGAATTGTAGTATATCGTCCTTCTACGAAAAGTTGGATTACGGCTATTGGTTGTGATACCATAGCACCAAGATGGGCAGAAATAAGGAATATAGATTGGGTTCAAAATACCAATAACAAAAAATCTGGCTTTTATTACAAACGTGTTGGCTACGATACGCCCTATAGTATTTTACAAAAAAAAGATGAAACTTGGGAAGATTTTCAAAGTCGCATTCCACTATCGGATGACGGAAAGTCCTTTGATTTTACCAAGCAATGGGAACCTGGAGATTATGACTTGTATTTTGAACGTAAAATCACAAATATTCAAGGAGATAAAATTACGATTGATGCACCTATAGTTCATGCTATGGAAAGTGAATTTGGTGGTGGAGGAATCTATCATTTTACAACACTAAATCGAATTGGCGAAGTAGGTATTGAAAATCTTAGACTTATCTCAGAATTTGGAGAACCTACAAAAGATAATCCTTATGGTTCCTCTAAAGAACAAACCACATCAGAACAACATGCTTGGAATGGTATTGTTTTGAATGAAAATACAGAAAATACTTGGATTCGTAATGTTACGGGTAATTATTTTGGTTGGTCTTTAATATCAGCAAAAGGAAAAAAAGCTACGATACAAGATTGTGTTAATTTAGGTCACGCTTCCGAAATAACCGGTGGCCGCCGGTACCCTTTTATGATTAACGGTCAATTAAATTTAGTGCAACGATGCGTTACTTTTGAAGGGCGACATGAATTTGTAAATCAAGAAAAAACCTTAGGGCCAAATGTTTTTGTAGATTGTATTGGTTTTCAATCTAAGTCGAACGCTGGCCCTCACCATAGGTATGCCGTTGGTAATTTGTATGATAATATTACATCGGAAAAACCAATGGAATCTCGCTATCGAGGTAATTCAGGAACCGGCCATGGTTGGGCAGGAACGCAAACCTGTTTTTATAACTGTGTGGCTCCTGAGTTTTTAGTAGAAGCACCTCTAGGCGGAATTTCTTGGGTGATTGGTAGTTCAGATAATTCTGATAAAAAAGTACAGCCAAAAAGTCTCTATTACCAACAAGTTCAAGATCGTTTAGGATCAGAAGTTTTAAAATATTTAGTTTCAGAAGAACAACTTAACGCTATGGGTAGTTATCCATGGGTTAAAAATCGACTTAGTAAAGAAGATGCTAAATTTCAAAGACTATTTCCGTGAAGAAATTTAGTAAATACATAGTGTTATGTTCTATTGCTGTACTCATAAATTTATTTTTTATGGGGTGTGGAGTGAGCATGTCAAATGTAAAAAACAAAAAATCAGATACAGTACAGAAAGTCTTGGATCAAGACCTTTGGAAAAGTAATTTTCCTAACGTAGTAGAGCCTGTAAGTAAAATGCCCCATCAAGATAGTTTATGGGTGTTCATCATGGCGGGACAGTCTAACATGGCTGGTAGAGGCCTTGTAGCGCCTCAAGACACTATTTCAAATAAAAGAATTTTGACTATTGATGAAGATATGAATTGGATATATGCCAAAGCGCCAATCCATTTTTACGAACCTAATCTTAAAGGTTTAGACTGCGGAATGGCATTTGCCAAAACGCTAATTGATGCTATTCCTGACGGTTTTTCAATTGCAATAATTCCTTGTGCGGTAGGCGGAAGTGCAATAGAACAATGGTTGAACAATGAAACCTTTCGAGGAGTAGCGCTTCTAGATAATTTTAAAAGTAAAGTAGCCTTTTCAAAAGAGTATGGTGAAATTAAAGGCATACTTTGGCATCAAGGAGAGAGTAATGCAAAAGAAGAGCTAATACCTAGTTATTCAGAAAAATTAAGTTTGTTACTAAACGATTTTAGAAATAGTTGTGACAACGAAGCGCTTCCCATTGTATTGGGCGAATTGGGTAGTTTTGCGGCATCTAGTGAGACCCAAGAAAGATGGGATGCTATTAATTTCATCATAAATACTACAGCAAATAAAGATAAAAATATGAGTGTTGTAGTAACAAAAGACCTAGTACATAAAGGAGATAAGATACATTTTGATGCGGAATCACAAAGAATATTAGGACAAAGGTTTGCTTTCAAATTTTTAGAATTAAAATCGAAATAAATATAAATTATAGTATAAATATTACATCATGGGTAAAGAGTATAAAATTGCAGTAGTAAATGGCGACGGAATAGGGAACGAAATTGTTCCGGCAGGCGTATCGGTATTAATGGCAGTAGCTGAAAAGTATAATTTTTCGTTAGCTACAGAAAATCTTCCTTGGGGAGCTGGGTATTATGTAAAGCATGGTGAATTTATGCCTCAAGATGGTTTAGAAAAGTTAAAAACCTTTGATGCTATTTATTTTGGAGCGGTTGGTTTACCAGAAGTAGATGATACGTTACCAGCTAGAGACTATACTTTTAAAGTACGTACAGAATTCGAGCAATACGTAAATTACCGACCTGTAAAATTATTTGATGGAGTTCAAAGTCCGTTGCGCGACAAAACAGAAAAAGATATCGATTTTGTTATTTTAAGAGAAAATAATGAAGGTGAGTTTGTTCAAAACGGTAAAATATTATACCCTGATACGCCCAATGGAGTAGCGGTAGATACTAGTATGGTAACGCGTTTGGGAGTGGAGCGTATTGGGCATTATGCCTTTAAATTAGCTAGAACAAGAGGTAAAAAGGTAACCAATGTCACTAAATCAAACACCTTAATTTATTCTTTGGGTTTTTGGGATCATGTAATGGGGCAAGTGGCTGCGCAATATCCTGATGTAGCGTATGAAAAAATGTATGTAGATAATGCAGCAGCTAGTTTCGTATTAAAACCAGAAACTTTTGATGTTATTGTTACTACCAATATGATCGGTGATATTCTTTCTGATTTAGGTGGGGCTATAATGGGAAGTTTAGGTTTAGGTGGTAGTGGAAACATTAATCCGGAAGGTAATTATCCGTCGATGTTTGAGCCTATTCACGGTTCAGCTCCTGATATTGCTGGAAAAAATGTAGCCAACCCAATCGGACAAATTTGGTCTGCCGCTATTATGTTAGAACATTTAGGTGAAAAAGAAGCCGCTCAAAATATTGTTGATGCTATTCAACATGCTACGGCACAAGGTAATTTAACCAGAGATTTAAAAGGTACAGCATCCACTACAGAAATTGCAGAAAGAGTAGTTAACTTCATTAAAGCCTAATTATTGATGTTTTCGGCCAAAGGAAAAAAAACGATCGATGTAACCCGTTCATTAGAAAATGGAATGAACGGGGTACAAATTGATATTGCAAAAACTGTAGCTAATGACGGTTGGAATGCGACCACACTTCATTTGTATTCTCACATTGGGACGCACATGGATGCACCTTTTCATTTTGAAGTTGCCGAACAAACTATAGATGAAATCTCCGCAGAGCGTTTTATTTCAGAAGCTTGGCTTGTTAATCTTTCACATCTTCCTGCAAAAGCACTTATTGAACCATTGCATTTAGCAGGCATTGAACATAAATTTAAACAAGGCGATAGTATTTTATTAAGAACAGATTGGAGTAAAACGTTTGGTACGGACGTCTACCGAAATGATCTCCCTAGAATTAGTGCTGATTTAGCGCATTGGATGGGTGAAAAAGGTGTCAATATTTTAGGGGTTGAACCACCTTCGGTTGCCGATGTAAATAATTTACCAGAAGTAACAGAAATACATACTATTTTAATGCAAAACGATATTGTTATTGTAGAAGGTTTAGTGAATTTAGATCAAATTACGGCCGAAAAAGTAACACTTATTGCGATGCCTTTAAAGATAAAAAATGGCGATGGCGCACCAGCGCGAGTGATAGTTCTTGAAGAAATTACAGAATAATGACCACAACTGAAATAGAACAATACATAAACGAAGGAAAGCAATTAAAAGGGTATAACACTGAAATATGCGCCTATTTAGTTGAAAACTCTATGTGTATTGTCATTTTAGATGACGATCCAACAGGCACACAAACCGTTTATGATGTTCCAGTGGTGACCGAATGGTCTGTGGAAGTTTTAGAAGAAGAAGTCGAAAAAAGTCCTGTTTTTTTTATTTTAACGAATTCCCGAAGTTTACAAGAAGATGTGGCTGTTGACCTAGCAATTTTGATTGGCGAGCGACTTCAAAATATTGCCAAAAAGCACCAAAAAAAAATAGTAGTTATTAGTAGGAGTGATTCTACGCTAAGGGGACATTATCCCGCAGAAGTTGATGCACTCGCAAATGGCTTAGGAACACCACAAGCTATTCAAGTTTTTATTCCTGCTTTTTTTGAAGGAGGAAGATATACGGTAGCAGATATTCATTATGTAAAAGAAGGGGAAAAATATATTCCAGCATCCGAAACACCTTTCGCTAAAGACGGTACTTTTGGCTATAGTTCATCAAACTTAAAAGCCTATATTTCTGAAAAAAGAAATCATACAATCCAACCAGACGATATTTTAAGTATTAGTTTAGAGCGATTGCGTAATACAGATTCTAAAAATTTAAGTCTTTTACTCAAAGAAAACAAACAAAAACATATTATTGTAAATGCGGTTTCTAATGCCGATTTAGAAGCTTTCGCCTTAGCAGCTTTACAATCTGGCGAATCCTACATATACCGAACGGCAGCCTCTTTTGTGAATGCCATTACGGGTATTTCGCCAAAAGCAGTCCTTGAAAAAGACATCATTCTAAAAAATCAAAAAAACACAGGGGCTTTAATAGTGATAGGCTCTTATGTACCAAAAACTACAGCACAATTAACCTATTTAAAAGAACATTTTAAGGCAACTTTTTTAGAACTTAAAGTTGCTGATTTATTATTTGATGCACAAAATACACAACTCGTAAATTCATTAGCAAGTACAATAGATGCATCAATTAAAAATAATGAAACTGTAGTTTTTTACACGAGTCGAGAAGTACAAACAGGAACTTCAAAGGAAGAAAATTTAAGGATTGTAAATAAAGTTTCGCAAACCTTAACCGCTACCGTAAAAGCATTAAGCACACCACCAACTTATATTTTAGCTAAAGGCGGCATTACCAGTAGCGATATTGTCGTAAAGGCCTTAGGTACTAAAAAAGCACTAGTTTTAGGGCAAGCATTAGCAGGCGTACCCGTTTGGGAATTAGACGCACAGTCTAAATTTCCAGGCATTCCTTATATTGTTTTCCCTGGAAATGTAGGTGACGAAAGCGCCTTATACCAACTTATAAACCGATTATCATGAAACAAGAATCCTATTTTCCAAGACGCTATTTTATGGTGTTTGGTACATTTTTACTGGCCTTATTGTTATACGTAGATCGTATTTGTATTTCTGTAGCTAAAGATCCAATTTCTGAAGCTTTAAATATTAGTGATAAACAAATGGGCTGGGTACTAGCTGCTTTTTCTTTAGGATATGCACTTTTTCAAACGCCTGCGGGTATTTTAGCAGATAGGTTTGGACCACGAAAAATATTGGCAGCCATTGTAACTATTTGGTCTGCTTTTACGGCATTAACCGGACTAGCATTTAATTTTATTTCGTTATTAATCGTACGTTTTTTTTTCGGTGCAGGAGAAGCCGGAGCTTTCCCAGGCATGAGTAGAGCTATTTATAGTTGGATTCCCCTAAAAGAGCGAGGCATCGTTACCGGAATTAATTTTTCGGGTTCACGATTGGGTGCAGCTTTTGCATTACCGCTTGTTGTTTGGTTGATAGATGCTTTTGGCTGGGAAGCTACTTTTTTTATTTTTGGAGCTATTGGCGTGCTTTGGGCTATTGCGTGGTATGTGTTATTTCGCGATAGCCCAGAGGATCATAAGGGTATTTCTGAGGTCGAAAAAGAGCATATTTTAAGTACCCGTCAAGAAAGAGATTCGGCGGTTTCTAAAGAAAAGATAGATTTTGGCATCTTACTAAAATCAAAGAATATGTGGTTGGCTATGGGACAGTATTTTTGCAGTAATTTCACTTTCTTTTTTGCTTTGACTTGGTTGTTTCCGTACATTAAAGATGAGTATGGTTTAACTACCACAGAGGCTGGTTTTTACACGGCATTGCCCCTTGTATTTGGTGCTTTTGGCAACTGGTTTGCTGGTTGGTTAATTGATTTGATTTTCAAGAAGGGAAAATGGAATAAGTCACGTATTTTTCCAGCATCTTTAGGCTTTTTATTGGCTGCCATTGGTCTTTTTGGAAGTATTTATGCCAATGATGCATTGAGTGCTGTTTTGTATTTAAGTCTGGCTATTTTTGGGGCAGATATGACCTTGCCACCTTCTTGGGCGTTTTGTGTGGATATTGGAAAAAAACACTCGGGTGCCGTTTCTGGGACTATGAATATGGCAGGCAATGTAGGCGCTTTTATTACAGCACTTATTTTTCCGTACCTTTTAGATTGGACAGGCTCTACCACTTTGTTTTTTATAATAGGTGGAGTATTGAATATAACAGCTATTTTTCTTTGGTTTAAAATGAAGCCAGAATTGCATTTTTCGGAGTATTAATGGTGATGTAGTGGTTGGATTTTAAAGAACCAAGAGTCGAGAACCAAAAACCACGAACCATGAATCAAGAAAAAAAGTCTAGTGTCTTGACTCTTGTAGTGAAGCCGTCTTGACTCTTTAAAAATGAATTAAAAATGAAAAAAATCAAAGGTGTTTGCATCGGCTTAGGCTATTTTAGTCAGTTTCATTTAGAAGCTTGGCAGCGGTTAGAGAATGTTGAGATTAAAGCACTTTGTGATACAGATTTAGAAAAAGCTTCGCAAACCGCCTCAAAAGTAGGAATAGCTACTTTTTATGATGATGTTTCTTTGATGTTAGACCAAGAGCAACCCGATTTTATTGATATTATTACACCGCCTGAAACGCATAAAGAATTATGTCTTTTAGCGGCTCAAAAAGGAGTACATATTATTTGTCAAAAACCATTAGCACCATCCTTAAAAGAAGCGCAAGAGATTGCCATAGCTATCGAAAAATATGGAGTGCGAATGATGGTGCATGAAAATTTCCGATTTCAACCTTGGCATAGAGAAATTAAAAAATTATTGGAACAAAATACCATTGGAGATAAATTGCATTCGATTCATTGGAGAATGCGCATGGGTGATGGTTGGCAACAAGATGCGTACATGAACCGTCAACCTTATTTCCGAGAAATGAAGCAATTGTTAATGTACGAAACTGGCGTACATTTTATTGATGTTTTACGTTCTTTTAATGGCGAAATACATCAGGTTTACGCTAAATTGAATCGGTTTAACAACAACATAAAAGGCGAAGATGCGGCTTTGGTATTGTGCGATTTTGTTAAAGGTGGCACTGCGGTTATTGATGCAAATCGGTATAATGAAAGCACAAGTAAAAATCCAAGATTAACCTTTGGAACCTTACATATTGATGGCAATAAAGGAAGCATCCGTTTATTTGAAGACGGTACAATTACCGTACAAGCATTAGGTAATAAAGAGAAAAAACATACTTATACTTTTCAGAACATAAACTTTTCGGGCGATTGTGTTTTCCTTACCCAAGAACATTTTATACATCAATTACTAGCCAATAAACCATTTGAAACCGATATTGAAAATTACTTACCAAATATTGCTATTTTAGAAAAGATTTATGAATCGCATAGTAAACAGATTCCTTTGCGACTTTAGCGTACTAATAATTTATAAGATGAATAAAAAACAAACTCTAATATTTATATTTTTAACAAGTATACTGCAATATGCTTATTCACAAAATACAAAAGTTCTAAACGAGTGGCAAACTGTTTCTACTATCGATGAAGTAATTGCTAGGCACGAAAATGGTTTTGTTGCCGTAGGTGATAAATTTTATGTTATTGGAGGAAGGGGTATAAAACCCATTTCAATTTACGATACCAAAACAAATAGTTGGACAACAGGTAAAGAGTCTCCAATTGAAATTCATCATTTTCAGGCGGTAACCTACCAAGGAAAAATATATGTTATTGGCGCCATGACAGGCAAATATCCTTACGAAAAACCTTTGAGCAAAATGCTTATTTACGATCCTAAATTAGATACTTGGGAAGATGGTTCAGAAATACCTAAAAATCGCAGAAGAGGTGCTTGTGGAGTTGTTGTTGACGCTCATAAAGTATATTTGGTAAGTGGTATTATTGACGGGCACAATAGCGGACATGTACCTTGGCTTGATGTATATGATTTTAAAAATAAAAGCTGGTCGATACTACCCGATGCACCAAGAGCTAGAGATCATTTTCATGCAGTTATAGGTAATAGAAAAATATATGTTGCTGGAGGTCGAAATTCTTCGTTTGCGACCAAACAAACTTTTGAATTGACCGTACCAGAAATTGATGTATTTGATATCAAAACAACTACTTGGGACACATTAGATGAAACCTATAATTTACCCACTGAAAGAGCGGGGACTTCCACAATTTTCTATAAAAATCAGCTACTAGTAATCGGAGGCGAAAGTGTTGCTATGGAAACGGCACATAACAATGTAGAAGCTTTTGATGTAAAAAGAAATCAATGGATAACACTAAATTATTTAAAAAGAGGAAGGCACGGAACACAAGCAATACGTTATAAAAATGCTATTTATACGGTTGCCGGAAGTGGTAATAGAGGCGGAAAGCCAGAATTAGCTACTATGGAAAAATTAACATTAGACTAGCTAATAATTCTAATTTTTATAACTAAACATTTGTAAACTAGATGGATTTTTAATCTTGAGTTCTTGCGATAATTTAGTGAGTTTTCCAGTATTTACATCACGCTTAAAAACAACAATATTGCCACTAAATTGGTTCGCAACCAATAAAAAATTTCCAGTAGGGTCGAGCGTAAAATTTCTAGGATGCTCACCATACGTGGGCTCATGTGCAACCAGACTAAGTTCTCCGTTTAACGTATTGATCGAGAAAATGCTGATGCTATCTTCTTCAGGACCACGGTTGGAAGCATATAAATAAGTACCATCTGGAGATATATGAACATCCGCAGTTCTATAAATATCTTGTATTTTACTGTAAGAAAGGTAATCGGCTATAAACTTTAATTGACCTTCGTTGTATGCGTATGCTGTAATTTTTCCACTCAATTCTGCAACACTATACCCATATTTTCCATTAGGATGAAAGGTAAAATGTCTGGGGCCACTTCCAGGTTTCATTTTTAAATCAACAACCATTTTTAAAAAATCTGTGGTATTTTCATGAGTAGAAAAGCCTCTTATTTTATCAGCTCCTAAATCTTGTGCAAATAAATAGTTCCCATCGGGTGAAAAGTTGGTCGAATGAATATGCGCTTCATCTTGTCGGCCTTTTACAATACTACTATCTTTAAATGTAAGTATTTGGCTGTATGGGCTTAAAGATCCATCAATAGCAATCGGAAATACAGAAATACTGGGATCAGTATAATTCGCATTTACTAAAAATTTCCCAGAAGCATGCATGGCCAAATGAACAGGATTTCTACCGCCAGCATCTTGCTTGTTTAAAAAAGTTAGCTTTCCTGAATTAGCATTTACCGCAAATGCAGATACATTTCCATTGGTTTGTAACTGACTTTCAGTTACAGAATATAAATAGTTGCCATTTGGTGATAGCTTAAGAAAAGAAGGATTAACAATATTATTTTCAGTGTAAGCTAATTGAAGTTCTCCTGAGTCGGTATTAAAATTATAAACAAAAATACCTTCATTTGGTACTCCTTCGGTATAACTTCCAACAAACAGCAAGGTTCTTGTTTTTTGAGATTTACATCCCGAAATAGTGATTATTAGGGTAATGCATAAGATTTTTAGTACGTTTTTCATCAAATTTTATCTGTTTGGTGGTACACAAAGATATTATTCTTTCAATAGCTTTAATTTTAGACTCTCAAAAGATATAAAAATTTTGTCATCGATTTGATTTACGAATTTAAAAACGAATTTTTTATCTTACATTAGAAATAGTCGCTATGGAAGAATGATTGGTTTTGGTTACTTCATCTAAAGGCTTAAGTTCTCACTACGCCCTTTTTTCGGCTTGGGTCAATGATTTGCGCTAAGTACAAAAAAACTTGAAACCAGAAACTCGAAACGTTTTCCCCCAACACCTAAAACGGATATCCAATTGCAAAATTAAAAACTAAATTGTTGTTGCCACCACCGAAGAAGGGAGTTCGTAATCTTTCACCTTCCGGTAAAAAAGGTACTTGTAAAGGTGATGCTAAATCAAAACGGATGACAAAATTCTGTACATCCACTCGTAATCCAAAACCAACACCGATACCCAATTCTTTTGCCCAATCTCGCCCAAACATCCCTTTATCTGTAAATTCTTGATTAAACGCTCTTGCTTCGGCAGAAGTCCCTTCGGGAAGTGATGCTTCGTTGGTTAACCAAATATTTCCGGCATCGGCAAATAATGCTCCTTTAAAATAAGACCAGATTGGAAAGCGGTATTCTAAATTTGCTTCAAGTTTTAAATTTCCAGATTGATCAAAAAAGGTATTGCTATTCGGACTATTTTCTGAACTAAACGTTCCGGGGCCTAATGACCGTATTTGAAATGCTCTTACGCTATAGGGTCCTCCAGAAAAGAATTGTTTCACAAACGGTAAGGTTGTCGAGTTTCCGAAAGGAATACCCCATCCTGCATAAATTCTAGAAATTATAGTTTGTTCTTCTCCAGTTTTAAAATAATACCTAAAATCAATATCTGCCTTGCCGTATTGAGCATATTCTAAACCAAAGGCAGTATTATTTCCTCCTGTTACTAAACTCAACGCGTTTCCGGCAAGGTCTAAGGATGTGGCGACATAAATAGGATTATTTTTCTTTTTATCTGCAAGTTCATTGTAGGTAAACGTATAGTTTAAACCTGCAATAAACTGCTGCTCAAAACTATTAGCTAAAAACGGATTCGCGGCTAAAATAGCATCAAATTCTTGCGTTGCGTTTGAAAGATTTACATAGGTTACACTAATGGGGTTTAGCTCATGAAAAACATATTTATTTGCTTTCCACTCATAACCGAAAGAGGTGTTGAAAGAAGTTAAGGTATAAAGTTGGCTTCTATTAAGCACATCAGCACCTAAACTTATTTTTGTACTCGGCACGGAATATTTGAATCTTTTGGGAGAAAAGGGTATTAATCGCGGTAAAATTAAATCGGTTTTTAGTCCAAAAGCGGTACTACTTAAACCTGTATTTCGGTTAGCAATTTGTGTTTCGTAGGCAAAATTGGCAGTAACGCTTATACGTTCTGCACCCTTAAATACATTTCTATTGGTATAACTTAGTTCTATGCCAGGCCCTGCAAATCCGTTCGATTTTGTGACCGCTTGCAGTTCTGCGCGTAAGGCTCTTTTGGTGAGTGGCGATAAAAATAAATCTGCGGAAAGTGACCCTGTCAGATCTGCTGCTGTGGTGTCTTGTTCATTAAAACGAAGGTTTACAAATTTGTAATTTCCAAGAGCAGAAAGTCTGTTACTCGTTAATCGAGCTGTTTCTGCATCGTATTTTTGTCCTTTTTTTAATAAAATATAGGCTTCTAGCAATTCAGGTTTAAAAAAAACTTCTTTTTGTATAAAATTGATACCATTAACCGTCGTATTATTTTCATCCATTTTTACGGAATCATTGGCAATGCTGTAATTAGGATAAACATTTATGGAGTCAATTATGTATGGAATAATCGATTTTTTAGGGGTCCCTTTTTTTAAGCGTAAAAAAAGATCAAACTTTTTTTGTTTGTAACGGTTGGTATCTGCTTCAAAAATTAAAAAATCAGGATTAAAATTATAGTATCCTTTTTGCTTTAACTGATTATCAATGCGTTCTCGCTCAAACTTCATTAAATCCAAGTTGAACCTCGTGCCTGGCTTTAGCGGCGAATTTTTTAATATTTCTACAATTTCATTCCCCAAAGAGTTTGCGATGGAATCTAATTTCAAGGTTTCTAAGACATAAGGTTCCGTTAACTTAGCTTCATAACTTATTTTTGTAAACTTTTTAGTAGTTTTTACTTCGGCCTTAGCCGTACTGTAAAAAAAGCCGTTATTATCTAGTCGGTTTAATAGTAGTGTTTCTATGCGTTGTGGATTTACATCGGATAGGTAAACGGGCTCTTGACCTATTTTTTTATTCAACCATTTGTTGAAGAATCCAGGGTTTTCTTTTTGTGCTTTATAATGATAATACAATCCTAAACGCATGCCTAAAAAGCTTGAATTTGGTTCGGGCTTCAGTAAACTTTCTAATTCATTTTCAATATTTTCAGCATTTTTTATGCTATCATTTTCTACCAGTATTAAATCTGCTCCCGTATAAAGTGTTTCATCTTCAGGAATAAATTTAGTTACACTACAAGATTGTAGCATCACAAGTAGTAAAATAACAATACTTCGTCGATATGTTTTTGTCTTAATCAATTTTTTTATTTTCATTTCCACGAATCTACCTTCCGGCAGACTGGGTTGGGAATCTATTTTATCTAAACTTTCTATTTCTGGTTATCTTCTTCTTTCTTTTTCTGTGCAGTTCCACCTTCATCAGCATCCTTCAACGGATTAAATAACGTACTAAATTTATTAAATTCTCGATTAAAAATTAGCGCAACGCCGGTTACAATTAATTGTCCGTCAATAATATTCTCGTATTCATTTTTTCTAAAGCCTCTAAGTCGGTACCTACCATCTTTCGTTAATAAATATTCGAGGCTTACATTGCCAATAATAGGTGTTTCTTGTTGTCCAACTTGCGCACTTCCTTCTACATCAACCGAGCTACCAGCGGTCACGATTAGTCGGTCATTAAATAATTTTTGCTTGGCGTTAATGTTTAATTGGGTACGATCTTGTGGATTATCACCTTGGTAATCTGTAAAACTATCGAGATCAAAATCGAGTTCAAAGCCCGAATTACCCAGTAATTCATTCGAAAAAACGTTCAGTTGGTCTGATAAAACCCTGTTTACATTATCTCTTGCGATTGCTGCTGTACCTCCGCTACTTCCGTCACTTCCAGTATCTGGAAAAAACCTATTTAAGGCTAAGAGTGAAAAAACTTGTCGGTTTAGTTCATCTTCTTGCTGATTTAGCTGCTGCACTCTACTGTAAACAGCACCTCCTAAGGCACCTTGTTCGTCTTGAGGCATATCTAATCCAAAAGATAATTGAGGTTCTAATAATTCGCCGTCTACATTCAAATACACCATAAATGGCAGTACTTGTCTAAACTTATTTGTTACGCTCGCATCTTGCCCAGAAGTTACGCTAGACATTAAAGGAGAAGCAGAAGTTTCTAACTTATAAACTGCCGTAACATCTAGTTTTGCGTCTTGTGGGTTTCCTTGCCAGGTAATGGTACTTCCTTTATCAATTTCAAATCTACGACGTACTAAATTATACAAATTTGTTTCATAATGGCCAGAATTTAATTCATACCTGCCGCTGAGGTTAATTCTTCCATTTGGTTCAATATTTAAGTTAAGACTGGCATCACCTGAAACAGAAAGATTATCGCCTGTTTTTTCATCGATAATAACATTAAATTTAGCATCATCAGCTATTTCTAAAATAGTTTTCACATCAAAACCTCTGAAAAAAGGTAATTTTTCTTTTTCGTCATTGCGGGTCAGAATATTATCTGGATTCTCTCGATTTACGAAAAGAACCACACCATCGCGTTCTTGAACATCTAATTGCGATTCGGGAATTACATACGTTACTTCTGTTATCTTTCCAATACGTAATGTACCTGATACTTTCGGTAATTTTAAATTTCCCTTTATACTAAGGTCAGCGTCGAAACTAGCTTGTCCGTAAAACAAATTATTATCTTCTGCGGTAGCATTTAAAACCTGAAATTGTTTGGCATTCAGTTGAATATCAAAAGCCGGATTTGTGGGATTTTCCGTTACGATATTTCCTGAAATGCTAAAGGTGTTATTGTTGACATCTGCTATTGAAAAAGTATCAAAATACAAACCTTCATTATTTATTTTTAAAGATTCGTCAGCTATTTTAAAAACCGAATTTAAGGCTGCGATATTAAATTGAGTATCGTTAAAAGTAATCGTCCCATCGTATTCAGGAGCATTTGTTGTTCCAGAAACGTTAATGTTTCCAGAAAGAAAACCATCCGAATTCTTGATGCTCCCATTTGAAAATTTCTCTATGGATTTTAGTGCTATCCGATTAAGATTTAAATCTAAATTTAGGGCTGCGCCAGTTTCAGCAGCAGTATAATCACCTTCTAAATTAAAATCGATACCTGCGTCTTTTAAGGCTAAATCAAAGTCGTAACCATTATTACTTTTTGAACTTGCCTTTATCCTTAAATTTCCTAATGGATTTTCTAAAGCGTTAAGATTCATGATATTAAAATCGGCAATTATTCCAGAAGCACCCTTGTTATCTTCTAAAATAAGGTTGCCGTTTACAATTCCTGAAGCTAATTTTTTATCAGGATTTAGAATGCTTATGATACTTTGGAGTTTAAAATTAGTAAAATTGATACCTAACTGCTTTTTTTGAGTTTGGGCACTATAATTTTTAATATTAATTTCTTGGTTGTTTCGGTTTAGTTTAAAATCTTTAAAATTAAAGTTACCATTAAATACGGCTAATTCATTGGTTTCAGGAATCATCCAATCTTGCCCATTGAGCACTAAATCTAATGGATTAATATGTAATTTTAGGCTATCATTTTTAATACTTGCATCCGAATTAATATTGGCCAGTAGCTCTTTTTTATTATAAGCTTTAAAATTAAGTTGTAGTTTTTTTTGCTCTAAAACTCCAGTCAATTGCGTTTTTTTAATAGTAACAGGATTCATATTTATTTCTTCAAAACCAGCAGAAAATTTTAAGTTTTCTGCATCACCAACTACATCAATAGCCAGGCTATCAAAGGCTACACCTTGATAATTTGCGGCGGGTATTTGTAGTTTAGCATTTATTTTTTTTGTTTGTGCATCAAAATCGGCTTGCACATAAATACTATCAAGCTCTTGAATTCCTTTAAAAAAAACTTTGGTAATTAAGGGATCGGGTAGTACTCTTAAATTTAAATGTAACCGAACACTATCTATTTCCGAAATTTCTGGAACGCTATCAGAAAAATAATTTTTGAATTGTTTTGTTAAGGCTTTATTTAAGATGGTAGGTGATGCATTTGCGTTTAGACTTCCTTTTAGAAAATCACTTTCTATACGTGCTTCTGTCGTAAATTTATCAATTTTTGAACTTATGTCAATAGTACTCAAGCGGAACTGTTGATTGTCATAAACTGCGATACCATTGTAAATTTGAGCATCTAGTTTAAAATTATCTTCATTTGTTTTTAGGGTAGCGTCTAATTCTACCGCAATTTTAATAGCTTCTTCTGTAATGCCTAAACGCAATAAATCAGCACCAATTAAATTCACCTTTAATTTTATATCGGTAGCTAACGAATCGAGCACAAGGTTAGCTGTAGCTTTTAAATTTAAGTTTTCATCTTTAAAATCGGTATTAATAATTCCTTTTCCGTCAACAATAGTTCCGCTTAAATTTAAATTAGAAAAATCGTAATCATTATAGGTTAATTGCTTAAAATTTGCTTTTAAATTGGCGTTTAAGGTATTTAAACTATTGCCTTTTCCATTAAAATCTAAAGTAAAATCGAGTAAACCAAGTTGTTCATTGTTCAAAATTTTTCCTAATTGCAGACGATCAACAACAATATTACCGTCAAATGCGATCGATGTGGCATTTTTAAAATTACCTTTTAGCTGAATGTTTCCATCACTTGTTTTTAATATCGCATCCGCAGTAATATCATCTAATTTTCCTTTAGCAATTGCGTTAATACTAAGTTTTGAAGGAAGAGAAACCGACAAGCTGTCTTGAGGTATAAATTTTAGAACAGTTGCGCTGTTTGTTTTGGCTTCTATTTTGTTAAAGTCAAATGCTAAAACATCGGTATCGTTAAGGTTTTCAAGAAAACCTTGTGCAGAAAGTGAGGTGTTTTCGCCCCAAGCTAGCTTAGAATCGTCAATAGTTAGTTTTCTTAGACTCCCTTTTGCCTTTAAATTTCCTATGATTTCTTGACTGGATACGGTATTAAAATTAGCATTGTTTTTAAGCGAAGCTTGAAAATATAAAGCATCTTTTAAATCGATTTTAAAGTAGGATAAATCGGTGTTTATTCTTGTGCTTTCAGGTTGTTTTATTAGTCTATCAATAGTTGAATAGGTTAAATTAAGGTTGCCATTTAAGGCACTGGTATTAGTTCGCAGGTCTAGTTGAGCGACAGATGCAGAGGTGTTATTCAATTTTGCATCAAAACTTAAATTTTGTAATTGAAAACCGCTTTGTTCTTTAAAAGAGAGTTTTTGAAGTGCTACATTGGCTTTTTTAGCTTGATACCTTATGTTCTTAGCTTTTAATGTAAATTCTTCAAACTTTAAATTTTCTGAATTAAATTGATTGTTTTGACTGGAATTTTCATTGGTAATATAGCTAAGGGTATTATTTTCAAAATTAATTTCGTCTGCTTTAATTAAAAATTTTGGCCAAACAAATTCAGAAGTGGTAGCAGCTGAAACGGTGTCTTCAACTTGTAGACTTTTTTGTTTTAAGGCAATCGTTGAATTTTTTAAGCTAATAAAGCTCGTATGAAAGTCGTTTTTCGGGAGATCAGCTTTTGGTAATTTTAGTTGAAAGTCCTCTAAAGAAACATCTGCTAAAATTCCGTCGAGTTCAGCAACATAATTAATGCTTACCTTTTTAAATTTTAAATCATTTAATTTAATAAATGGTAAAGTTGTCGCTGTAGTATCGTCTGAAATACTAGATTTTGTTTGGCTATAATTAATAGTTGTGTTTTCAAGTAAAATTTCATCTACTTCAAAAGTCATGGCATCTAAATCCATTTTTTCTACAGAAAGTAACAAACTTCCCAGATCTAGCTTGGCGTATAACCCAGCAAAATCATCTTTAAAATTAATCTTAAAATCGCTTAAATTTAGAGTGCCTATATTAATTTTCAAAGGCTCACTTTGCGTGGTTGTATCAGTAGTTGTGCTATCTGTTGAAGTAAAAGCATCAATTAAAAAACTAAAATTGAAGTTTTCTGAATTTGTATCTCTAGTAATGTTTGCACGCAAACCATTCCAATCTAAAGATTTTAGACGAAGGCTATTTTCGAAAAGTATGGGTGTTATGGGAATATTTGCTTCGAGCGATTTTGAGTAAACGAGTGTATCACCTTTTAAATCTTCTAAATACAAACCTTTAACAAAAGCGTTTCCAGAAAAGGTAATGAAAAGCTTTTCTATTTCAACTTTTGTTCCCGTTTTTTTTGAAACAAAATCAGTCGCTTTTGAGACTATGATATTTTGACCCCAAGGACTTCTAATAAATAATAACAATACAAAAAGTAGTAACACAAGAACCGCAAAAATTCTTAAAATGCGTCTTATAAAACGGTACTTTCTTTTTTTATTTTGCATTAATTGAAGTGAGCGTATTTAAAGAAACAATATTTGAAATTTTCTTTAAAAATTTATTTCACCAAAATTACTTAGAAATACTTATTTTAAGTGGCTTATTTGATGTTTTTATTAGCGTATAAGATACCAAAGGGAATCGTTTTGATTACTTGCCTGAAATTAAAATTTACAAAACAAATTCTAATAAAATTATGCCTTTTTAAATAACAATTTATAAAAATCTCTAATTAAAATATTCATTTTGTAATTTTGAGGGTAGATTTACTACTTATAAGACCTATGAACCAGAAAACTTTTGATAGTACGCCATTACAACACATTATTAGTTTTAATAAATTATTAGAATATTATGATGGTTTAGCTAAAAGTACCGATTCTTTTTTGGCTTTAAAGGCAAAAAGAGTGCTGGAGGCTCAAAGCCCCTTTCCAGAATTAAGAGAAGGCTTTACAGATTTTTCAATACTCAAAAAAAGAGAAAGTGTTATTGCTATAATTCTAGAAGACCTCTTTTCTGACGTCTTAGGTAATAATGAAATTAAAACGGCCTCTGTACCTTATGAAAATTTAATATTCAATTCTTCAAAACGTTTCAAGAATATATTAAAAGATGCAGGGCCTAGTTTTGAACCAAAAATAAGAAATCAAGCAGAAAATATAGGTTATATAATGGCTGCGGTGGTTATTTTAAAGTTTTATTATGGTATAAAACTCGATTTTTCGCGGTCTTATTTTTACGATATTCCAGATATTGAAGGCGTAATGCATCATTACAGAATACTTTATAATGCAGAATTTTTAGAAATACAGGCAACCGATAAAGCAAAAGAATTATATCAAGAGGATATTGACCTTTTATTGGCTAATTTTGATAATATTGATTTGTGGAAAGAAAAAATACCACCTGGAAGCTTCATCGCCAAAGGTTTTGTGCTTCTTAATATGTTCGATATTACAGCTGAACATACTATTTCAGAGATGAAATCGGCAATGATTTCTAGTGAAACATTGAAAGAAGGAGAATCCTTTTTAGCAAATCTTCAAGAAACTTTTAGATCTTTTTTTAGATTAAAATCAATTACTGTCGGTTTTGTTTCTTATGATGATAAACAAAATCAGTTTGAAGCAGTATATGGTGTTGGCATTGATAGTGTTATTTTGGGTAATCATAATTTTGTTTCTTCTAAAGATGCCTTATGTCACGATTCGCAAAAAAAATTACTACAAGAAAACACTTTTTTTACAGTAACCGATGTCGATAAATATTATAAACTTTCAGGAGGAATATCGCCTTATAAAAATTTAAAAGAAGCCGGTTACCAAAGTGCCATTTTTGCTCCTATATCAGAAAACGGAAAATTACTTGCTGTACTAGAAATAGGATCGCCTAACAAAAACGAACTAAACAGTTTGGTGGCTTGGAAGCTAGAAAATATAATGCCCTTTTTAGTTATGTCTGTTTTAAGATCAAAAGCAGAAGAAGCAAATTACATTGATGCCATTATTCAGAACGAATGTACATCGGTACATGCTTCCGTATATTGGAAGTTTCAAGAAGCGGCAAAAAACTTTATTTTAGAGAGTCTTAAAAGTGAAGAACGCCCGTCTTTTAACGAAATTGTGTTTGATAATGTGAGTCCGCTTTACGGCCAGATAGATATAAAAGATTCGTCTAATGCCCGAAATATTGCTATTCAACGCGATTTAACTATACAACTATCAGAAATTATCAAGGTATTAAGTTTTGCATTTGAAAAAGAAAAATTACCTATTTATGAAGAATTAGAATACAGGGCTAATAAATACCTTTCTGAAATAAAAGAAACTTTGTATACCAATAGCGAGCAGTTGATTTTTAATTTTGTAAACGAAGATATTCAGCCCGTTTTTGACCACTTAAAAAATAATTTTGGTGCTGTAGAAAAACGAATTCTTAATTACGAAGCTCTTATTGATGCAACCACAAACTCGTATTACCATCATAGAAAAAACTATGACAATAGTGTTATGATGATTAATGCTAAATTAGCATTATGCATAGATAAACGTCAAGAAGATGCACAACAAATGTTTCCGCACTATTTTGAGCGATATAAAACCGATGGTATAGAACATAATATTTACATTGGAGCATCACTAACTCAAGATCGAAAGTTTAGTGCGGTATATTTAAAAAACATACGTTTGTGGCAATTACAAGTGATGTGTGAAATGGAAAATGTGCATTACAGATTAAAATCTGAGCTTCCTATTCCTTTAAATGTAGCTTCTTTAATTTTAGTACACAATACCACTTTGTCTATTCGTTTTAGAATGGACGAAAAACGTTTTGATGTAGACGGAACCTATAATGCTAGGTATGAAATTATAAAAAAACGTATTGATAAATCTTACGTAAAAGGCACTAAGGAACGCTTAACACAATCGGGTAAAATGGTTATTGTATATAGCCAAAAAAGTGACGAACAAGAATATGTAAGAAATATAAAATTTTTAGTCTCTAAAGGATATTTTACGGGTAAAATAGAAATTGTGGAATTAGAAGGATTACAAGGCGTAGCGGGTCTAAAAGCCATTAGAGCTGAAATTTTATATAAAAAAGACAAAGCTTCCGAACGCACCTATACCTACGAAGACCTTATGGAAGAATTAAAAAAGTAAATAAAATACTATATTAAATTTAAGGTAGGGTGGTACTTTTTAAAAGGTTTTTTCGGGGCCAAAATACCGAAAGGCAACAGCAAAAGCAATTACTGAAATTACAATACCCACTATAAAAATAGAGTAGGTCCACCTTAAAATTTTATATTTTCGGTTTAAGACTAGACCTAAAAAATAAAGATCTTTAGTTAAGCTGGTATAAATATATTCTTTGTCATTAATCAATTCTGAAATGGCCCATTGGTATTCGTCAAGTTTCATTTTATGAAAATTTCCAAAAAACAATAAATTAACTTTTTTATTCCGCACATCATCTTTGGTAAACTCACCACTTGTTACATTAGGGCGAGTTGCTAAAACAGCCAAAACCATTGAAATAACGCTGAATAGTACAAATATTGCCGTAGGGTAAATTAAATAGGCGTTTGATGCATTATCAAGTTTTGTAATTAAATTAGAAATCACTAGGGAAATAATTATAGCATTTACCGACAATAAAATATTGGCTTTGGTATCGGCAATATCGCTCAAAGTTAAATGATTTTTTAAAGTAACTCTAAATAAGGTTTGAATGCCCCGGTCAGGACTTTCAGTTTTATACTTTGCTTTTAAGGCTTCTTTTTGAGCGATTTCTTTTTCAATTTTTTTGTTCTTAATTAATTTTTTTAGATTTTTATCTTTAAGCGGTTGCCATTTTTCTTTTGCGTAGTTGGTATAAAAACGATGTTCGTTTCGGAACATTTCAATATTCATTTTTCTCCATTCTTTATCAGAATAAGTGCCAGCATTATGCAGAGCAAGCTCTTCTCTTAAGTCATTAGCTATTTCTTGATAATTTTTTTTGGCAAAATGCGAACAATCCGCATCACGAATTATTTCTTCTAATTTAGTTTTAGGTTCATGATGTCTTTTGGTTGCCAAAATACAAGCTTCTACTTTTTTAATTTTCGCTTCGGGATACGCTTCTTTTGTTAAAAAAGCAGCGGCTATTGTACAGCTTTCTTCTTCATGGTTTTCACGGCCAATGGTGTAGCCTGTGTCGTGCATCCATGCAGCAATTAGCAAAACCTCTACATCATCACTTAATATTTCTTCTGCGCTTATTAATTCTTGCGTACTTTTAACCACTTGTTCTGTATGGTTTAAATTATGATATAGGTATTTCGAATCTAACTGCTTAGAAAATAAATTAATAGTAAAAAGTTTAGTTTTCTCGATAATATCCGACATAGTTTCTATATTGTGCAAAGCGTCCCAAAGTACAAAAAATATTAATGAAAAATGTGATGAAAAAACTTTTCTTACTACTGCTCTTTGTAATTTTTACAAGCAGTTGTGCTACATACAAAACAAAATATGCAGTACTAGAAGTAAGAGAAAATACTCCTGAGACAAAAAATATTAGGCATACAGTTTATTTAATTGGTGACGCGGGTTTATCGCCTGAGAACGAATTAAATTTGCCTTTACAAAACTTTAAAAATGCTTTAAACAAAGCAAATAAAAATAGTACAGCGATATTTTTAGGCGATAATATTTACCCTGCTGGTTTGCCAGAAGAAGATCTTTCTTCAAAAAAATATACCTCAGCTATAAATCAATTAGATGCTCAACTAATTACTTTAGAAAATTTTAAAGGACGCCCTTTATTTATTCCTGGTAATCACGATTGGTACAGTAAGGGTTTAGAAGGTCTTAAGCGTCAAGAAAAATATATAGAAAGTAAATTAAAACAGAAAGATCCGTTTTTACCAGAAAACGGGTGTCCGCTTGAAGTACTAAAAGTTTCGCCAGAACTTGTTATCATTGTAATAGATACCGAGTGGTACTTAACCAATTGGGACAAACACCCCACTATAAATGATGATTGTGCTATAAAAAGTCGTTCTAAATTTTGGGATGAATTAGAAAGTGTTATTAAAAAAAATGTAGATAAAACTACCTTGATTGCTATGCACCATCCTATGTTTACTTATGGAAACCATGGGGGACAATTTTCATTAAAACAACAATTAATTCCAACAAATAAAAATATTCCATTACCCATTTTAGGAAGTGCTATAAATGTGCTCAGAACTGCCACGGGTGCATCAACTACCGATGTTAGTAATAGAAAATACAGAGAATTTAAAAATCGCATAGTAACCTTAGCGCAATATTCCGATAAGGTAATTTTTGCTTCGGGTCATGAACATACCATGCAATATATTGTAGAACAAGGCATACCACAAATTGTAAGTGGGGCGGGAGCTAAAAAAGGCGTAACGCGTTTAATGAATGGCAGTCAGTTTTCAACGGGACATAGAGGGTACGCTGTTTTAGATATTTTTGATGACGGATCATCACAAGTAAAGTTTTATGGTATTGAGGATAATCAGCAAGAAGAGTTGTTGTTTAATACCCAAGTACTAGCGCCAGATTTGGTTAAAAACAACGAAAATTACGAGAATAATTTTCCAGAAACCATGACTACTACAATTTATACGCAAGAAGAAATTGATAAATCTGGTTTTTATAAAAAAATATGGGGAGAACGGTATAGAGACTATTATGGAAAAAATATTACAGCACCTACCGTACAATTAGACACACTTTTTGGTGGTTTAACACCTGTTCGTAAAGGTGGCGGAAATCAATCTAAATCATTAAGACTTCGTCATAAAAATGGCAAAGAATATGTAATGCGCGCCATTCGAAAGGTTTCCGAGCTGTATTTACAAGCTATGCTTTTTCAAAATCAGTATGTTCTAGACGAACTCGATAATACTTTTGCACAAGAATTACTTCAAGATTTTTATACTGGCTCTCACCCTTTTGCACCCTTTGTTGTAGCAGATTTATCAGATGCTGTTGGTATTTATCATACAAATCCAAAACTGTACTATATTCCCAAACAAAATGCGCTAGCCGAATTTAATACCGAATTTGGAGATGAATTGTATATGATAGAGGAGCATGCAGGAGAAGGCCATGGCGATTTAAAAAGTTTTGGTTATTCAAATACCTTAATTAGTACTGACGAACTTTTAGAAAATCTCCGTGACGATGAAAAATATTCGGTGGACGCACAATTGTATACAAGGGCACGTTTGTTCGATATGGTTTTAGGAGATTGGGATCGCCATGTAGATCAATGGCGATGGGCTGAGTTTAAGGATAATGACACCAAAAAAATAACCTACAGACCAGTACCTAGAGATCGTGATCAAGTTTTTTCGATATTAGGTGACGGGTTATTTATGAGTTTAGCCACAAGATTTATACCAGGCTTGCGATTAATGGAAGGTTTTAAAGATAAAATTAGAAGTGTGGAAGGGCTAAACTCTTCGCCAAAAACATACGTGCTCGATATGGCATTACTATCTGAAACTACCAAAGAAGAATGGTTAACACAAGCAGCATTTATTCAAAAAAACTTAACTGCTGATGTAATTGATCAGGCTTTTAAGCAATTTCCTGATGAAGTTCAAGACGAAATATTATTAGAAATTAAGCGAATACTTTTATCAAGAATAAAGAACATAAAAGAAACGGCCGAAGAGTACTATCGCATATTAAATCATCATGCTGTGGTTGCGGGCACCGATAAGGATGATTGGTTTGAAATTGAGCGATTAAATAAAAAAGAGGCACTCGTAAGTGGCTATCGCAATATAGGTGGAGAAAAAGAAAAATTATTTTTTAAAAAAATATTTCACCACGCTGACACTAAAGAAATCTGGATTTATGGATTGGATGATGATGATAAATTTATAGTAACAGGCAACTCAAAAAATAAAATAAAAATACGATTGGTAGGTGGACAGAATAATGATGTGTATGATGTAGAAAAAGGTAGAAATACCATTGTGTATGATTACAAATCAAAAAAGAACACTTTAGATAACATTGCTAATGCCAAACTAAGACTTACAGACGATTATAGTATAAATACCTACGAACCTTTAAAAATAAAAAAATCTTTAAATCAAATTTTACCCAATGTTGGTTTTAATCCTGATACAGGTTTAAAATTGGGGGCACTCAATAAGTACACTTTTAATAGTTTAGTACAAAACCCATTTACGCAACAACATATTTTTAATGCAGGATATTTTTTTGCAACTAGCGGTTTTGAACTGGGCTATAAGGCAGAGTTTGCCCGAATATTTGGTACGGCTAATTTGGAAATTGCTACACAATTAACAAGTCCTAATTTTGCAGTTAATTTCTTTGGTTTTGGTAACGAAACTGCAAATAATGATGATGAGTTAGACTTAGATTATAACAGAGTTCGGTTAGCTACGCTCAGCGTAGCACCTTCTTTGGTATGGCGCGGAGATTTAGGAAGTAAGTTTAGGACCGGAATTTCTTATGAAGCTATTGAAGTTGAAGAAACAGATAACCGTTTTATAAATACCTTTTTTCAAGCCAATGGCGAAGAAACCAATAAACAGTTTTTAGGTGTTAATGCCGAGTATTCTTATGCGAATAGCGATAATGTGGCTTTCCCAACTATGGGAATGGCAACCGCACTTCATTTAGGGTATAAAACAGCAGTGGATAGCAAAAGCGATTTTGCGTATATTATCCCCAGCCTTTCTATAAACCATAAATTAAACTCTAGCGGTAAACTCGTATTGGCAGTAAAATGGAAAGCACATTATACTATTGGTGATGGGTTCGAATTTTATCAAGCCGCTAGCATTGGTGGCTCTGACGGCCTTCGTGGATTTAGAAATGAACGTTTCACAGGTAAAAAATCATTTTACCAAAATACAGATTTGCGTTTAAATCTAGGAAAATTTAATTCAGGAATTTTGCCAACGGCTTTAGGGTTTTATGGCGGTTTTGATTACGGACGGGTATGGAACCCTAATGAAATTTCTAAGGTGTGGCATACTTCTTATGGGGGTGGTTTTTTTCTTGATATTGCTGGTTTAGCATCCATACGTACTGCTCTTTTTAATAGTGTTGACGGACTAAGAGTAACTTTCGGTTTGGGCTTTGGTTTTTAATGTAAGTGTTTGTCTTTTATTTTAAAACATATTTGTACAAATTTCCTCCTTCATTATCACGAATTTCATCAGATAGTAATAGGGTATTTTCATTTTTAAAGCAGACAGCTTCTAATTGGGTTCGAATACCTAAATCTATTTCGTTTAATTTTCCGTCGGCAAAATTTTCGTTAGTAAAATCGGTGAGCATCCAAAGTTTTCCATGACTCAAAAGAGCAATTTTTTTACCGTCTAAAGAAATATCCGCAGCAGTTATCTGGCATGTTTTACTATTGTTACATAGCTTTAATTTTCCGACTAAAACAGCATCATAATTTCCCTTTTCTGCGGGAATTCGGTAGATTAAAGTTTCGCCTGTAAAGGGTTTTGACCTATTTCGGGTAAAAAGATATAAGTGCTGCTTGTGATAAAAAAATGCCTCCGCATCATATACCAATTCATTCTTTTTAGGAGGAAAATCTTTTTGCTCAGGATACTTAAAGTCTATGCGCTCAGCTATAACTTCTGAATCAGAATTAATTTCAGACAAGGAAACTTTATAAATTACCAGATTTTTTCGATCATTATCATTATTGCCAAAGTCACCAATATAAAGATTGCCTTTTTCATCTTTAGCCAAATCCTCCCAATCAATATTTTTTGCATGTTTAATTTTCACATCTTCAACTATCGTTCCTTTAAAATCAACTTTATAAAGATGGTCTTTGTTGCCGCTATCTTCAATTAGCCAAATAGTAGTGTCATCGTTTTTCACAATACCAGAGTTTTCGCTAAGCTGCTTTGGTAATTTTGTAATAGGCTGCAATTGGCCATAATGGTTACAGTTCACAAATAATAACAGGAGTACTATTCTTAGGTATTTAAGCATTTGATTTTTTTTCAATGAAGTGGTTCGTTAAGATTTAAGGTGTTTAGTAAAAAAGGGCCTTAGATAAAATAACAGACAAAATTTCTGTTAAGCTCTAAAGTAATACTATATATTTTAAAGTACAATTTCTATGAAAACACTTTGATTTGTTTTGGCTATTATTTAATTAATAGGTAAAATTTAATACGAAATAATATCAATCTTATTTTGCTATTAGAAGGCACATTAGTAACATCTTAAACATGTATTCTTGTAGTACGCAACAACTATTAAATTTATTCCTCACTACTGTAACAAAAGTTACTGACTAGCACCTACAACTCGTCTAATTTTGCTCAAAAATAAAATTTAATCGATGAGAAATATTCTAGTGATATCTTTTTTATTATTTCAGGCGTATCTCGTAGCGCAAGAAACTAAGGCTATTTCTAAAGCTGATGTTTTAATAGCGGTACAAGAGCATAACAATACAATAAAAATGTCTCAGCAAGATATCTTGATGGCAAAAGGAGATTACAATCAGACCAACGCTGTTTTATTACCCAATATTAGTGCTTCACACATGGCAATAGCGACTACAAATCCGTTGATGGCTTTTGGTTCTAAATTAAATCAAGGAATTTTAACACAAGGCGATTTTAATCCTGCGTTATTAAACAATCCTTCTGAGATACAAGATTATGCAACCAGAATTACGGTAGAACAACCTTTATTAAATTTTGATGGATTTTATCAACGAAAAGCAGCAAAAGCGAAATTAAACGCTACTGAATTACAAGCCAATCGTGTAAATGATTATGTGGAATTAGAAGTTGAAAAAGCATACATGCAATTGCAACTAGCTTATAAAGCAGCAGAAGTTTTAGAAAAAGCAAAGATAACAGCTTTGGAAAATAAGCGCATTGCTAACAATAGCTTTGTTCAAGGCTATTTACAAAAGTCGGATGTTTTAGCGGTTGAGGTTCGTGTTACGGAAATTGAAAATCAGTTGCAATATGCAAAAAGTAATATTCAAAATGCTTCGAACGGCTTATCTGTTTTAATGAATGATGAAAGCTATGCTATTTTACAACCTTCCGATTCCTTAACAATAGCAGCAGCCGAAAAGTCAACTTTAATTTTTTCTGAAACAAGAGCTGATATTCAAGCGATGGAATCGGCAACAAATGCCTATAAGGATATGCATAAAGCAGACCAAATGAGTTTTTTACCAAGACTTAATGCTTTCGGAACCTATGAACTTCACGATGACGAAATATTTAAAGGCGCAACCGATGGTTATTTAATTGGCGCAGAGTTAAAATGGAATCTTTTTGAAGGTGGAAAACGGTTCGGGAAATTTAAAAAGAGTAAAGCAGAGTTTGAAAAATCTAAATTAGAATTAGACCAATATAAAGCCGAAAGTCAGGTAGAATTAAATAGAGCAAAACGAATGTTGCAAGATGCCAAAAATAATTTAGAGCTTACAGCACTTGCTTTGTCACAAACCCAAGAATCACTCAGGATTCGTAAAAATAGGTTTGAACAAGGCTTGGAAAAAACAACCGATTTATTAGCAGCAGAAACACAATTCGCACAAAAACAGTTGGAGTATTACAACACTATTTTTAATCATAATTATGCATTAGCATACGTGCAATTTTTAACCAAAGGATAAAAAGAGAAACAAGATAAAAGAATTAAGAGTAAAGACTAATCTTACTTTAAAAATAAATAAAATGAATAAAAAAATAAATACCATTATAGCATTTTCTTTAAGCTTGTTATTTGCTAGCTGTGGAAACGACGACAAAAAAGCCATTGCAGATAACACACCAGCAATTACTGTAAAAGTAAATGCAGTGAGCAAAGATAATAACACGAATATGTTATCGACAAGCGGAAAAATTGAAGCGGTTAATAGTGCAAACCTGAGTACTAGAATGATGGGTTTTGTTGATAAAATTTACGCTAATGTTGGCGATAAAGTACAAAACGGACAATTATTATTACGTATAAATAATGCGGATATCAATGCAAAATTAGGTCAAGTAAATGCAGGGATTACGGAAGCAAATGCAGCTTTTGCGAATGCAGAGAAAGATTATAAGCGATTTACAAGTTTAGTTTCTGAAAATAGCGCCTCGCAAAAGGAGTTAGATGATATCACGGCAAATTACAATATGGCAAAAGCCAGAGTAGAAGCTGCCAAACAAATGAAAAACGAAGTAAATGCACAATTGTCGTACTCAGATATAAGAGCACCTTTTTCGGGTGTGGTAACCAATAAATTTATCAAAGAAGGCGATATGGCAAACCCAGGAATGCCTTTATTAGAAGTAGAAGCTCCAGGTAGTTTTCAAGTTTTAGCCATGGTGCCAGAATCAGCTATTTTACAAATAAAATCAGGCACTCAAGTTGATATTTTGGTAAAATCTCTAAATGAAACCTTAAACGGTAAAGTAACCGAAATAAGTACTTCCTCAAAAAATACCGGTGGTCAGTTTATGGTTAAAGTTCTTGTAGAAAATGCAAATAAAAATTTACTATCCGGAATGTTTGCTACGGTACAATTTCCTTTAGAAAAGAGTGCTAAAAGTACAAATAATACGGTCTTAGTTCCTTTAGAGGCCATTGTTACCCAAGGGCAGTTATCAGGTATTTATACCGTAAGTCAGTCAAATACAGCTTTATTGCGTTGGTTGCGATTAGGACAAACTTTTGGTAACGAAGTGGAGGTATTATCTGGTTTAAATTCGGATGAATCATACATCGTTAACGCCGAAGGAAAGTTGTTTAATGGGGTTAAGGTTAGTGTTCAATAAACAAATGCCCCTCCTGACCTCCCCAAAAGGTAGGGGTTAGGAAAGTAAAATATATAATCAATAAAAAGTAATCAAAAAACAGCTAGTTATATTCCCATAAGGGGGTTAGTGGGCTTAATATTAATTAAAATTACCTCAGCGTAGTTCTCCCCTTTGGGGAGTTAGAGGGGCGTATTATGAAAGAAGGATTAGCAGGCAAAATAGCCAAAGTATTTATAGGTTCTAAGTTAACGGTGCTTTTGATGATTGTTTTTATGGTCGTTGGAGTGTATACCTCTTTCTTAATTCCCAGAGAAGAAGAACCTCAGATTGATGTGCCTATGGCAGATATTTTTGTAGGTTATCCTGGTGCGAGCCCTACAGAGGTTGAGTCTAGAGTGATAAAGCCTTTAGAGCAGTTGATTTCCAATATTAAGGGTGTGGAATATGTGTATTCTACCTCTATGAAAGAGCAGGGAATGGTCATTGTTCAGTTTTACGTGGGTGAAGATATTGAGCGTTCTTTTGTGAAATTATACAATGAAATTAACAAGCACATGGATGAAATGCCTGCGGGCGTAACATTTCCATTGGTTAAAACTCGTGCTATTGATGATGTGCCGATGTTAGGTTTAACCTTGTGGAGCGAAAATTATGATGATTTTCAATTAGGACAAATTGCACAAGAGTTAGAAAGTGAGATTAAAAAAGTAAATGATGTAGCTATTACACATAAAATTGGTGGTAGAAACCGTCAATTACGTGTGGTTTTAGATAAAGATAAACTAGCAGCAAGTGGACTCGATTTTTTATCCGTTTCTGAAATGATTAAAGCGAATAATACACAATTAAATTCAGGAAGTTTTGATAAGAATGATACCGAATTTCTGGTAAATACAGGCGAGTTTTTAAAAACGGTTACTGATGTTGAAAACTTGGTGGTAGGTGTACAGCAAAACAAGCCTATTTATTTAAAACAGATTTCAAAAATTATTGATGGCCCTGAAGTACCCTTAAATTACGTGTCTTTAGGTTTTGGTCAGGCAAGTGAAAAAGCGGCTACTTTTAATTCAGAATATCCTGCTGTAACTATTTCAGTGGCCAAACGAAAAGGAGCCGATGCTATGAAAATTGCTGAGGTGATTACGGCTAAAGTAGCACATTTACGCACCACTTTAATTCCTGATGATGTGCATGTAGAAATTACTCGAAACTACGGAGAAACCGCATCGCATAAAGTATCTGAATTATTATTACACCTTAT
>JANQTG010000207.1 GCA_030731855.1 Cellulophaga sp. | reverse complement strand
GACTACAAATTAGCTTTAAACCTCTTATTTCTTGTCTTTTACAACAACAATGACTAGTCAGGTAACATTTTGTTGTGTTCTCTCAGTGATTATTACATTTTTACACTATAAAGTATAAAAATTCAAATCACTAAATCTTGAAATCGAACGACTTACTTTCCCACATTTCTGAACTAGAATTAAAACTAAATAGTTTTTCTTTCGACCAGCTTACATCAGAAGAAGCGAATCGAATAAAAAAATCATTTCTAAATTTTAAGAAAAATCTAGAAAACAAAACAACACTTGATGCTGAAAGTAAGCTTTTATCTACTGATTTCGATAAAAAATCTATAACTATAAAAGATACAGAAGCCCTTGTAATTGCAAGAGTTAGCCATGAAATTAGAACGCCATTAAACGGAATTATTGGTTTTACCGATTTGTTATTGGAAGATGCATTGTCAGAAGATCAGTTTTCGAATGTAAATGCGATTAAAACAGCTTCAAACACCTTGTTAAAAATTATTAACGAGCTTTTAGAGTATTCAAAAATAACGTCTGGCCATGTTTACGTAGAAAATGTAGATTTTAATATTCATAATTTGGTAAAAGATGTGTGTTATTTATGTAAAACGCTAATAGTGAATGAGGATGTTAGTTTTACCTATTCTATTTCAGATAATACTCCTTTTAGCCTTGTAGGAGATCCTTCAAAACTTTCGCAAATACTATTGAATTTATTAGGTAACGCCATTAAATTTGTTGATAAAGGTACCATAGCACTTCATATTGAAGCTAAAAATCTAAAAAACGATACGCTTACACTAAATTTTATATTAAAAGATACAGGAATTGGTATTGCCGAAAATAGTATCGGTACCATTTTCGATTATTATCAGCAAGCCGATCCTAATATTTCAAAAAAATATGGCGGTACTGGATTAGGTTTAGGTATTGTAAAACATTTAATTGATTCTTTAGACGGTAGTATTAAAGTAACAAGTAAAGTAGGTATTGGTACTACCTTTAATTTTTCTATCCCCTATAAAATCAACACAAATTCAATTGCAGAAACTAATGTAATTAAAACCCAGAATAAGGAGACAGAGACGCAGCTAAAAGATATTTCTATTTTAGTTTTTGAAGATAATACCATGAATCAAAAACTAATTAAAAACAGACTTGAAAGTTGGGGTTGTAAGCCTTTTATTACGGATGATGTTAAAGAAGGTTTGTGGGTTTTACAAACGAATAAAATAGATCTAATATTGATGGATTTACAATTACCAGAAACTACTGGTTTTGTAATTGCGAAAATGATAAGGCAAAATAAAGATCTTAAAATAGGTTCTGTACCAATTATTGCTTTAACAGCAGATTTTTCAGTTAAAGACGAAGATTTATGCAAAAAAAGTGGTATTAACGATTATGTTTTAAAACCATTTAAAGCAGACGAATTACTACATAAAATAAAAACAGCTATAACCGATGATCCTATGAATAAATCGACAATGAGCCATCCTATTATTTCAAAAATAAACCAAGAAGAAGCCCCTGATGTTAACTTGATGCCTTTATATGACGAGTGTTTACAAGACGCTAGTATTTTAGAAGAGTTAATTCAACTTTTTAAAAATAATATGGTCGAATTTATTGGAAAAACTAAGTTAGACCTAAAAAATTTAGATATAGAAGGCATCCGCTTTAGTACCCACAAAATAAAAGCGAGTTTAAGAATGCTGCATTCAAATGGACTCTTTAGAATAGTGGAACAAATGCATAAAACCTGTGATGAAGATCGTGATTTTAAATATCTAAATTTTTTATACGATTGTTTTATTAGCGAATATCCCCGAATAGAAAATGCTATTGAAGAAAGCTTACTTGAACTAAAAAACAGTAAAAAATAAATAGTAAATGAATAGTAAAAAATTACTATTAGCAGAGGATGATGCTTTATTGGCGTCATTATTAGATTATCGTCTTAAAAAAGATGGGTATCAGGTTACTATTTGTTCCGATGGAAAAAAAGTAAAAGAATATCTTGAAGAAAATAGGCCAGATGTTATCATAACAGATATTATGATGCCTTATTTTTCAGGTTTAGAACTAACGGATTATGTACGGAATCAATTAAAATTAAAAATACCCATTATAGTATTGTCATCTGCTGGGAATGAAGAAAACGTGCTCAGTGCATTTAAATTAGGTGCTAACGAATTTTTGTCTAAACCCATAAGTCCGGCAGAACTTATATTGCGTTTGCAAAAAGAGTTAGCCCATCAAAACTAAAAAGTTAATTTGAACCCCCAAATTTTAAATACCTACTTTTTGATTACCGCTCCAAAAATACATACTAGTATTCTTTGGGACTTAACCCTGCTGTTCACCATATTAGCTACTGTTTATTTTTTCTTTGTTTTTTATTTTAGAAATAGGCATCAAAAAATTATGGTAAGTAGAACTGCTTTAAAAAAGCAATTAGCTCCTATGGTGAGCGAGTTTCTATTTTATCATGAAAAAGAGGGCACAAAAGATGAAAAAAGTAGCTATATAAATCAAAAAATAGCGATTAGAGAGTTAATAAAAGACAAAAAAAATAGAGCCATTTTGGCAGACATTCTACTAGACCTCAAAAAAGATGTTTCTGGAGATACTCGAAAAAGACTTTTTCAATTATACAAAGACTTAAATCTAGATTTAGAATCTTTTCTTAAGTTAAAAAGTTGGCGCTGGCAACGAATTTCTCAGGGCATGTTTGAACTTACCCAAATGCAGGTTTTAGAAGCCTATGTTTTTATAAGTAGGTTCATTAATGATAAGAGATCAGTCATTAGAAAACAAGCAGAAATATCAATAGTTACCCTTACACCAGAGGGTATTTCTTATTTTTTAGATACTACAACATATCAGATATCACAATGGCAACAATTAAAAATAATTGAAGTATTGGCGGGTTTCGATAATTTTCAGCCGCCTAGGTTTAGCAATTGGTTAACCTCAAAAAATAAGCATGTGGTGCTTTTTGCATTGCGCCTAATAAAACACTATGACCAAAACGATACAGAACAAGCAATCATAGCGCTAGTACGTCATAAAAACGATCATATCAAACAAGAAGCCATAAGTTGTATTAAAAAATTCCATTTCAAAGCCTCTAGGAGTACCTTAAAATCCGTTTTTTGGAAAAGTAGTAATGCTATCAAGTTAGTTATTTTAGATGCCATAGCAAGTTTTGAAAATGAAGACGATATCTTATTTTTAGAAGAGGTGGATAAAGTTGATATTAATTTTTTGGTAAAGAGTAAAGCTTTAAGCGCCATAAATACTATTAAGCCAGGTTATGTTATGCCTACGGAAGGCTTAGAAGAAATAAACCTAGAAGCATCAAAGGAATTATATATGGTAGATGAGATAAATGATGAAGATTTGGTTGTAGAAGCTACTATATCTGATCATCAAGATAGTACCCCTGATTTATCACCTGATTATAACATGAAAGATACCTTCAAGGATAGCGAAGAAAATTTTGATGAGTATCAAAAAAATAAAGCACTGCACAATATTTTAGAAAGTCATGAAATTAGAAGTAATTTGACTGATAAAACCGAAGAAAAACCTAAGTATGAATTTATAAATTCATCATATTATACTGAAATTGAGTTTTTTAAAAAAGAACACACCAAAGTTTCTGAATTTTTAGACATAAAAAAAGAACCTGATCTTGGTTTAAAAGACTATCGTGCATTAGATTTTTCGGCTTATCATGATATTAAACAAACACAAACTGGTTTAAACGATAATGATTTATTGTCAAAAACAATTGACCATGAAAGTATAAGTACAGCACTTAGTTCAGATCACCAGAGTATATTTAAATCTCTTTTTGAGGTAAGTGATGACTATTGTAAATTATTACTTCTCGATGAAATTTTAGAAGTAGGTAATAGTAAAGAGCTTTCTTTTCTAAATACGCTGCATAACCATCATAATTTCGAGATTCGAAAAAAAGCTGTTCTTATAAAGGCTAAGCTACTAGAAAAGATTCAAGAAAAAGAGGCTCCAGAACAAGCATTCGATGACAAAAAAAGAGTACAGACTTTAAAAGAGCAAACTATCGATTACGAGCAGGAACAAGCAGATAATTATAGAAAATATGATAGGGATGAAAATATTACGGAGGAATCTCTCTCAGCAAATAAAGAATTAAAAAGTTTGGATCTTTGTTTTGTTTTGGAAGATGAAGAAGTATCTTCTTTAGAAACGAAACCCTTCAGCGTTTTTGATATTGATTTTGATGTGGATTTTTCTGAGGATTTGTCCTCCATTCATCATTTTGAAACCAATGGAAAAGAAAATGTTTTAGAAGCCGAAAACGGACTCACAAAAGAAGAACATAGTTTTTTTCACCACTTATTGCATTTTCCTTCTAAACTAGAAAACAAACTAAATGGATAGCGGCGTATTTAACGTATTGTTAGAATATATAAACGTAGTTTTTTTTACGTTTTCACTTATTTTGTTTTCACTATTTGTGGTAATGGGGTATTTATCGAGTCGAAATTCGATCCATTACAAAAATAAAAATAGTTTTGGCGATTTGTCTAAAGTTATGGCTTCTCCATTAGCGCCAGGATTAACTATTGTTGCGCCTGCGTATAATGAAGGTATGAATATCGTAGAAAATGTACGTTCACTTTTATCTTTAAAATATGTGAATTATGAAGTAATGGTAGTCAATGATGGTAGTAAAGACGACACGTTACAAAAAATGATTGATGCCTATGATTTAGTGAAAATTAATCAAAAAATAGATCCGGATTGGAAATCTAAACCAATTAGAGGTATTTATAAATCAAAACAAGAGTCATTTTCTAAGCTTACTGTAATCGATAAAGATAATGGTGGAAAATCTGACGCCCTGAACACGGGTATGTATTTATCTAAAAACCCGTATGTAGGGTGTATCGATGTAGATTGTTTGTTATTGCCTGATGCTTTATTGCATGTGGTAAAAGCATTTTTTCAGCGAAGCGAAAAAAGAGTAATTGCTGTTGGTGGTGTTATTAGAGTGGCTAATTCATGCATTATTAATGGTGGTGCTTTAGAAGAAATACGTTTGCCTAAAAATTGGTTGGCTAAATTTCAAATGTTAGAATATACGCGCTCATTTTTATTAGGAAGAATGGCTTTTGGTAGGCTAGATGGTCTTTTAATTATTTCAGGTGCTTTTGGTTTTTTTGATCGAGAAATTGCCGTTGCCTGTGGTGGCTATGATACGCATACCGTAGGGGAAGATATGGAAATTGTTTTCCGGATGCGTAAATATATGATCGAAAACGAACTTCCGCATACCATTGAATATATACCTGATCCGCTTTGTTGGACAGAAGTACCAGAGAGTGTAAAAATATTAGTAAACCAACGCGACAGGTGGTCTAGAGGAAACTTAGAAACCTTATACACCCACAAAAACATGTTCTTCAACAGAAAATATGGTCGCTTAGGATTAATCAGTTATCCGTATTGGTTTTTTTATGAATGGTTGGCGCCATTATTAGAATTTTTTGGTTTTTTTACCATCATACTTTTCTATTATATTGGTATTTTAAATGTTCCTTTTTTTATTGCCATAACGGCACTTATTTACATTTTTTCTATCATGTTTAGCTTTTACGCCATCCTTTGGGAAGTCTATTCTTATAACGAGTATAACCGCACTAAAGATATTCTGATTTTGATGGCTTGTGCCATTTTAGAACCCTTTATTTTTCATCCTATTGTAGTATTTGCAGCGGTTCGTGGCAATTATAAAAAATTATTTAAAATACAATCTGGCTGGGGTACAATTACCCGAAAAGGATTTGCAAAAGCAACTTAAAATGGAAACAATTAAAGTTGAAAAAATATCCACATCCCTACGAGAGTATACAAGATTAATAATAGCATTTTTCTTTAGTTCGTTGTTGATAGTTACCTATCAATACGCCAACTTATACCTAAAAGGTGTTATTGATGGTATTTTTAGTATCAGCTTTGTTTTGGCTCTTGTGAACCATATAGGCTTTAGCTCCTTAATTGGCTTAGTATTGGTTGCTCCTTATCACTTTTTAGAAAGATTTAAGCCAAGTTTAGGGTTTAAAATTATTTATGGTTTATTGTTGTTGTTACTAGGCATAGAGGCGTTATTAGTGACACACTATACAACTACTTTAATACCTTTAGGAGTAAATACAGAGAGTAATACGGTATCTTATATTTTTAGGATACTATCGAATTCTGGTAGCGTTTCCTTCACTATTATTTTGTTGTTAATACCTGTAACACTGCTTTTTTTTTACGGCTATAAATTCACTAAAAAGTTTTACCATCACATTAATAAGATGTTCCCATTAACCATTATATTTTTTACTGTTTTTGTTGCAACACTTTTGGTTGAAGGAAAACCAATTAATCAAAATAAAACTAAATATTTAGTATTTAATGTACTACATACTTTTTCAGATACAGAAGAAATTAATAAACTCGGTAACGAAGAAAAAATAAAAGAAAAGTTTAGCGAAGAAGAAATTGTCTGGATCAACAGTCAGTTTAACGGTAAAAATCATGATTATGCTTTTATTACGGCCCGGCAATTTGCTTTTGAAAATGAACCGGAAAAAGCGCTTTTGCTTTTACGCTATATTTTGTCTGAAGTACCTAACCATATTGATGCAAGAATTTTAAAAGGTAGAATTAATGCTTGGAAAGGTAATTACGATGAAGCTATTAGCGTTTTTGAAGAGTGTTTACTAAAAAATAGCAGCTACGACGATATTTATAGTGCTTTATTAGATGTGTATTACTGGTCAGACAATAACGAACAAGTCGTAAAGCTTATTGATGTTATAATTAAAAATTCAATTGCTAGCGACGAAGTAAACCATAAAGTAAATAGAGCTTATGAAGCTTTAAACAAAAAAGGAGTTACAACAAATACGTTTAGTAACAATCTAAAAATTGAAGCTTTTTTAGCTTCAAAAAAATAAAATGTACCTAAAAAAACTATTTTTATTGGTTTGTTTTGGATGTGTGTTATGTGCAACGCGAGCTCAAACTATAGAGTATTCGGGCAATCCGGATGCTTCTTTTTTCGCCGCACGCGATTTAGCATTTTCTGGCGATAGAACTACCGCACGTGACACTTTAAAACAAATTTTAAGCAAATACCCAGAGTATGCAGATGTTCGTAATTTACTAGCAAAAACATATAGTTGGGATGGTGAATATCTTGAAGCTCGAAATCATTTTAATAAAATAATTTCTAAAGAAAAAAAGCTAAAAGAAGTTTGGGTGGCGGCAATCAACAATGAAATGTACGCTGAGGAGTACTATTTAGCCTTAGGTTTAGCCAATAAGGCATTAAAATATTTAGAAAATGATGAAGATTTATTAGCCCTAGAAGAAAAAGCCCAATTAGCATTAACGATCGATAAAACCGTAGAAGAAGTTATTTTTTTAGATGCTGAGGCTGGTGATGTTCAAAAAAATAGTATTCTCTTTACCTCGTCAGTGGATGTTTTTGATGTAGTTTTTGATCCCATGACCTATGCGAGCATCGCATACAGTACAAAAACAAAATACGGAACTATAATACCTCGTTTAAATTATAGCAATCGTTTTAATATTAATGGCATGCAGCTAGAGGTTGATGCGTATCCTAAATTTTCAAAAAAGGTATATGCTTATCTTAATTATGGGTATTCTGATAGTCCTATTTTTCCAGCGCATAGAGCAGGAGCAGAGCTGTATACCAATTTACCGAATGCCATGGAAGCTTCCTTAGGCGTTCGGTATCTTAATTTTGGAACAAGTAGGGTTTTTATATTCACGGGTTCTTACGGACTTTATGCAGGTAATTACTTCTTTTCTTTAAGGCCTTATGTAACGCCCTCAGAAAATAATACCTTAAATATTTCTGGAAATATATTGGCACGTAAATACCTAAAAGACAAATACAATTTTATTGGTGTAAATGCCAGTTTTGGGTATACTTCGGAGTTAAAACAGTTTATAGCCGACAATGTATTATTGGCGGAAAGTCTCTTGTTTTTAGAATCGCAAAACATACTTATAGAATATCAATTTTTATTAAATAATAACAAAAACGGACTCGGTTTAACTTTAGGGGTAACAAGGCAAGAACTAAGTTTTAGGCCTGGAGACTTTTTTATAGCCGGTACCTTGGGTTTAAACTATCAATTTAAATTTTAGCTTCAATAAAATCAGATTTCACAACAAAAAATAAGTGCTACACCACATAATATTTTTTTAAAGTTAAGATTAATATAAATTTAACACGTAAACCAAAGTAACCAAATCTATTTTATATATGTTATACGATACCTACGGAGAAGAATATTTATCCTTCTTAAATGACCTAAATGAAATTTTAAGCTTAAATGAATTAGTTGAATTAGATTTTTTTTAATAAACCCCAAATCATAAAAATAAATAATACTATGGCAAACAAGAATCAAGAAAACTCGTCTTATGTAAGTTTCATCAATAATTTGAATGAAATTTTAGGAAATTTTAATATCAACGAACTTAGTCGTTCTTAAACTAAAGTTTGTATTTTGAATTAGTCAAATAAAAAAGGCTCGCATTTGCGAGCCTTTTTTACTTTATTCTATTTTAAATTATCCTAAATAGGTTTTTAATATTTTACTACGAGAGTTGTGCTTTAGTTTACGAATAGCTTTTTCTCTTATTTGTCGTACACGTTCGCGTGTTAAGTCAAAAGTCTGTCCTATTTCTTCTAAAGTCATAGAGTGTTGGTCGCCAATACCGTAATATAGTTTTACAACATCTGCTTCTCTTTGAGATAAGGTCTCTAAAGCTCTATTAATTTCTATATTAAGTGATTGGTGCAATAAATTTTGATCAGGATTGGGCGATTCTCCAGACCCTATAACATTGTATAAATTAGAGTCTTCACCTTCTTTTAAGGGCGCATCCATAGATACGTGTCTACCTGAATTTTTAAGCGACTGCTGAACCTCACTAACCGTCATTTCTAATTCTTTTGCTATTTCGTCGGCAGATGGTGGTCTTTCGTGAGCTTGTTCTAAATAAGAAAAGGCTTTTTTAATTTTATTAATCGATCCTATTTTATTTAAAGGTAACCTAACGATTCTAGATTGTTCGGCCAAAGCTTGTAATATAGCTTGGCGAATCCACCAAACAGCATAAGATATAAATTTAAAACCTCTGGTTTCATCAAATCGTTTAGCAGCTTTTACTAAACCAACATTACCTTCATTAATTAAATCGGGCAAGGTTAACCCTTGGTTTTGATATTGCTTTGCTACAGAAACTACAAATCGTAAATTTGCTGTCGTTAATTTTTCTAAGGCTAGCTGATCTCCTTCGCGTATTCTTTGTGCTAAATCTACTTCCTCATTTGCTGTTATTAAATCTATCTTACTGATATCTTGCAAGTACTTATCTAATGATTTTGATTCTCTATTGGTGACCTGCTTAATAATCTTTAGTTGCCTCATATATTTTCTTGTGTTTTACGAATCTACATAATACGTTTTTTTATTGACTTTTCAAAGGAATAACAACAAATAATGTACTTTTTGTGAAAAATTTAGGGTTAATTGCGAACTATTCAAAAATTAAAGAACTAAACTTATCTTTGCCGCTATGAGTAAAAAAGCTTTAAAAGCGTACCTTAAAAGTCTTCCCAAAAAAGAACTTGAGATACAGTTAATAGATTTATATGATCGATTTCCTTCGGTTAAAGAGTATTATAATTTTATATTTAACCCGAATGAAGAAAAACGAATACAAGTAGCAAAAGTTAAAGTTAGTAACGAATTTTTTCCTGTAAAGCGTAAAAAGCCCAGAGCAAGGCGCTCTTTAGCACAAAAATATATTAAACACTTTACAACACTTGGCGTAAACCCTTATTTAGTAGCCGATTTTATGCTGTATGCTATTGAAATTTGTCAGTCTTTTTCCGAAGAAAAAAATGTAAATGATGTTTTTTATAGAAGTATATTGCGTTCGTATCAACAAGCTGTACAATTTATAATATACCACGGGTTTGTAAACGACTATAAAGTGCGTATTGAAAAAATTTATACACTTGCAGTTCATCAAAAATGGTCGTATTTAGATGATTTTTCGATAACTTTAACCGAAATAGAAGACTTATGAGTATTGTAATAATTAGACAAGATGGTAAAGTAGCTCTTTGGAAAAAAGCGCTACAAGAATATGATCCATCATTAGAGGTTTATAGTTATTTAGAACCTCATGATAAAGAAAAAATAAAGGTCGCCTTAGTATGGAAACATCCCGAAGGATCTTTAAAAGACTATCCTAATTTAGCCTATATTGCTTCGAATGGAGCTGGTGTAGATTTTATTTTTGAAGATGTTTCGGCGCCCACACATTTGCCAATAACACGTGTTGTTGATGAACAATTGGCAATAGATATGTCTGAATACGTTCTGGCTATCATTTTACATAATTTAAAAAAGTTAGATGTTTACAAAGTAAATCAAACTAGAAAAACTTGGCAACCTTTCCCATATAAACGCATTGCAGATGTTCGCGTGGGTATTTTAGGTTTGGGTGTTTTGGGGAGTCAAGTTGCGAAAGATTTAGAAAATGTAGGTTTTAAAGTTCAAGGATGGTCTAATACTAGAAAAGACTTAAAAAACATTCCGAGTTATGCCGGAAAAGAAGAATTAAGCGCTTTTTTAAATATTTCTGATATTTTGGTGTGCTTACTGCCCTTAACTAAAGATACTAAAGGCATACTCAATAAGCAATTATTTGAACAGCTTCCTAAAAATGCTTTTATTATAAATGTAGCTAGAGGCGGTCATTTAGTAGACCAGGATTTACGAGATGCTATCAATAATGATCAAATTTCAGGAGCTTCATTAGATGTTTACCATGACGAACCGTTACCCAAAGATCATTTTTTTTGGACTTTTGATGAAATAATGATGACACCACATTATGCTAGTGTGTCAGATGTAAAGTCTGTAGTGCCTCAGATTGTAGAAAACTATAAACGTATGCAGGCGAATTTACCACTACTACATCTGGTTTCAAAAAATAGAGGCTATTAGAAAACTATAATCTGTTTTAGTAAAATGTTCAGTTTTTTTATCTTGATACATGCTGCGAACAAATTTTAATTTTAAAAATCAAAAAATATTTATTGTCTAAGAAACTGGTTTTAACTCTAAATTTCTGCTAATTTTGTAAGATTGGGGTTTTTGGTCTTCATAAAAAAAACCAACTAACGAATTAACGCTTACTTGCTTTTGAAATTAGAAAAAGATACATCAGAAAAAACACTTTACGAATATCAAAAAGAAGATTTGAATACTATATTTCAGTATTTCAATGAATCTCCTGATGATGTTAATGTATTGTATCAACTACCCACAGGTGGCGGCAAAACAGTTGTTTTTTCTGAAATAGCGAGGCGTTTTATCAATGAACGAAATAAAAAAGTAGTTGTACTAACCCATAGAATAGAACTGGGTGCTCAAACCTCTAAAATGCTTAATGGTTTTGGGGTTAAGAATAAAATTATAAACAGCAGTGTTAAAGAGCTTATAGACCAAGACAATTATATGTGTTTTGTAGCTATGGTTGAAACACTTAACAACAGATTGCAAGAAGAAAAGGTTGAAATTAATAATATTGGTTTAGTTATTATTGATGAAGCACATTACAACTCATTTCGAAAACTATTTAAATACTTTAAAAATGCGATTATACTTGGTGTAACCGCGACCCCTTTAAGCTCTAATAGTAAACTCCCGATGAAAGACCATTATAAAAAGCTCATCATCGGCGAATCGATTCAATCTTTAATAGATAAAAAATACCTAGCAGAAGCGGAGGTTTACCACCGCGATGTTAGTTTAAAAACCTTAAAATTAGGCGTTGGTGGCGATTATACTGTAAAATCTTCCGATGAACTCTACGGTAATTACAGTATGCTTAACAAGCTAGTGGCTGCGTACGAAGATATTGCCCAAGGAACTAAAACCTTAATCTTTAATAACGGTATTAACACATCTCTTTACGTCTGTGAAATTTTCAAAAAAGCGGGTTATAATATTCGGCATCTAGACAATAAAAATAACGCTACAGAACGTAGAGAAATTTTAGAATGGTTTAAAAAAACTCCAGGAGCTATTTTAACATCGGTAAGTATTTTAACTACGGGTTTTGACGAACCCACGGTAGAAACCATCATTTTAAATCGCGCTACAAAATCGTTAACGCTTTACTTTCAGATGATTGGTAGAGGTTCTCGTATTTTACCTCATAAAAATAGTTTTAAAGTGCTCGATATGGGGAACAATGTAGCACGTTTTGGTATGTGGAACGCTCCGATAGATTGGAAAGAAATTTTTCTGTATCCCGATTTCTATCTTGAAAGTATTAGAAATGATGAAGATATTGAGCGCGATTTTGTATACGAAATGCCAGAGGAATTGAAAGCAAAATTTTCTAAGTCTGATGAACTTAATTTTGACATAAAAAAGGAATATACAGAAGTGTTTTCGGCAGGATTAAAATCTAAATTAGTACTAGAACGAAGCATAGACCAACATGCAAAAATTTGTATAGAAAATAGCGAAGATGTTTTTGATGCCCGAATTTTAGCCAAGCAATTAAAAGAAGAAATAGAATACCGTGTTCGCCTATATTCCTATTGTATTATGAATAATACAAAGAATTATAAAGAATGGCTTGCTGAAGATTACGAACGGAAATTACGATTAAAGATTTCTCAAAAATTTTCTGGTAAATTATAGTCCAGCTATCTCATGCAAAAAGTACTTTTTATCGGAGTTCACTGGCCAGAACCTTCCACAGGTGCTGGAACACGATTAATGCAATTAATTCAGTTTTTTTTATCAAATAACTATCAGGTAATTTTTGCGAGTACAGCTTCGGAGTCAGAGTTATCTTATGATTTATCTGCGGTAAAAGTCAAAAAAGTACAAATTGAACTTAACAATAGCAGTTTTGACACTTTTGTAAGCGATTTAGCTCCAAATATCGTTGTTTTTGATCGGTTTATAACAGAAGAGCAGTTCGGTTGGCGTGTTGCAGAATATGCACCTAATGCACTACGGATGTTAGATACCGAAGATTTACACAGTTTAAGAGCAACGCGTTTTGAAGCTTTTAAAAATTCTTTACCATTTACAATGGATTTGTGGTTGGAAAATGATACGACCAAAAGAGAAATAGCCAGCATTTACAGATGCGATATGTCGTTAATTATTTCTAGCTTCGAAATGACTTTGTTAAAGGATATTGTAAAAATTGATGGTGATTTGTTACTTCATTTGCCTTTTATGATAGAGGACGTCACAAAAGAGGAGATCGTTAAGTATCCAAGTTTTGAAGTGCGAAAAGATTTCATCTTTGTAGGGAATGGCAAACATATTCCTAACGTAGACGCTATTAAATGGTTAAAAACTGCCATTTGGCCTCTAATTCATAAACAACTTCCTGAAAGTAAATTATATATTTATGGTGCTTATTTACCTCAGCAGGTATTAGAAATGCACCAACCCCAACAAGGTTTTTATATTTCGGGGTATGTAAAAGATCTTCAAAGTACTTTTACTACTGCTCGGATTAATTTAGCTCCGCTTAGGTTTGGGGCAGGACAAAAAGGAAAGCTCTTAGACGCCATGCGCTTTGGAACGCCAAGTATTACCACCACTATTGGTGTTGAGGGAATGATAACTGATTTGCCATTTAATGGTAAAATAGCAGATGATGAAACGGAATTTGCAAAGGTAGCTGTAGCCTTATATAACGATAAAGATCAATTTTTAAGTGCCCAGCAAAATGGATTTGAAATAGTACATACCGATTTTAGTGCTAACGAATTATCGAAAAAACTTTTAAAAACCATCAATCAAATTCAATCAGATTTAAAAAAACATAGAAGTACTAATTTTATAGGATCACTTTTAAGGCATCAAACCTTGCAAAGCACCAAATATATGTCTAGATGGATTGAAGAGAAGAACAATAGAGTCAAATGGCTAAAGTCAAATGTCGAAAGAAAAAAACTTTAGACATTCGACATTTGACTTTTAAACTTAACACTTTAACTTCTTTACCTTTACATAAATTTAAAAAATCAACAAATACCAAAACTATAAAAACCTGATTCAGATGACAAAAATAGCTTGGAAAACAGTAAAAGAGTACGAAGATATCACCTATAAAAAATGCAATGGCGTTGCGCGGATTGCTTTTAACAGACCTAATATTCGAAACGCCTTTAGACCTAAAACTACGAGCGAATTATACCAAGCTTTTTATGATGCCCAAGAAGATACGTCAATAGGCGTGGTTTTACTTTCTGGTGAAGGACCTTCGACTAAAGATGGTGTATTTTCATTTTGTAGTGGTGGCGACCAAAAGGCTAGGGGACACCAAGGGTATGTTGGTGAAGATGGCATGCATCGCTTAAATATTTTAGAAGTACAGCGTTTAATTCGGTTTATGCCTAAAGCTGTCATAGCCGTTGTTCCAGGATGGGCCGTTGGTGGAGGACATAGTTTGCATGTAGTTTGCGATTTGACTTTAGCAAGCAAAGAGCACGCTATTTTTAAACAAACCGATGCTGATGTAACTAGTTTTGATGGTGGCTATGGTTCGGCTTACTTAGCAAAAATGGTGGGACAGAAAAAGGCGAGAGAAATTTTCTTTTTAGGACGTAATTATTCGGCGCAAGAAGCTTTTGAAATGGGAATGGTTAATGCCGTAATTCCACATGAAGAATTAGAAGATACTGCATACCAATGGGCACAAGAGATTTTAGAAAAATCGCCAACCTCTATTAAAATGTTAAAGTTCGCTATGAACTTAACGGATGATGGCATGGTGGGGCAACAGGTATTTGCAGGAGAAGCTACACGTTTAGCTTACATGACTGAGGAAGCTAAAGAAGGTAGAAATGCCTTTTTAGAAAAGCGAAAGCCCGATTTTGGAAAAAATAAGTGGATTCCTTAACAAGTTTAGTGTGTTTTTGAAATTTTTACTGAAAATTAGTTATTTCTACCTCTCCTTCGGGGAGGTGGTAATCTCATTTTCGCCATTACGGGTGGGGCTTAATTAAAAAAGACCTAATCAATTAAGATTAAGTCTTTTACGAGAACACTATATGAAAATGAAAAATTTTATGTCGTTTTTTATTACATATCAAAGATAGAACTGAAGCTTTGTAAATTAAAACTATTGTTGTGAACTGCTTAAAAGTTGTGGTGAAAGTTCATTTAATGTTATTTATCACCCTTAAAAAACTGAATTAAAAAATTTATGTCTTATAAAAAATTACAGTCTGAATTAAAAGAAGCCCTTGCGGAACATCACATTACTGGGTATACCGATTTCCAGAAAGGGGTGTTGTCAAAAATAAAAGGAGGTGCTAGTATATTTGGTATTGCACCAGACAATTCAGGAAAAACAACAGCTTTAATCATTGCGACGCTCCAAAAATTAGAATGTAAAGCCTTTGAAGACGCACCTAGAGCTTTAATTTTTGTAAAAGACAAACAAGCTGCCTTAGCTTTAGCATCGGCATTTGAAAAATTTACAAAAAGAATGTCTATTCGTATATATTGTGCCTATGATGAACAAAATATAGAAGATCAACGTGCTGATATTTATGATGGTGTAGATGTTGTTATTGCTACGCCAAAAAGGTTGAATAAGATTTTTTATTTAAATAGTATTAATCTGGGCAAATTAAAACTTTTTATGGTTGAAGACTCCGAATTCTTAATTAAGGCCAGCGCTTTTTCTGATCTTTTAAGAACGCCCGAAAGTTTAGAAAAATGCCAATATGTAGTTTTTTCTACTCAGTTTGATAATAGAATGGAGCGTATGCAGGAGTCGTTCATGGCAAATGCTGAAATTTTTGAGTTAGAATAATTTAGATTAAGTATTTAGTAATTTTAGTTTTAAGTATTAAAAAAACTTCAATGGAGAGTGTCGGGGTATAAAATTCTAGATTCGGCAGCACTAGGGCCAGGCTCAATGATTACAAGATTAGTCTTTCGGTGATGTAGGTACAACGAACAATTTTGTATACAAAGCTTCGCTATTTTTCAAAACTCGAGTTTCACTAATAAAAAAAGAGCTTTGTCTTGTGGGCAAAGCTCTTTTAACGAGAACACTATATGAAAATGAAAAAAACTAATTCTATATTAAGTATAGTATAAAAGTAACTTCCTAATTCGTGTTCTCGAAACTATTGTTGTGAAGTTAGTAAAACTTGTGGTGTGGCGCAGTAAATAGTGAGTTAGTGAATTAGTTGGATAGTAAGTTAGTATTTTACTCCGATAGTTTAAAAGTTAAATAGTACAGTAGACAACTAAATCTATCTAATTTTTATTTAGTATGTCGCCTTGCTGTCAAACGGAAAAATCTTTAATTTAAGTATTGTTGAATTGATTAATTGGTGCATCTTCAAATCAATAAACCTGCATGACTTAGAATCAGCACTTTAAAGCAAGAATTATTATATTAAATAATTGGTACCTTTTACATTATTACATTTTCATATTGATGAACCCGCCTGCCGGACGGGCAGGTTATTGCATTAAAAACATCAATCAACAGCACTTAAAATCTCTCGTAAAAAAGTATTCATATCAAACTCTGGCTCTTCTGAGAGTCCTGTTCTAACAATCACTAAGTCTTTAGAAGGAATGATAAATACGCGTTGCCCCTGAAAACCATTGGCAGAAAACATATCTCTAGGTACATCAGGGTATTTTCCTTCTGCATTTAACCAAAAATGTCCACCGTAAGTACCCTTAGAATGTGCCGTGGGTTTGGTGATGTATTGAATCCACTTTTCATCAAATAGCTGTTCGCCGTTCCAATTGCCTTTATTCAGGTAAAGAATTCCGAATTTAGCCCAATCGCGTGTATTTGCCCATGCATAAGAAGATCCTACATAATTTCCTGCCATATCGGCTTCTAATACCATAGAATGCATACCAATTTTATCGATTAAAGCACTGTATGGAAAATCTAAAAATTCTTGTTCCGTTTTAAACTGTTGTCTTAAAATACCTGTCAATAAGTTTGATGTTCCAGAAGAGTAATTCCAAACCTCAGTCGGTTTTGCGATCGCTTCTTTCTCAGCCTGAGCTTTTGTCATATCTGTAGCTAAAAAAAGCATTTTTGTAACATCAGAAATTTTGGTATAATCTTCTTCCCAAGCTAAGCCGCTTTGCATCCGAAGTAAATGATTTAAGGTAATATTTTTACGATCATCAGTTTGCCATGCAGCAATGGGCGCAGGACTATTTAAAGCTATTTTTCCCTGATATTCTAATATTCCATAGAGTGTTGCGATAATACTTTTAGTGGCAGACCAGCCTAAAATAGATGTTTTTTCATCGAAACCATCTACATATTTTTCAGCGATAATTCGGTTTTTATGATACACGAGTACTGTTCTTGTTTTTTTAATTTCTGGATCAGAAAAACTATTGGCTACAGCTGCAATTAGTTTAGGGTAGTTTACATTTTCGAAGATGGTATCTTTAGGCATTGAGTTTCCATAGGGAAAAGCCAACTCGCTGTTGAAAAAACGTCTATTTGGTTTTAGATATGGTTTTGTACTATCAAATTCATCGTTAATAAGTACGCAACCTAAACCTTCTCGGTAAATACTTTTACGTTTCATAAGTCCGTAAACACTACCTATTGCACTATTTTCATCAATTTTAACCTCAGCTAAAGTAACAAGTGGAATATCATTATCGTTATCACGAATAGCATCAGGATTTCTATCTGCAATAAAAACGCTAGAAGCCATGTTTTTAGACGCAAAACCTGAAATTAAATTCAATTTTGGATAATTAAAATAAACAATAATAGCCACTGCAATAAGGGTTATGATCAGTAATCTTTTTATAAACTTCATACCTAATAGATTTCAATTTTGATAAATATAATCAATAAACTAAAATCTAATCTGGAAAAGGTTTTTTATAGTAAGTTAAAATAATGTACTTTAGATTCCGAACTTAGTTTATGGCTATGCTTTTTCAAAAAATTATAGGGTTTGTTTTTATAATATTTTTCGTTATTGCTTGTAACGAAGAAGAAAAACAGCAGCTAGATCTTCATGATTGGCAACCATTAAAAGTTACGATAACCGCTTATAATTCGCTGCCATCACAAACCACCGCCATAAACCCTTCTATTGCTGCTTGGGGCGATACCTTAAAACCTGGCATGAAAGTTATTGCAGTTTCTCGCGATTTAATGCGAAATGGTTTAAAGTATAATACCATGGTTAGGATTGATACCTTTCCAGACACTTTTTTAGTAAAAGACAAGATGCATTTTAGACACCGTAATAAAATTGACATTTATATGGGAAAAGATAAAAAAAAGGCGCAAGAATGGGGTCGAAGAAAACTTACTATTTTTTATAGACCAGAATAAGAATGGCCTTTTTTAAATGATGCTACTCAACTATAAAACCGATAACTATATCTGTGCTGTTATGAAAAAATCATCTTTTTTCTTAATGTTTTTAGTTTTAATATCTTCTTGTGGAATTCAAAAAAAAATAGTGGATAAGCCTATTATTTTTAATGAGGAACGCGAGCAATTAACTTTTGCTTATTTATCGGATCGGTATGGTTTAGAACAAGCTACTATTACCATAGTTCCTAAGATGGTTGTTTTACATTGGACGGCAATCCCCACTTTTGAAGCTTCGTTTGATGCTTTTTACCAAACAAAACTACCCAACTGGCGCCCCGACATAGAAAATGTTAGTGGTTTAAATGTATCATCACATTTTTTAATAGATCAAGATGGTACTATTTATAGATTGATGTCTGAAACTAATATGGCACGTCACGTAATAGGTTTGAACCATGCTGCTATTGGCGTTGAGAATGTGGGTGGAACAGCAGATACACCATTAACCAAAGCACAATTAAAAGCGAATATTAAATTGGTTACATATTTAAAATCGAAATATGATATCGATTATGTTATCGGACATTACGAATACACTAATTTTGAAGGGCATGAACTTTGGTTAGAAAAAGATGATGGATACCGAACATCGAAAACAGATCCTGGGGAAGATTTTATGAAAAAAGTACGAAAAGCGACTAAGAATTTAAAGTTTAAGACTGTTCCTATTAAGTAAAATTGCTAAAACATGAAAACAATCAAAATGAAAAATATTTTATTCATCTTCCTATTTGCTATTTTAACCAACGTTTCTTGTCAACAGAAAGATAAAAAAATGGAAACAGCATCTGCTGAAAAAAATGATATAACTACCGCTTTATATGATTCTTATAATACGTATAAAGAAACCACTCTTGGTAAAAGGAGAATTAAACATAATGATATTCAGCCTTTAATAAATCAATTTAAGAATAAACAAGGCTATACCGTTAAAAGAGTAGGCACTTCAATAGAAGGGCGTTCTTTGTCTTTAATTAGTGTTGGTTCCGGACCAACGAGTGTATTTCTTTGGTCACAAATGCACGGAGACGAACCCACGGCAACTCAGGCTATTTTTGATATTTTAAATTTTCTTGATAGTGATGATTTTAAGACCGAAAAAGCAGAAATTTTAAACAACTTAACGCTACACTTTTTACCAATGCTTAACCCAGATGGTGCGGAAGTTTTTACCAGAAGAAATACCTTAGGCATCGATATAAATCGTGATGCGCTGGATTTACAATCTCCCGAAGGTAGCACCTTAAAAAGGGTTCGCGATAGTTTACAGGCCGATTTTGGTTTTAATTTACATGATCAAAGCACCTACTACAATGCAGAACGGACTGATAAACCTGCAACCGTATCGTATTTAGCACCGGCTTACAATTACGAAAAAGATATTAATGAAGTTCGTGGAAATGCTATGAAAATTATCGTATTCATGAACAGTATTATTCAAAAATATGCACCCGGACAAGTAGGGAGGTATAATGACGATTTTGAACCCAGAGCTTTTGGTGATAATATTCAAAAGTGGGGTACAAGTGCTATTTTAATTGAGTCAGGTGGGTATTACAACGATCCAGAAAAACAAGAAATTCGTAAGTTGAACTATGTGTCTATTCTCTCTGCAATTTATACAATTTCAAATCAGAGTTATACGGATATAGACATAGCAGACTACGAGAAAATCCCTGAAAATGATCGAAAACTATTCGATTTAAAAATTGAAGAGGTACAGTATGAGCTTTTAGGAAATACCTATACCCTCGATTTGGGAATTCATAGAAACGAAATAGATAAAAAAGGAAATAATGACTTCTGGTATCGAAGTGCCATTGCTGACCAAGGAGATTTATCGACTTATTATGGGTATGAAACATTTAATGCCAAAGGATATACTGTAAAATCTGGAAAAGTATATCCAAACATTATAAATAGTACGGCAGATTTTTTAAAACTAGATGCTTTAGCATTATTAAAACAAGGGTATGCATATATTCCCGTAGCAAACAGAACTGCTGGTCTAGTCGCTTCACCAATACCTTTGCACATGGTCGGCGTTAATTACAAGTCGGTAGAAAATTTACGATTATCGGTTGGCATAAATCCAACTTTTTTCTTAGAGAAAAACGGAGCGTTAGAATATGCTGTTATCAATGGTTTTCTAATAAATTTAAAAGATAATAAAGGATACTTTAAAAATGCGCTAATTTTAAATTAATACCTAATTATCGTAAAGGTAACCATAGGTAATCGTTAAGTCAGCACCATTCTTTAGGAGCATAACTAATGTAATTAAAATTAGGCTTAAAATACTAAGTAAACTAGCGATTGCTAAAATCTTAAACCATTTGGGCATTCCCCGTAGTGAACTTTGATCTATTAATTGATTCATTACATCCATAACTCATATTTTTTACATTATACATTTGCTTTGGATGGTTAAGTTATTTTATTTGGGATTGCTTAAAATTAAAACAATTTTAAAGACAAAAACCCTACTATTTTGTTAAAAAAATAGGATTGCAATTTTACAATCCTATCTCAACTTAAAAGGTTCATTTATTTTTTAAAGATTTTCAGAATCTAAAAGCGCAAAAAACTTATCTAAATTAGGAATAATTACAATTTTAGTTCTTCTGTTTTTAGACCTGTTTTCTTTACTATCGTTTTCAACTAAAGGAATATAGCTACTTCTGCCTGCTGCAATCATTTTTTCTGGAGCAACATTATATTTATCTTGAAGTAAACGTACTACTGAGGTGGCTCTTTTTACACTTAAATCCCAATTATCTTGAAACATAGGCGTTTTAATAGTTCTAGCATCGGTATGGCCTTCTACCATAACCTCCATACTTGGTTCAGAATTTATGACTTCCGCAATTTTCATTAGAATACTATTTGCTTTTGTGCTTAAAGTGTAACTGCCGCTATTGAATAATAATTTATCAGAAATATTAATCATCACTACTGTTTTATCGATATTAATATTTACATCATCTTCATCATCAGAGATAGACTTTTTAAGGTTGTATGATATAGCAACATTAATTGAGTCTTCAAGCGTAGTGGCATTAACCAAAAGCGAAGGATCTACTTTGCTTAAAGTTTTTCTCATCTTTTGTTTGTTGTTGTTGCTCATTACGGCAACATCATTCACAGAAGTTAATTGACTGTCGTTAATTTCTTTTAAAGAATTAATTTTTTCATTGTATTCAGCAACTCTAGCTTCAATTTTAGCCATTTGCGACTCTAAATCTTCTTTTTCAACTTGCGTTTTCGTTAATCTACTTTTAGTGTCGTTTAAGTCAGACTCAAGCGCTACATATTTTTTCTTAGAAACGCATGAGCTTAATAATGCTACACTGAACAAAGTAATAATCGATAATTTTTTCATGTAATTAATTTTTAATGATTTCAAATTTTAATATTCTCTATCACTATCTACGATGAAATGATCAAAAAAGACGTTTAAATGCAAAAAAAGAAAGGCTATTCGTTTAGAATAGCCTTTCTTGAAATTATATAAAAACAGTTGTTATTCGCAGCCTCCAGTAAAGCCTCTTGAATTAAATTTAGTTTGTACCGCACCTTGTTTTCCGTTAGAATTTACTTGAATAGCTAGATTGCTTTCTCCACTTCCATCGCGTTTAGGGCTACAATATTCAAAAAGATAAAAGCTGTTGGCACGTTGAGAAACCAATTGTGATATGTTATTAAAAGTAGTTTCTAGTTCTGCCTTATTTCCAGCAAAAACGCTTGCCGTTTTTCCAATATTTTTTAAGACCTCTGTATTAATTTCAGCACCCAGACCAATAGTAAAGAACGAGATATTTAAGTTCGCATTTATTACTTTATCTAGAGCTGCTCTTTCTGTGAATCGTGAAGCCTGATCGGTACCATCTGTAAAAATAACCACAGAGGCAGCACCAATTACAGCTCTATTTTTAGTTTCATTAAGTAGACTTGTTGCTATATCAGTTGCTTTAATTACGGCTCCGTATAAATCAGTAGATGGATCCTTGCTTATGGTATCTGTAATACCATTAATAGACGTAATTAATTGTTCTTTAGATGAGGTAAGGGCATTTAGTAGGTGTAATTTGTTTTCACCATCAAACCAATAAATAGCCATTTTAATGGCAGGACTTTCAGTAGTTGGCATTACATTATTAACAAAACTTACGGTTGCCGTTTTTAATTCTTGTAAACTACTACTTAAAACACTGTTACTTAAATCTAATACTAATATGGTATTGTTATTAAAAATTTGTGCATTTGGAGAAATTCTAGCTGCTGATTCTGAAGTAGAAATTCTGTTGAAACATGCGTCGTTTCTGCCTTGTTCGTAAATTGTAAATTGATTGGCTGTTAAACCTGGTACAGGATTCCCGTCTGTGTCTGAAACTCTAAAGAATATCGACACTTTACCTGGCAAGGTTGTAAATTGATCTTGAATGGATAAGGTTAATTGATTTGTGCCTAGACCAAGGCAGTTATCCACCAATTTCCCTTCTCCTAAGTCAGTCGCAGTAGAACCACCTCCGTTAAAAAAAACATCATCTTCAGCGTTTCCACAAGAAACCGTGAAAATAATAGCCAAAGCGTACACAATCGATTTTATATTTAATTTCATTATCATTTATTTTAATGTTCAAGCGTTAAACGCTGATTTTACTACAAAATTATAATTGTTTTAATTAAAAAGTGTTAAACAATGTTAATAATGATGATTAGCTAGTCTATAAAATTTCTTGAAATCATTTTTTAAATCTTTTTCTATTTTTTTTTGATATCTTGTAGGCTATTAATTTATTCTAATTAGTTATGCCAACATATACATTAAATTTAAATGGAACATCAACTACAGTTGAAGTAAGTGAAGACACTCCCTTGTTATGGGTTTTAAGAGATCATTTAAATCTTGTGGGCACAAAATATGGCTGTGGAATTGCACAATGCGGTTCATGTACCGTGCATTTGGAGGGGAACGCTGTTCGAAGCTGTAGCCTTACCATGGGACAAGTAGAAGGTAAAAATATCACCACCATAGAAGGTTTGTCAGAAGATGGTTCGCATCCTGTTCAAGAAGCTTGGAAAGAGGTTGATGTACCTCAATGTGGGTATTGCCAATCAGGACAAATGATGACAGCAGCCGCATTTTTAAAGACAAATGCAGCACCTACAGATGATGAAATAAAAAACGCAATGCATGGTAATATTTGTCGTTGTGCAGCGTACACCAGAATACATCAAGCGGTAGCCGTAGCGGCAAAAAAAATGGTTTAATATCTTAATAAAAATACTATGTCATCTTCAATACGTTTTAATAGAAGAGCTTTTATCAGAACATCAACCTTAGCAAGTGGAGGTTTATTAATTGGTTTTAATTTTTTTACCGCCTGTAAAGACAGTGTTAAACCACCAATAGACATTTCTAAGTTAAATTTTAACGACTTCAATGCCTTTATAAAAATCGCTGATAACGGAATGGTGACCTTATTTTCTCCAAATCCGGAAATTGGGCAGGGCGTAAAAACTTCTATGCCCATGCTTATTGCAGAAGAATTAGATGTTGCTTGGGAAAATGTATTTGTTCAGCAAGGCCTTTTAGATACAGACAATTTTAAAAATCAATTTGCAGGTGGTAGTAACTCCATTCGATTAGCCTGGGAACCTTTTAGACAAACAGGTGCAACAGCAAGACAAATGCTTATTAATGCTGCGGCAGCAAAATGGGGAGTTGATGCGAGCGAATGTACCACCAATGAAGGCATTATTACTAATGCTAAAGGAGAAACTTTAGGCTATGGTGATGTGGTAAAAGAAGCCGCATTATTAGAAGTTCCTGATAATGTGGCTTTAAAAGATGTTGCTGATTTTAAAATAATTGGTACTGATGCAAGAAATGTTGATATTGATAAAATAATTACAGGAAAACCATTATTTGGTTTAGATTTTAAAGTAGAAGGCATGGTGTTTGCTTCTGTTTTAAGACCTCCGGCTTTTGGCCAGAAATTAGATTCTTTTGATGCTGATGAGACAAAAGCCATTGTTGGGGTCATTGATGTGATTCAATTTGATGATAAAATAGCCGTTATAGCCAAAGACACATGGACGGCCATGAAGGCGAAAAAACTGCTAAAAGCAGTATGGAAAGCAGATACAAATTTAGAAAGTACAGAAGATCACGATAAATTACTAGTAGATTTATTAGATGGAAATTCTTTTAAAACGCTTCGTAAAGATGGTGATGTAGACAAAGCTTTTGCAGTAGCAGATACGGTTTTAGAACGCACGTATGAATCTCCTTTTTTACCGCACAATTGTATGGAACCGATGAACTTTTTTGCACATGTTACAGCAGAAAAAATTCATCTGGTGGGGCCTATTCAAACTCCAGAAGGTACGGCAAAAGGGATTGCCGCAAAATTAGAACGCCCTTTTGAAGAGGTAAAATTAGAAATGACCAGAATGGGTGGTGGCTTTGGTAGACGTTTATATGGCGATTTTGCAATGGAAGCGGCACAAATTGCTAATCTTTCAAAATTACCTGTGAAAGTAGTTTTTTCTAGAGAAGACGATATGACGGACGGAATCTACCGTCCTGCCATAAAATATAGAATCAAAGCCGCTATTAAAGAAGGGCAAATTACGGGCTATCAATTAAAAGAAGCGGCTATTAATAGCAATATGTATGGGTTAATTCCTAATTTTTTCCCAGCGGGTGCAATCGAAAATTATCAAGTGGATGTCGCTAATTATTCCAGTAATATTACCACGGGCGCTTGGCGTGCACCCTATACTAATTTTCTTGCTTTTGCGGAACAAAGCTTTTTTGATGAATTAGCAGAAACGTTAGAGGTTGATAAGGTTCAATTACGTTTAGACTTACTTGAAAAAGTAAAAGGCAGCACCGATGAACGGATTCAGTATTCTCCAGAACGAATGCAAGCAGTCATAAAGAAAGCAGCTAGCGAGGCCGATTGGGGTAAAAAAGAAGCCAATACGTATCAAGGTTTTGCCGCCTATTATTGTCATAATACGCATGTTGCCGAGGTTGCGGATGTTCAAATAGAAAACGGAATGCCGGTAATTAAAAAAGTAACTTGTGTTGTTGATTGCGGTATTGTAGTAAATCCCTTAGGTGCAATGAATCAAATTGAAGGCGGAATAATTGATGGAATAGGCCATGCGATGTATGGAGATTTCTCTTTTACCGATGGAAAACCTAATGCACAGAATTTTGATCGTTACCGACTGATTAGAATGAAAGAAATTCCTAAAATTGAAGTCCATTTAATGAAAAGTGATGCGGCGCCGACTGGTCTTGGCGAACCCACATTACCACCTGCTGGTGCAGCGTTGGCTAATGCCTTTAAAGCAGCAACAGGAAAGCGACTAACGAATCAGCCTTTTTCTAAATTTCCAGAATTGCTTAAGGTAATACCACAAGAAATTATTGGATAATTTGAACTTTTGTACCTTTTAAATGACACATGAATTTAAACAGCTTATTGATCATTATCAATTGGCTAAAGATTCGAAAATAAAATCAGTTTTAATAACTGTCGTAGCCCTCGAAGGATCATCATACCGAAAACCAGGTGTTCGGATGTTGTTATTTGAGGATAATAGAATGATCGGTGCCGTAAGCGGTGGTTGTGTCGAAAAAGAAATTATTCGTCAGGCATCGACGGTATTTGAAACTGATACTCCTAAAGTAATGACGTATGATGGGCGGTTTCGATTAGGTTGTGAGGGCATATTATATGTTTTAATAGAACCTTTTGCACCTAGCGAATTATTTTTAACAACCTTTCATAATTCAATAAAAGAACGATTTAATTTTAAAATATCGTCCTATTTCAAATCTGAAAATGTCAGCGAAATAGGACTGGGTACTAGAGTCCAATTTCAAACAACTACGCTTCCTGTTTATTTAAAACATGCGGTGAATACAGAATTAAAGGTGTTTGAACAAAGAATGACGCCTTGTTTTCGATTGGTTATTTTTGGTGCAGAGCACGATGCGGTGCAATTGTGCGGTTTTGCGAGTAATTTGGGTTGGGAAGTACATGTTATAGCCCATCCTCTTGAAGAAAAAAATAAAGAAAACTTTCCGGGTATTTCCATTTTAAAAAATATAGCGCCCGAAACTTACGTAGCAACAGATGTTGATGATCAAACGGCAATAGTCTTAATGAATCATAGTTACGCCAAAGACTTATTATTCTTAATGGCTTTGAAAGATATGAAGCCAGCGTATATTGGATTATTAGGACCATCAAAAAGAAGAGAAAAACTTTTAGCCGATTTTTTAGATAAAAATATTGAAGTCGACACAAACTTTTTCGACACCATACACGGTCCGGCAGGTTTAAATTTAGGCGCGGTAACCCCTCAAGAAATAGCGGTGGCTATTATTGCTGAAATATTGGCCATAACTCGAAATCAAACGCCAAAATCTTTAAAAGATAAGGCAAAAGGTATTTTAGAGTAATGAATACCATAGCTATTTTAATTTTAGCCGCTGGAGGTTCTTCTCGAATGAAAGAGAAGATTAAACAATTGTTACCATGGCGAAAAACAACATTATTAGGACATGCAATAGCTGAGGCAAAAAAGTTAAAGGTTCAAAAGGTATGTGTGGTTTTAGGCGCGAATGCTGAACTTATAAAATCGACTATTGGTTCGGAAAAAATTACAATTCTAGACTATAAAAATTGGGAGCAGGGCATAGGTACTACTATTGCTTTTGGTGTAGATTACTTGGCTAAAGAAAATAAATACGATGCGATTCTTATCATTTTAGCAGATCAACCCTTAATGGATGCTAATTATTTAGAATTATTGCTGAGTACTTACAATAGCGATTCATCAAAAATTATAGCGACGAAATATGCTGATACTATTGGTGTTCCTGCAATTTTTGGTAAAGAATATTTTGATGAATTAGTAAACCTTTCAGGAGATTCTGGTGCAAAAAAGCTCTTAAGCTTTAAAAATGTGGTGGTTTTAAATCCAAAAGGAAAAGTAGTAGACATCGATACTTGGGAAGAATATGAAAGGCTTAAAACCAAATCAGGTGCTTAGATATGTCATCTTATCAAACAACTACTAATTACGGGTTTTTAGCGGCTCTTCGGTATTCATTATTTTTTGATTTTAGCAATTGAAAAAATACTACTAAAAAGAAAATAAAAAATATCCAATCATTTACTCCGTACATGGCGTAAAATATTGCTGCCATTATATCTTTTTCATATACTTCAGAAATTGTATTGTTTAGCAACCAATGTACCCAAATACATCCATAAATAAGTTTTTCAAGGGCAAATACGCCAATAAGCCATTTAACCTCGCAGTATTTTTTTGCCACTGAGGTGTAAGCTAAACCCCAAATAAAAATCATAATTAAACCAAAATTAGACATCGCGCTTGGGTCATATTCATTAATAGTTTTATTGGTAAAAAATCTTGAAAAAATTAAAACTGAGGCGTTCATGAACCCAGCAGCAATAAACCCCTTCGTTATCGTTGTGTTTTTTATCATCATACGGATATCAATTTATGTTTTTTTGGTAATAATTAGAAATTGCGCTATCAAGGTTACTTTTCGTAATTCGACTGAAAAATTCGATATTTGAAAAGACCCACCACAATAGCACCACCAATACCATTACCGCACAAAGCAAGCAGTAAAAACAATAAGTAGTCTAAAAAGCTAATAGAATCAGAATATAAAAAAGCGCCAAAAACCTCTATGTTACCCACAATACTATGGTGAAAACCTCCAAACCCGATCACTCCCGTAATCATCATGATTAGTAGTATTCGCGTTAATGAATTTTTGGTACTATTAATCAACCAATTCAATAATCCCATTAACCAGCCGGCTACAATTGCACTAAGAAAAAGAATCCATGCGTTAGGCTTAAGAACATGATGGCCTATAGTCACCATGGTTTCGTGTGTAAATAAGTTTAAATGTGGTCCAAGGAATCCAATAAATAAGGTAAAAACAATTCCGCCAGCTATGTTGCCTAAAATTACTAATCCCCAAATGCGTAATAGTTCCCAAATACTTCTTTGTCCGTTTAGCACGGGTAAAGTTAAAACTGAAGTTTGCTCGGTAAATAATGCCGATTTCCCTAAAATGACTAAAACAAACCCAACAGGATATACGACGCTAAATAACTTAAAAATACTATCCTCCGCTATTTTGTCTGATAATAAGTGGTAAAGAGTAGCAATCAAAAAATAGCTAATACCTATTTCTAAACCAGCGATGAGGGCACTTAAGGTAATTGCTTTATTTTTGATTTTGAAAATTTCTTCTCCTTCATGAATAACGTTACTTAAAATGTCGCGGTATTTGTTTCCACTATCAATTTTATTTGAAGTTTTTTCTAAATCTTTTTGATGTTTTTCTTGTTCTTTTTTTTTTGATTCCATAAAATTAGTTGGGTAGCTTATAACCACGGTGCAACTTACATTTTTACTATTCGTGTTATTACGCTAATCGATAGTACTTTTAACCTAAATCAAATGCGGAATATATTTGTTGGTTAAAAAGCTGATTACATGTTGGAAAGCTTTTAATTCACAAAAGTACAGCGCTTACTAATTAGCTACTTTTTTATATTAAAACTTAATAATAAGTTAATTTTTCTTACATTAGAGGCATTAACTAATTTGAGATCAATGGCTTTTTTAAAGAAAATAGGAGTAGCTAATTTATTTCTACTCGCTATTTGTGTACTTATTATTATTGCGTCAGAATACTTATTCTTGAATGGTCAAGAGCTTCACGGAATTTTCATAGGCTTATGGGCGCCTACACTATTGGGTATCGCTATATTCCTTAAACAAATTACAAATGGAAAGTAACGAAATTGTTTTTTGGTTTTCTATTTTTATAACTGTTTGTGTAGTGCTATGGGCTTACTTAATGATTAGTGCCTACAATAAGGTGGGGAGAGACAAAAATTAGTATTATAATATTCTCAATTATTTGATCATCGTCCTATGTAAATAATTAAATTGGTTTGCTATCAATAGCCTCGTTTTTTTCATACTTGTTATGTATGAAAATTATTGCGAGTCCAAAAAGTACGGCTGACACAATTAAAACTGTGCTAGTTAATCCGCTTGATCCAAATGACATTCGAATTAAAATAGTAGAGATAACAAAGCCTGAGTTTCTGATAATTTTATGAAACTGATTTGTATAAAAGAAGGAGATTAAAAGTAGTACTACATCGACTAATATTAAAACCGTAAAAAATTGATCGAAAAAAAGATTATTGATACTTTCAAAAGAAGGAATCGTATTCGATGATTTAAAGATTCCAGCGGTCCAGTCTATTAAAGTATAAAGAGCCATCACAAAAAATAACGGAACTAAAATAGTGGCGATTAATCTCTTTTTCTTAACAAATTTTTCAATAGTTGGGTTCACGGTGTTACCAGAGCTAAATTTAACTTTACCTAGCTTTTGAAATTTATAAATTAAGAAAAAGAGTAGCAACGAACCTATTAAATCATAAGTAAATTGTAGGTCTCCTTTTATTTCAAACCAATTTGATGAAAGCTCAAGATCTGACAAATCATTAAATAATTTACGAATAATAATTAGGGTGATAATTTCATATTGTTTGGTAATGTAAGTAGTAAATGATTTTGGTAAATAGTAAATTAATAGATATACCTCATAAATTAGTATAAAAGAGAAGGGTGTATAAGCAGCTGAAATAGGACTTTTAAATAATTCTGAGTTCGTAGGTAAATCTATAAAACCGAATTTCATTAAGTAAATAAGCGCCAAATGAATAAAAAAGCTGAATATCGCGATACTCAGAATAATTTTTTCAATTTTCTCACGCGTAGTTTCCGAAAAAAATTTTTCGAATATAAGTGGTAGAATTTTTCTTTTGTTGGTAATTTCTGTCAATTTCAATAATATTTTAAGAAAAGAAATTTTTTCAACCTAAAGATACCATATCTAATTCAGATAATGTATAGACAAATAAAATAAGTTTTAAAAGGATTAAAAGCTATTATTCTTTCTTTAAATTTTGATTTTCTTTAACTGAAAGCTCTAAACCATACTCTTGAAAAATACCACAAGAGGTTTGTTTTTTTACTAAAGACTTCACTTTGTTCTTTTTAGCTAAAGCGGCAATTTGTGGCGATAAGTAAGTCATAACTAAAGTTTTTTTTATGGTTGCTTTTAAAACGTGTTGATTTATAATTTGTTGCGTACAATTTTCTATTTTTTAAATCAAAAAAAGCTTCTTATATTTGCAAAAGTATTGTAAAGCCTTTTTAGTGCATTGAAATACGCGTTATTGCAACTTCTCTATAGATTATTCGGCAAATAAGTTTACCTAGTGTTCATTCGGAATTTCAATAACTTCACGACAGCTTTTCACAAGCGGTCTATTATTAATTATAACTTACATTTTTAATGGCGAGAGCACAAGAAACCTTTGGTAAAAAAGAACGAGAAAAAAAGCGTTTAAAAAAACGTGAAGAGAAAGCGAAGAAAAAAGAACAACGTAAAACAAGCGGTGAACAAGACAGCATGTTTGTTTATGTTGATGAAAACGGGCATTTGGTAGATACGCCTCCAGATCCGACGAAAAAAATAAAAGTTGATGCAGAAAGCATTGTTCTTGGAATACCTAAAAAGGAAGAAAGTGACGAAGAAATAGATCCAACAAGAAAAGGAAGAGTTGAGTTTTTCAACGATGCTAAAGGGTTTGGATTTATTAAAGATACTGAAACACAAGAAAAATTCTTTGTCCACATTAATGGATGTTTAGAAGAAATTAAAGAAAATAATATGGTACAGTTTGAACTTGAAAAAGGACAAAAAGGCATGAATGCCGTACGTGTAAAAAAAGTTTAAGAAGCCTCACCCGTAACTGCCAAAAATAGCAATTACGATCTCTCCGAAGGAGAGGTGAAAAATTATTTAGCATAAATATATTAACTAGTATCTAGAAAGTTAAATTTCTAGATACTTTTTTATTTTAAGACAAAAAAATGAAAAATATTTGTGACTTATACATTAATATTTTGATTATCACCTTTTAACCAAAACCTAGCATCAAGTAGCCAAAACTCACTAACAATTATCTTTCCTCTTTCTCTAAAATAGCTAAAGCTAAACGAATCTTATGATAATCCATTTTTTCTTCAAAATGATCAAAATAGGTTTTTAGACCTTCCGGATTTTCTAAATGTATTTTAGCTTTTTTGACTGTTTCAACTTCTTTCTTATCAATAAAATCAAAAATATTAATGGGTTTGCCATCAGCATATAATTTTGCAATATGCGAAAAAATTGTCTGCGACTTTAAATTTCGTTTCTCTGCAATTTCATCAATCGATAATCCTTCTTGATATAATTCATAAGTAACTTTATAGGTGTCTTCTTTATTGGCCTTCTTCTCTTTATTAAAAGCTCTAATTTCATTCATAAAAATATCGCCATAAACCTCCAATTTGCGATTTCCGACACCACTAATATGAATAAAATCATCATCTGTTAAAGGTCTTTCTTCTACAATTTCATGTAATGTGGCATCACTAAAAATCAAATAAGCCGGGATATTTTCTTCTAAGGCAATTTTTTGTCGTAAAACCCTTAAACGCTCAAATAACTCAGTACTTTTCTGAGCTTTTTTAGTTTTTTCTTTAGGATTTCCTATTTTCTCTACCAGTTCTAATGGCTTAGTAAGCGATACTTTTGCGCCTTTGAATAATACATTTTTAGAAAATTCGGTTAGTTGCAGCGCATTTCGGTGTTGAAAAGCAATTTCAGCATAGCCTAAATTTATTAACTGAATAATGTAGTGTTGCCAATCTTTCCAAGAAATATCTTGACCTATCCCGTAGGTTTTTATCTTATCTAAACCTTTCTCTAAAACAGTCGCATTTTTTGCACCTCGCAGTACATCAATTAGTACACCAATGGCTTCATTTTCTTGAACTCTGGCAACGGTTGATAGTATTTTTTGAGCGATAACGGTACCGTCAAAAACTTGTGGTGGACTCTTGCAAACATCGCAATTGCCACAATTTTCTGCTAAAAGTTCTCCAAAGTAGCTTAATAAAATTTTACGTCTGCAAGTAGTGGCCTCAGAAAATTGTTTCATGCGCTCTAGCTTCGCAATTTGCACCTCTTCATTTGTGGCACCTTCAGCAAATCTTCGCAGTTGTATTACATCAGCATAACTATGAAAAAGTAGTGCAGTAGCCGCAATACCGTCGCGACCAGCCCTACCAATTTCTTGATAATAGCCTTCAATATTTTTGGGCATATTGTAATGAATTACCCAGCGCACGTTCGATTTGTCGATACCCATACCAAAAGCAATGGTAGCGCAAACAATCTTTGTTTTATCAAAAATAAAATCTTCCTGTACTTTCGTGCGTTCATCAAACGTTAAACCGGCATGGTAGGCCTCCGCATCAATCTTTTTACTTTTTAGTTTAGCGACTAGTTGTTCGGTCGTTTTTCTACTCAAACAATAAATAATCCCAGAACTATTGGGTCTTTTTTGAATAAAATTTAAAATTTGTTCTACTCGGCCATCTGCTGGGCGTACGGTTAAACTTATATTTTTGCGATCAAAAGAGGTAATGAATTGCTTTGCATTAGGTATTCGTAATTGTTGTACGATATCTAAACGTGTCGCTTTATCGGCAGTTGCTGTTAATGCAATTATAGGTGTATTCAGTAATTGTTGCTTTAAAAAACCAAGTTGTTGGTATGATGGTCTAAAGTCGTGTCCCCAAGAAGATATACAATGCGCTTCATCAACGGCGATACAACTTATATAGTTTTCATTGATAATATTGGCTAGTGATGCGATACTTTCGG
>JANQTG010000206.1 GCA_030731855.1 Cellulophaga sp. | reverse complement strand
CACCAATATATAATTACTGTTTATGCTTTAAAAACAGATAAATTAGGACTTGATGAAAATATAAATCCTGCGGTTGTTGGTTTTAATCTATGGAATCAAACATTAGCAAAGGCAAGTATTGTGGCTTATTACAAGCGATAAAACAAGTACTACACACTACAATGTACAAAAACAATAGCGACTTTGGTTTTTAATCAAAGTCGCTTTTCATATAATTAAAGACCTTCTAAGCGAGAAAAAAGTTAATGTTCATAAATCCACTACGTTTCATTTATCAACTATTACCCATAGTATGAAAAAACTTGTAAAATGAAATTACACTTTGTAAAATATTTGACGACACTATTACTTTTGGTAAGTTGCGGATATCAGAAAAAAGAACTCAAAGAATACGGATGTAAACAAAATAATTCGGACAGTTTTAGTGTCTCTGTTCGGATATCGTAATTTAAAAGATTACTCTTGTTTTATAGAGGTCAAAACAGGAATGAAGTACAAAAAAAGTTCACTTTTTGAATTTGATTGTAAAGGAAAACTGAAATTTATAGACTACAACCTTAAAAGAATTTAGAACATAATCCAAGATGGTAAAGTAACTTTTTGTAAACATTATAAAGCCTTATTTACACATATAAACACTTTTTTAATACTATTTACAACCTTAAAAATAAAAAGCACTTTTCAACTACTCTGCTCAATACAAATGTGTATTTTAGTCTATAGATTTAAATAAAACGGAGGTTAATTAAACAAACTGACGTTGTGTTTAATGCCCAAGAACTACGGTTGAATACTACGTTTTAAATAATAAATGAACAGAATGAAAACAAATTTATCCTTAGCAATATTTTTAATGTTAAATTTTGGAGTTTTAAACTCACAAGAAATAATAATAAAAGGAACTGTAAATGATAGTATTAATAACCCAATAAAATATTCTAGTATTGGTGTTTTAAATAAAGAAATTGGAACAGTAACCGACCAAATGGGGGGATTTACTCTAATAATAAATGAAAGTATGAAACAAGATACTTTACGAGTTTCTTGTTTAGGATATAAATCGAAGGATTTATTAATACAAGAAATTTTTAAAAATAATAAGCTTTTAAATATAAATCTCGAAAGTTCTATTGTAGAATTAGAAGAGGTTACGCTAACATCTAAAAAAACTAAAACATATGAAAGTGGAAAACTACAAACAAAAACAAAAGTGAGAGTAATTTTTTCTATTCCTGAGTTAGCAAACAAAAATTTAGGGACTGAAATTGGCAAAAAATTTAAACTTGGAAATAAAAAAGTAAGTTCATTAAGTGAATTTAAATTTTTTATAAAAGAAAATGATTTTGAATTTGTAACATTTCGAATTAATGTCTATTCAATAAAAAAAAACAAACCAAATAAAAGAATTAATATCGAAAACATTATTGTCAAAGTCGATGAAAAAACTTCGGGTTGGGTAAATTGCGATTTAGATCATTATGATATTAAGGTCAAAGAGAACATTATAATTACGGTTGAATGGATTGAACATTCACAGAAAGGAAATAAATTGAGTTTACCAATAATTATTCCTTCTTTAGGTTCGACTCATTATTATAAGTTTGGAAGTCAAAATTCTTGGAAAAAATTTGGAAGTCTTTCGACACCAATGCATTTGACCTATGAACAATAAAAATAATAATGAACTAAAAAAAAACACCATATATAATTAATGGCTAGTTCTCGCCTACTTACGAAAGTCCTCACGAATCTTCTATCTAGTTTTTATTTGCTAAATTAGGTGCTTAACCACGCTACTAATCGAATAAAATAACGTTATCTACAAGCTAATAAATGATAAAAAAAGAAGAAATAATAATTATTGGAGGTGGACTAAGTGGATTAACCTTAGCATTTTTATTATCAAAAAAGAACATTAAATCAACAATTTTAGAAGCATCATCACGTCTAGGCGGCAGAATACAAACTGTTCCAGGAAGATTAGGTACCCCCATGGAGTTAGGAGCTACGTGGTTTTCAGACATTCACACCAACTTAATTACTTTATTAGATGAATTGGGACTGACAAAATACCCACAATACTCCAAAGGCAAATCATTATTTCAAACAAAATCATTTGAACCTCCACAAGAATTCAATGTTCCTGAATCTCAAGAACCATCATACAGGATATCAGGTGGAACACAGGCCTTAATTGACTCTTTAAGTTCTAACACACTCCTAACAAACATCCAACTAAATACCAGAGTTAAGACAATTAATAAATCTAAAAAGAGTTTGTTATTAGAAACGGTCAATGAACAAAGACTGTATGCGAACAAAGTTATTTTATGCTTACCACCACAATTAGTAAGTTCACAACTTACGTTTGCTCCTAAATTACCTGATAATGTTTTTAATATTTTACCAACAGTTCAAACATGGATGGCTGGCAGTGTTAAATTTGTATTAGAATATGCAGTGCCTTTTTGGCGAAACAAAGGCTATTCTGGAATGTTGTTTAGCCATTCAGGCATTGTTACTGAAATGTATGATCACACCAATTACGAAAATAATAAATTTGGCTTAACAGGATTCTTAAGTAGTAGTTCTGCATCTTATTCTAAGGAAGTTAGAAAAGAACTTGTATTAAAACAACTAGAAAAACTTTTAGGCGCAGAAGCCTCAAATCCTATTTCTTATTTCGATAAAGTTTGGACAGATGAATTTGTCTCAGGCGAAAATCAAATAATTCACCGTCCACATCAAAATAATGGGCATCCAATATTTACTAAAAGTTATTTAGATAATACCATTTTTTTCTCAGGTACAGAATCATCATCAGAATATTCTGGATATATGGAAGGAGCTATAATTTCAGCCAAGATTATATGCAACAAAATTTCAAATTAACTATAATTGTTAAAAAGGCAATAAATAACACTGTATAAAAAACATAGGGGATTTGAGCTAAACCGATAGGTTTTTGCATATTAACAAAGTCCGCTAAATATAAAATTTGACAAATTCCAAAAAATAAAATAACTAGTAAAATTTAAAAATTCGGCTTGTGTATAATCCGAAAATTAACGCTTATTTTCAGCGCTAATTTTCATATCCGAGACTTTAGGCAACATAATAACTCATTAAAATTGAAAAACAAAATTGAAAATAAAAAACTGGGATTTGGTTGTGCTTTATTTTTTATTCTTCCCTTCTTTTTGATTGGAATAATCACTTTATACATAAGTTTAAGTAATCTATATTTCCAAATCGAGACTAACAATTGGGTTCCTGTGATAGCCAAAATCAAGAATGTAGAAATTGTGGCAACTGCTAGTAATATAAGTGAACCAAGTATTTCTTATGAAACTAAATGTAATTACACCTATACATATAATAATAAAAAATACACAAATAATATTATTTCAATAGGCTATGGAAGCAACAATACAGAAAACCATCAAGAATTATATAGAATACTTAAATATTCCAGTTCATTAACAGCATATGTAAATCCTGACAAACCTAATAATTCAACATTGGTTCAGGGAATAAACTCTTCTACAACATCGCTACTTATTTTCTCTTTTTTATGGAATAGTTTTATTATATTATTCCTCAAGGCCAAGAATAACAAAAGACTCATCTTTATTTTCGTTACAATTTTTATTGGTGGTTTGGTAGTGATTATTTCAGGGATATCTCACACTAACTTTAATAAAAAAATAAATATTATTAAAAAAAAGAGTGAAAGAGAAATAGAGCAAATGAAAGATAAAGAGCTGCAAGAAATGATTGAACAATCTCGGAGTAATGAATAAATTACTTTGACTACCACAACCCATAAACAATGTGAACTTTAGGTCATATAACCGAAAAGCCTTTATATTTATAAAGTCGCAAAATCTTTGAGATTTAACTTTAGAAAGAGAAAAAGCTTTAGCTTCGTAATTCATTTGATCTAATCCATAAAAAACTATACTACAGTATTTAACAAAATAAAATTTGCAACCAACTTAAACTATGAACACCACCGAAGATTTTAAACAATTTAAAAACCTAGAAGAAGAACAACTTCCCGTAGCCAAGCACAAACTGCACGATTGGACACATTTTGCAGGACTATATGCCGCCGAACATGTAGCAGCGACAGAGTTTGTGATTGGGGCAACCTTTGTAGCGTTGGGAGCCAAGACTATGGATATCATTCTGGGTCTATTGATCGGCAATATCTTGGCCGTTCTGAGTTGGCGGTTCATCACCTCCCCTATTGCCGTGGATACCCGTTTGAGCCTTTATACCTATCTGAACAAGATTGCGGGTGATTCGATGACCAAGTTGTACAATTGGGCCAATGTCATCATCTTTTCGGTGATTTCTGCAGCGATGATAACGGTCTCCTCAACGGCGGTTCGTTTTGCCTTTGATATTCCTGCGCAACTTAATTGGTACCCCACTAACGCCTGGTTTATTTTAATTGTGTTGGCCGTGGGGATATTTGTGGTTGCTATTGCGCTCTATGGTTTTAATGCGGTTTCCGAATTTTCAGGTATCTGCGCGCCTTGGCTTTTTGTCATGTTTACCAGCGGGGCCATGGTGCTCCTCCCCGCTTTGTCTCTGGATGTATTGGATAAAACCATACCCGGAAGCTGGGCCGATTTTATGACCCTGGGCGACCAAAGTATCTGGACAGGCATCAATAGCGACGGAGCACCCGGCATCGGTTTGGTCGAAGTCATCGGTTTTGGCTGGGCAGCCAATACTATCACCCATTTCGGATTGATCGATATGGCTCTCTTGCGTTTTGCAAAAAAGAAATCGTACGGCTATGCCACGAGTACGGGTATGATGTTCGGGCACTACGTGGCATGGATCGCTGCGGGGATCATGGGCGCAGGGGCGGCGGTCATCTTAGGAAAATCCATCGTAGAACTCGACCCGGGCGATGTGGCCTATTATGCACTTGGCTGGTCGGGGTTTGTCATTGTGATCGTGGCAGGTTGGACCACCGCCATCACCAATTTATACAGAGCAGGTTTGGCCGCTCAGGCAATTTTCTACAATCATTCTAGAAAAAAAACGACGATTATCGTTGGCATGTTCACGGTTGCCATCGCCTGTTTCCCTTTTGTATTTTCGCAAATACTGCCCCTTCTAACCTATGCCGGTTTGCTGGTAGTTCCTGTGGGGGCGATTGTGTTCGCAGAACATCAGATTTTTCCTAGAATTGGTTTTACGCGCTACTGGTCTTCGTACCGCAAGCTTACCTTTAGCATGCCGGCGGTTGCCTCTTGGGGCTTGGGCTTGGTCTTCGGTTTTGGATTGAATGCCCTGAATGTGATTTCCTTCTATTACCTGTTTATCCCCACGTGGTTTTTTACTATTGCGGTGTATACGCTGCTCGCATCCCGCTATGGTGCCAAGCAGAACTACCCAGAGGAAGAAAAGGAAGATGAAGTGCGAAAAGAAGCGATAGAACGCTTTCAGGAACAGCAAGCAAAAGAGGAACCTGTACATGCAAAAGATGTTTCTATGTTCTCAAAGGGATTAAAATTCGTTGCAATTGCCGCTTTGGTCGCCACTTTGGTGTTGGCTAGCAATGTCATGTTCGGTAGTGCTTCGGAAACTGCCTATATAGAAAATCGTGAACTCTTTTACACCTATGCCTTTATTTGTACCATCCTTTATTTCGTGTTGGCCTATTGGGCGCTGAAACGCGGGAAATCAAAAACAGCAGCATAAATATGGAAACTCCAATACACCTCCAAGAACAGAATTTAACAGCATTAAAAAACCGTTTGCCTGTTCCCACCTATAACCGCGAAGCGAATAAAGCCGGAATCGTACATATTGGCGTTGGTGGATTTCACCGCGCACATCAAGCATATTACCTACATCAACTCCGGCAGTTGGGCGAGGCATCGGACTGGGGCATCTGCGGTATTGGCCTACGCGAAGCGGATGCCAAACTAGACGCTGTTTTCAACAAACAAGACCACCTGTATACGTTGATGGTCAAACATTCCGACGGAAAAATTGAACCGGAAGTCATCGGGTCGATAGTCGATTTTAAAATGGGCGTCACAGACCCAGAACCCGTAATCGCCCGTATGGCACATGCCGATACTAGAATAGTATCACTTACGATTACCGAAGGCGGATATAATTTTAATCCTACAACGGGGGAATTCAATTTTGATAACCCTGATATACAGCACGAACTACGACACCCCAATGACCCGATAACCGTATATGGTTTTCTAACCGCTGCTTTAAAAAGACGTCGCGATATCGGGTTTCCTGCATTTACCATTTTATCTTGTGACAATATTGAGCACAATGGCGATATGGCCCGCAAGATGCTACTCGCCTTTGCCGAAGTGCAAGATATGGAGTTGGCGGAATGGATAGCCCAAGAAGTCCGCTTCCCCAATAGTATGGTCGACCGTATTACGCCTGTGACAACGAACGCGGATATCGAAACCTTAGCACAAGATTTTGGTGTAATAGATGCCTGGCCCGTTACCTGCGAACCTTTTATACAATGGGTGGTAGAGGATGATTTTTCAAATGGAAGACCAGAATTCGAAAAAGTAGGGGTACAATTTGTACCCGATGTAGGGCCTTATGAAAAAATGAAATTACGTCTGCTTAATGCAGGGCATTCTGTCTTGGGGCTTTTAGGCGCCCTGCACGGGCACCCTACCATCAACGCGTGTATGGAGGACGAAACCTTTACCACCTACTTACGTGCCTTTCTAGATCAAGAGGCCACCCCTATTTTAGGGAACATTGAAGGTATTGATCTAGAGCAATACAAAGACAGTCTATTAGAGCGTTTTGCCAACCCAAATATCAAAGACAGTGTCAGCCGAATTTGCTCGGAAAGTTCCGCCAAACTGCCAAAATTTTTAATTGCTACCCTACAAGATAACATAGCAACTGGTGGAAGCATCAAATTTGCAACATTGGTAATTGCTGCTTGGTGTTATTATAGTGATAAAGGAATGGATAGACATGGGCACCCCATCGAAATTATCGATGCCATGGGCACCGAACTTCATCAAGCGGCCAAACAAACCACAACCGACCCATTAGCTTTTATTAGACAAGAATCCCTTTTTGGTACGCTTGCCAAAAATGAACGGTTTGCAAAGTTGTATACGGAGGCAGTTCAGAAAATCTATAAAGATCCCAATATCACAAAGTACATGAAGAATATGATTTAAATTCTTCCATTGAAATTTTGAGAATAAATAAAAAATAGCGCAAGTTGTTGCTTACACTAAGTCTTGGGCATTTTTTCGAAGTCAGTTAATTTTTTATCCCGACTATTCGGGAGGCTTTTTAAGTAAATAAAATAGAGGGAACATTTAATCCCGAAGCTTCGGGACGGCTCATGTACACTACGAAAGTTTGGTGAAACGTGCCTATAAAAATAGTGCTATTCAAAATAATTAGTTTTGTAGTAACTTAGTAGATCTAAATACGTTTAGTAGAAAACATACACATATATGGGTGTTGTGCGTCATTGTAGAACAAAACTGTGGAAAATGAAACTGTAATATTATATCAAATTTCAAAAGGCGACAAAATATCCTTTAAGAAGTTATACGTATTATATTCTAATAAGGTATATACAACAGCAATGCATCACCTTCAAAACATTGAAGATGCACAAGAAGTAACACAAGATATTTTTGTCAAAATTTTCAAAAATGCTCATACATTTAAAGGTAATTCAACAGTAAGTACGTGGATTTATAGAATAGCGGTCAATGCTTCTTTGAACTATCTGAAACAACGAAACAAAAAGACATTCTTATTTTTTGAAAATTTAAACTACGAGCTTCCTGATTTCGAACATCCTGGTGTCCTTGAAGAAAAAAGAGAAATGGCAAGACTGATGTATTCGGCTATAAATTCATTGCCCGATTCTCAAAAAACGGCTTTCATTTTAGGGTTTATAGATGAAAAACCTAGACAGGAAATTGCCGATATTATGGGAATTTCCCTAAAGGCAGTTGAATCTTTACTTCAAAGAGCCAAAGAAAACTTAAGGAAAAAGTTGCACAAACTTAAACCAGACCGAAGGAATTAACTAAAAATATTGTCAAAATGTATAAAAACAATAATATGGACAATTGGATAAACGAAGCATTTGAAAGTGTGCAAAATCAAAAGCAACTAACACTTGATGTGGATTTATTTTCAAAAATTGAACAAAAACTAAATCTAAAAGAGGCTAAAATTATGAAAGTGCCTATTTGGAAGGTAGCAGCTGCTGCATGTTTAATATTAAATATCAATGTTTTTGCGATAAAATCAAATAACTCTTTTAATAACAACAAACAAGTAAATGAATATCATTTAACTACTAATTATAATTTGTATACCAATGAATAAAGCTCAACTCTATAAATGGACAACAGTTTTCTTACTCATTTTTAATCTTGGTATGCTCACCTTCTTTTTAGCTACCAAACCCTCACACCCTAATGAAGATAGATTTAGAAAAACTGTAAAAGAAAAATTGAATTTGAACAGTTACCAAGAAAAATTATTTTTAAAAAGTGCCGAAAAGCATACAGAACGTATAACTGCACTAAATAACCAACAAAAAGAACTTTGGATAGCATACTTTAATACTTTAAAAACTCCCGCGCCTTCTGCAAAAAAAGATTCTATTTCTATGGATTTGCAACGAATAGAACTTCAAAAAATAAAAGTGACTTATCAACACTTTGAAGAAGTTAAATCGTTTCTAAAACCAAGTCAAATGGATGGTTTTGAAATTTTTCTTGACCGACTTTTAGAAAGAATAACAAAAAAAGATAAAAATATTCCACGACCACCGAAGGATTTTTAGTTGTTTATAGTCTAAAAGAATATAAACATTAAAAATCAAGAATATGAACAAAGTAAAAATTTCAATTTTAAGCCTTACTCTTTTGGTTACATGTATCCTAATCTATTCTTGTAGTAAAGATGATGATTCACCTGCCATACCAGCGGAGGAAGGAGTTTCAATAACAAGTGTAGTACAAGCTACATACACGTCTGCCGTAACCATTTCCACAAGTGATGGTAGTATCACACTGAGATCTAATGGAACACCCAATCACGTATCTCCATATTGGGGTGTAGGTAATGCGCTTTATGAAGCACAAATGGCAGGTTCAACTCTTAACCCTGGAACTATAAGAGAACAAGTTTATGCGATGACAATTACAACAAAGCCAACAGAAGCAACTAACAAAGAAGTAACGACCTTGGGTCCTATAGGTATGGCTCTAAATGGTGTTCCCTTATATAATGATAGAGAAGGTGGAAATGTTCCTGTGGATGCAAATGTACTTGGCTCTTTTGACAGGGCAGGTGCGCATCCAGGTCCAGGAAACACTTATCATTACCATTGTACAGGGGATTTTACAGGAAATGATAATGCTAACCTTATTGGATTTTTGAGAGATGGGTTTCCCATTTATGCAAGAAAAGATATGGACGGCAGTTACCCTTCAAATTTAGACACTAATGGTGGTCATATAGGTACAACTGCAGATTTCTCTACGCCTATTTATCATTATCATGCTAGCAATACAGCTTATTTGGGCAGTCGGTTTTACATCTTAAAAGCAGGAAGTTACAATGGAACAAAAGGAACTTTTACGAATTAAATTCTTTGTGTTTATATTTTGTTTAGTAAACTTAATTAGTTGTGATGAAAAAAAACTAAATGTTGAAAGCAATATTTTTGAAAAAGTAGATATTTCACAAATTCCCAATACTACTATCTACAGTATCGATAGTAGTTTAAAATTAAACAATGGGATTTACTTCTATGGTGGCAAACCCTATTCGGGTTTAATTAAAGAAATATATGCAACAGATACTTTAAAATTCATTAGCTCTTATTTTGAAGGTAAACAACACGGAAGCACTAAGACTTTTTTTGAAAATGGAAAATTGGAAACAGAAAGGAATTACAAAGATGGTATTGGCTATGGACGACACTATGGTTATTGGAAAAATGGTCATATGAAATTTGATTTTTCTTATTTCAATGACAAACGTGAAGGGATACAGAAACAATGGTATGAAAGTGGAAGCAAATATTATGCTTTAAATTATACAAACGACCAAGAGAATGGAATGCAAAAAGCATGGCGTGAAAACGGTAAGCCCTATATTAATTATGAAGTAAAAGATGGCCGAAGGTATGGACTTCAAAAATCAGCTTTGTGTTATACACTAAAAGACCAAGAAATAGAATGAAAAATTATATCATACTTTTCTTACTTGCCTTCATTGCTTGTAAAGAAAATAAAACATATTTACCATATTACGACACACCAGATTTTACGCCTAAATGGGAAATGTTAAATTCCAAAACTTTTCACCAAATCAGACCATTTACATTGGTTAACCAGGAAAATCAAACTTTCACAGAAAAAAACATTGAAGGGAAAATTTGCGTAGCTGATTTTTTTTTTACTACATGCCCAGGAATTTGCTTAAAAATGACAAATAGTATGGCAGATATTCAAAAAGAGTTTATCAATGACAATCAAATTTTATTGTTGTCACATAGCGTAACACCTGACAAAGACAGCGTAGAAGTATTGAAGGAATATGGAAAAGAAAAAGGAGTAGATTTTAAAAGATGGAAACTTTTAACAGGCG
>JANQTG010000205.1 GCA_030731855.1 Cellulophaga sp. | reverse complement strand
CTAAAAAAGTTTGTTGTGTTGTTCCGTACATATCAGCGTAGGCAACTTTTGCCTGTACACCCACTAAAATAGCACCAACGGTGTGGGCAATGGTATTTATAGTAAGGATTGCAATAAGTGGTTTGTCAACATCCTTTTTTAATTCCTCTAAAGTTAATGCGTATGTTTTACCCTCCTTTTTCTTGATATTTATAAAAGTAGGGTTTATACTCAAAAGTACGGCTTCAAGAATAGAACACAAGAAAGAAAAGAAGATAGAAATAACGGCATAGAAAACAAGAAGACCCATCGATACATTTAATTAAAAAACTAAGATACCAATAAAAATTTGTTTCTAGTTAGATCCTGAGATTATTAGATTTTTAGATGCTTAGGTTTTATAAAATTTTTCAAATCAATATACAGGTCAAAAACATGGTCTTTATACTTAATCCGCTAGATTAATAGTTTCCCCTTTGGGAGCTAGGGGGCTAAAAACATCTTGTATAACTGACCGAATGTTGAGGTCATAAATGGCACGTTGCTTTCGGGTGGGATAAACTCTGTTCGATAAGAAAATATAGACCAATTTAGTTTCAGGATCCGCCCAAACAAAAGTACCTGTAAAACCACTATGGCCAAAACTTGAAGCACTTACTTTTGGTGAAGGATAAGCTTCTGAAAGAGAAAGTTCGGCATTATTCAAGTAAGGTTTATCAAAACCAAGTCCACGACGATTGTCATTATCAGGATACTGTACTTGTATAAATTCTTTTACGACGTATTCAGCAATCAGTTGTTCACCGTTATAACTACCATAGTTGAGGTAAAGCTGCATCATTTTAGCAAGATCTGTGGCGGTACCAAAAAGTCCTGCATTACCGGAAATTCCGCCTAAAAGTGCCGCATTTTCATCATGAACAAAGCCTCGAGTTAAACCATGTCTAAATATAGTATCCATTTCTGTAGGCACTATTTTATGGCTAAAAGTTTTTGATTTTGGCAAAAAAGTTAATGTTTTTGCGTCAATAGGAGTATAAAAATTTGTTTGAAGGTAGCTTCGATAATCTTCACCAGTTAGTTGCTCTATCAACTTTGGGAAAATTAAGAATGTAAGTCCTGAATAGGTATATTTTTTATCCTCTGAAACTTTGGATCTATTTATTTTTCGAAACATTTTTCTATTGAATCGGTCTTTTACATATAAACCCTCGTAAGCTTTATGGTGAAACTTATTTTTAGCGCTTGTTTTTACAAAGCGTTTTTTGATGTTGCCATTCTTCTTTAAAACATCATTTAAAAAAACAATATAAGGTTCCAATCCTGCTTGATGGGCTAGAATTTCACGGAGTGTAATGTTTCGTTTATCTTTTCTTTTTTTCCAGGGTTTCCAATAGGTACTGAACGGTTTATCTAAATCTAATTTACCTTCTTCAACCAATTTCATTAATCCAGGCAATGGTCCCATAATTTTTGTTACCGAAGCCAAATCGTATATATCATCTAAAGCAGCAGGCTGAATACTATCATAGGTATGAAAACCGTATGCTTTATGAAAAATAATCTTGGCATCTTTCGCTACCAAAACCTGAGCCGATGGGAAAGCCTTATTTTTTATACCATTCGTTATAATAGAATCTACTTTGGAATGGATATAAGCCGAATCGAGTCTTACTTCTGCTGGCGAAGCGTAAGAAAGGGTATTGTTTTGAGCGTTGATACCCGTAAACACCAATAAACTCAGAAATAGTAATAGTTTGATCATTTTTTTATTGAACCTTAATTATTGGATATAAATTTCCATAAAGGCTTACTTATTAAAATGTAGAGTAAATAAATCATTGTGAATTTGTATTATCTTACTTTCAATTTCTAACAAATCATTAAAAGTATAAATTCGTGATTTATCAATAATACTATTTTTATTTTCTAAGTAGGAGTGTACTTTATATTCATTTTCATTTGAAACATTTACTAAAAATAATCCATGTACAACCGTATTTCTTTCTTCTCTTACTTTATTGAATCCTTCTAATAGGGTAGTATATAATTCTTTATTGTTAATCTCTGAATTAGAAATTTTTTTTATTAAAGCGTTGATTTTTTTTGCTGTTTGGTAATTTGCGAAAAAATGAGTTTTACTTTTTGATAAATCAAGATCTGAAGCAATTTGACTAAGTAGGTATTCTGTTCGTACAAAACCGCCAACTATTTTTCCAATTATACACTCAATTTTTGGCATGTCTTATTTGAACTTTGAATTCATTTTATTTTTTTGGATTCTGTATATGAGAAATA
>JANQTG010000204.1:9544-10728 GCA_030731855.1 Cellulophaga sp. | reverse complement strand
ATTTTATCAGTGGTAACAGCATTATCTGCCAATTTGGTATTATCAACGGCACCATCAGCTAGTTTGGCCGTCGTAATTCCTAAGTCTGCAACCCTTATTTCTGCATTTGTTAAGGTAGCTCCTGCACCATTCCCTACGATAATGGAAGGGTCTCCTGGCGTTAAATTTTCTCCCAAAACATTACTGGCCGTAATTTGTGCCCAATTTACTGTGCTTCCATCAGCACTGGTTTGTAATACTGACCCAGGGGTTGGCCCAGCACTTAGGTCCACAGGTAAAATAGATCCATTTATAATTTTACGAGAATTTATTTGGTTATCTCTTATTTTTGCATTTGTTATGGCGCCGTCTATGATATGTCTGTTTTCAACAATGCCATTACCAAGGTTAACACCTGTAAGTATGCCTACTTCTAAATTGTAATTATTATCGGTTTGTTGTATCAAGATAGTCTTGAAGGGATTTACAACGGAGTCGTTTGTGATGGCAAAGGCATCTCCAAATGCTTCACAAATATTAATCCATATTGTGCCATCATAATAATGCACACATTGTGCATCAGTATTATACACCATGGCGCCTTCAAGAGGTATTATAGCGTCCATTTGAATGGTATTCATTCTCGGGATAACCAAAGCCTTATCGCTACTTTCTAATTCTAGCACCGATGCTGCATCAATAGTCTGCGGGTTGTCGCCAATTTTTACTTGGGCATATAGTGAAGAAGAACTTGCTCCTAAAAAAAAGATAATCGCAAATAATCTTAAATAAAGTGTTTTCATGAGTGTTTTTTTACTAAGATATTTTAACTGTATGGTAGTAAAACTACAACGAAAATTTTATTTCTAATTGTTTATAAGTTGAAATGCATTAGATAGGGTTAAAATGTTTAAATGTAGCACTTAAAAAGTGCTCTCTAAAAATTAAAATTTAATGCAACTAGTTGAATTGTAGGTTATTTCCTTCAAAAGGTAATTCGTTTGGAAGAAAAATTCGCGCTTTAAATTTGCCCTTTAAAACTATTTTTTTATCTTCAACAAAGAGGTAACTTCCTTCGCGTAAACCCACCACAGGGACAGTATTAAAACAGTGAAATTCTTTGATTCTTGTCTCTCTTGTTTCACCATTATGTTTGCTGTTAGGGTTGGCGTCTAAATAATGTGCATTTATGTTAAAATTAACCA
>JANQTG010000204.1:0-9444 GCA_030731855.1 Cellulophaga sp. | reverse complement strand
TTTTTTATCAATGGCAGTAAAAGCAGTTGCCACGATTTTGGTATAATCATCATGCGAAATTCCTCCCGGTCGAGCATAGGGTATAAAAGTTATCGTTTTAATGTCTTTAAAGAAAATAGCTAACTCTGGCAATAAGTACTTTAAATAAGTTTCGCCAAATAAGGTAGAAGTACTTGCAAGTAATAATTTTTTCAAGTGTATAAGGGTTTAGTTTATTATTAAAATAATGCTAGTATACTACAAATTAACAAAAGTTTAATGCAGGTTTCCTTTTTTTTGACACTAACTTGCGCTTACTTTATAGAAAGTTAATTACCATAAAATAACAACCATTTTTTAATAGTGGTCTAGACCATCAAAAATATCATGAAAAAACAATTAATTGCTTTATTTTTTATTTTATTCATTTCAATTGGCTACAGTCAAGAAGAACAGCGCAGCCTTTTAAGAGGTAAAGTAATGTACCGCAGTAGCAATGTACAAAATGAAAACGTCATTAACGTAAACACAGAAATGGGCGTAATTACGAATGCCGATGGTGAATTTGCAATTAATGTAAAAGTAGGTGATGAATTAACTTTTATGGCCTTAACTTACGAAATAAAAAGGGTAGTTATTACCCCAGAAATATTAAAAAATAACCGTTTGGTTGTTGAGGTTACTGAAAAAGTAACTGAATTAGAAGAAGTAGTCGTTGGCCCAGAAAACGAAGAAGCTTTTATTAAGCTTAAAAATGAAGAGTTTAAAGCGTTTGATTACGGAATTGATGAAACTACTAGAGTTGAAAATATCGCTTTATCGCAAACCGAAAGAGGTATGCAAAACGGGCTTAATTTTATAAACATCTTTAAAGCCATTAAAAAAGGATTGTCAAATGATGATGAAACTGGTACAACGCCTAAATTAAAGTTAAGCGATGTGTTACGCCAAGTGTATGACGATGAATTTTTTGTAAAAGATTTACAGTTACCACAAGATAAAATAAACGAATTTTTGTTTTACTGCGATAGCCACATGTCTGAACAATCGTTACTAAAGAAAACGAATGAATTTCAGTTGATCGATTTTTTAGTCAATGAAAGTAAAGCTTTTAAAATGACACTGGATGATAAAAAGTAAGTCCTTATTACAAGCACTTATTTTATTTTTCAGCTGTTGCTTTTTAAGTTTCGGTCAAAATTTTTCTTCTTCCACTTTAAAGGGTAAAATCTCTAGTGACGATGGCGATGTATCTGCAACCCATGTTTTGAATATATCGGCTAGTAAAGCAGCAATTACAGATGCTGATGGTTTTTTTTCTATTACGGCAAAACTTTATGACACCCTTGTTTTTTCTGCCATACAATTTAAAACAAAAGAGCTTGTAGTGTCACAAGATATGTTAGCGAGTAAAACCTTATTTATTACCCTCGAATCTTCTCTGACAGAATTAGATGAGGTAATTGTGATGCCCTATAATTTATATGGAGAGCTTAAAAGAGATATGAATAATATGCAAGTTACTCCCGATGTTACAGCCGCGAGTTTAGGATTGCCTAATTCATATGTAAAAAAAATGTCGCAGGCCGATCGGCAATTGTATTCCGCGCAAAATGGAGGTTCTATTATAAAGGTTTTGAATGCCATTACAGGAGAAACTAAACGACTAAAAGAATTTGCTGCCGAACAACGTAATTATAGAAGAACAGAGCAAATTCGTGGATTTTATCATGATACGCTCTTTATAAAGCAACTTAAAATCCCCACAGAAAAGATTGATGATTTTATGTATTTCTGCGAGATTGATGCTGATTTTGCCAGCACAAATACTAATGACAAACTTAGGTTATGGGAAATTATGGTGGCTAACAGTACCATTTACCGCAAAAATAACAATTTAGAAACTCCTTAAATTTTGAGAAATAGTATTCCATTTAAGGCTATTACTTTGCTGTTTTTTGCAGTTATTGCTGCAAAAGCACAAGACAATCGGCAAGTACTTAGTGGCAATATTGAAGCTTTTAACGAAGAAGTTCAAGATGTAACGGTTCAAAATATTACCAGCGGTAAAGGAACTATTTCTGATGGCTACGGTTTTTTTGAAATAGCTGTTCAATTGAATGATAGTGTGGTTTTTTCAGCGGTGCAATTCAAAAAGAAAACTTTAGTAGTCAATACAGAAATTTTAAGTAGCAAACGGATTATTGTTACACTAGAAGAAGCTAATAATGAGTTGGACGAAGTGGTGGTGATGCCTTATAATTTAACCGGAGACCTAACTACCGATATGAAAACTCAAAAGGTAGTCGTAGCAGCTACTCTTGGTCTACCAAATGCCTATGTGAAAAAGAAAACTCAGAGCGAACGTTTGTTGGCAGAAGCTGACGGTGGTGGTTGGATTAAATCAGCTGGCGCAGGCTATGGCGGGGCAGGTGGCACAGTTAATTTACATAAAATTTTAAATAGAATTTCTGGTCGTACTAAAATGTTGAAAAAGCGTGTAGCTCGCGACGAAAAAAATATAATTACCGAAAATATAGTAGAAATTTTTTCGGATACTATATGGAGTAAAAATCTAAAAATTCCTGAAACTCGTATTTATGAATTTGTTTATTTCTGCGAGGCAGATGAAGCTTTTACGGAAATAATAGCGTCTAATGACGAAATAAAATTATGGGAGTTCTTAGTGCAGAAAAGTATCGTTTTTAGAAAAGAAAATGATTTAGAATAAATTTTACCTTTGGAGTAATCTTTGATTATTTCAAGATATTTAAACAAAAAAATAATGAATTTGAAGAAATGCCTATTAATTTTAGTACTTCCGCTTTTAGCGTTCACTACTGCGCATAAATTCTATGTGAGTGTTACCAACGTATCTTATTCAGAAAAAGATGATGCCATACAAATCACTTCGCGTATTTTTATTGACGATTTGGAGAAAGTGTTAAAAGAACGTTATGATGTTAACTTGCAAATGGCCACTGAAAAGGAACTACCTGAGGTAGATGTTTACGTAGAAAAGTATTTAAAATCAAAATTTTTAATTTTTCTAGATAACGAACAAACGCAATTTACCTTCATAGGTAAAAAGTACGACAATGATATTATTGTCTGTTATTTTGAAGTACCTAAAGTCAATTTTAATACCCTTAAAAACATCGCAATTATCAACGAAGTTTTGACTGATGTGTTTGAAGAACAACAAAATGTAGTCCACTTTAAACTCAATAACACCAAGAAAAGCTATGTTTTGAGTAGAGATAATAATAAAGGAATGTTAAATTTGGAGTAAAAGTTAACATATCCTTAAAAAAGTTTTAATTTTCAACCGACTAATAAATTCAACAAAATGTACAAAATTAAGTATTACGTAACAGCACTTTTTTTTGTTTTTGCAACTATGGCTAGCGCGCAAGAACAAGAAGTAAAAGAAAAGGCAGCACCGCATGGGAATGTCAACAAGTTTAAGCAAATGTATGAGGAGTTTGCAACACCAAACACCTACAGATCGGCTTCTGGCGCACCAGGTCCTGATTATTATCAGCAACAAGCAGATTATAAGATGGATGTTACCTTAGATGACAAAAATGCTAAATTGTTTGGAGAAGAGACTATTACTTACACTAATAATTCTCCTGACGACTTAGATTATTTATGGGTTCAGCTAGATCAGAATGTGAGAACAAAAAACACAAAATCTAACCTAAGAAACCCTTCTGGTGCGCCATTAGCATCAACTATGGAAAATTTTACGGGTTCTTATGTAAAAGAATCTTTTGATGGTGGTTTTAATATTGAGTTTGTAAAAGCAGCAAACGGTGCTGCATTACCTTACACGATAAACCAAACAATGATGCGTATTGATTTGCCTCAGACTTTAAAAAGCAAGGCACAAGTATCTTTTTCAATAAAATGGAACTACAATATTCCAGACCATACTACCGACAGAGCACGTTCTGGGTACGAGTATTTTCCAGAAGATGGCAACCGAGCTTATGTAATAGCGCAGTTTTTTCCAAGAATGGCGGTTTACAATGATGTAGAAGGATGGCAAAATCATCAATTTTGGGGTAGTGGCGAATTCGCATTGCCATTTGGTAATTACGAGGTAAATATTACCGTGCCAGCCGATCATATTTTAGATGGTACTGGAGAACTTCAAAATATGAAAGACGTTTTTTCTAAAGATATGATGACGCGTTATGAAGCTGCAAAAAAATCATACGACAAACCTGTCGTAATTGTAACACAAGCAGAAGTAGAAAAAGCAGAAAAAGGTTTTTCTGATAAAACTAAAACATGGAAGCTTAAAGCTGAAAATGTACGTGATTTTGCTTTTGCTTCATCAAGAAAATTTATTTGGGATATGCAGGCGGTGAAATTAGGGAACAGAGATGTTATGGCTATTTCGATGTATCCAAAAGAGGGAAATCCTTTGTGGGAAGAATTCTCTACAAAAGCGGTGGTTCAATCTTTAATTACCTATTCAAACCATACGTTCGATTATCCTTATCCTAAAGCAATATCCGTTCATGCAAAAAATCAGGGAATGGAATACCCAATGATTTGCTGGAATTATGGTCGCCCAGAAAAAGATGGCACCTATTCTGATCGTGTAAAATACGGAATGATTAGTGTAATTATTCACGAAGTAGGGCACAACTTTTTTCCGATGATTGTGAATTCTGACGAACGCCAGTGGGGTTGGATGGATGAAGGTTTAGATACTTTTATGCAATACTTAACGGAGCAAGATTTTGGGAAAAATTTCCCTGAAGCAATTGCTCCAAACGAAACCTACCCATCACGTAGAGGAGAGCCTTCTAAAATTGTAAATTATATGAGTGGCGATCAAAATTACATTGCACCTATTATGTCGAATCCTGAAAATGTATATCAACTGGGTAATAATGCTTACGGTAAGCCAGCAACAGCTTTGAATATTTTACGTGAGACTGTCATGGGAAGAGAATTATTTGATCATGCCTTTAAAACCTATGCAAACCGTTGGAAATTTAAACACCCAACACCTGAAGATTTTTTCCGTACTATGGAAGACGCTTCTGCGGTAGATTTAGATTGGTTTTGGAGAGGATGGTTCTATACAACCAATGTGGTTGATATAGGAGTTGGTAATGTTAAAAAATATATTGTTACTGATAAGCCAACTCAGAAAATGAAAGACATGATGACGGCTAGAAATCAGAATATTAATGATTTACCAGCTTTAGTATATTTGGCAGAAGAAGGAACAGAAGATTATGATGAAAAACTAAAAGGAAAATTACCATCAGAGATTTCTAAACCTTTAAAAGAATTTATGATGGATAACATGACCGCCACCGAAAGAGCAGCCGTTAAAGAACCAAAATTCTTTTATGAAGTTACTTTTACCAAGCCAGGAGGAATTCCAATGCCATTAATTGTAGAATATAGCTATGCCGATGGTACTAAGGAGAACATCACTTATCCTCCAGAAATTTGGAGAATGAATGATAAGGAAGTAACTAGAATGTTATCACTTCAGAAAGAATTAGTGGGTGTTGAAATAGATCCAAAAGCAGAAACTGCGGATATTGACACGACCAATAATTCATGGCCTAAAAAACAAGAAAATTCTGATTTTGATCAGTTTAAAAATTCAAATAGAAACTAAAAACACCTTGGTTTTATAATAAAAAATCCCATTTTCAACTCGTTTGAAAATGGGATTTTGTTTTGTAAGTACAATTCTAAAACCAATCTATTTTCATAACGTCTTATCGTTAAATAACATCATTTTTCATTTTTCATTTTTCATTTTCATTTTTCATTTTCCACTTTCCACTTTCCACTTTCCATTTTTCATTTTCAACTTTCCATTTTCCATTTTTCATTTTCAACTTTCCATTATTATTTTTCCATTTTCCATTTTCCATTTTCAATTATTCATTATTCATTATTAATTATTCATTATTAATTATTACACTCTCAAACTTCTCATTATATTTGTATTCATGTTTACGACTATGTTTTTATTTATAAGCGGTGCAGAGATATTCTTCATCATGTTTATCGTGGTTATGGTTTTTGGGGCGGATAAAATTCCTGATATCGCCAAAGGGCTAGGCAAAGGTATGCGCCAACTAAAAGATGCTACAGAAGACATTAAACAAGAAATTCAGAAAAGTGCAGATAAGCAGGGCATAAATACCGATTTCACCAAAGATATTAGAAATGAAATTGATAAGGTGAAAGAGAATATTAATGATGTAACGGGCACTATTAAGCGAAAATAGAAACATGCTAGATAAATTGTTAACCTGGGACAGGGAAACTTTTATTTATTTAAATAGCCTTGGAGTTGAAAAATACGATCAATTTTGGGGAATAATCACTACAATTTCTACTTGGTCGCCACTTTTTATAGTATTCATTTTCCTATTATTTTATAAAGAAACTAAAAAAAACGGGTTCCTAAAATTATCTTGGGTTATAGTCGTGTTACTTTTTGTTCATGCGCTTACTTCGTTTACAAAACACTGGGTAGAACGCTTGCGCCCTAGTTCAGAAAATTCATTAACAGATCTTATTAGAATAGTACAAATATCGGAAGGTTATAGTTTTTTCTCTGGCCATGCGTCTTTTTCATTTGCGTTAACCACCATTATTGTTTTGTTTTTAAAAGAAAAATTACCGTGGGTTTGGGTATTTTATTGCTGGGCGTTCCTAATGGTGATTAGTCGTATTTATGTGGGAGTGCATTATCCGTTAGATTTAATTACGGGATCTGTTGTCGGAACCATCGTGGCCTATATTTTTTACCTTTTCTACTGTAAATTTACAAAACGCGCGTTAGGGTAATTCCGTCTCTGATCGGCAACAACACCGTTTCTACTCTGGGGTCGTTTTTTAGTTTTTGATTGTATTCTAGCAGAAGTTTAGTGACTTTGTCTTTTGCTTGTAAAGGCTCAATTACTTTTCCTGACCACAGCACATTATCAGAAAGTATAACGCTTCCAGATCTTGTTTTTTGTAAAACGGCTTCAAAATAGGCATCATAACTTGCTTTTTCTGCATCAATAAATACCAAATCAAAAACTACATCCATCTTAGGAATTATTTTGAGCGCGTCACCCACATGTTGTATTATTTGATGGCCGAAGCCGCTTTTATCAAAATAGGTACGCTGTAATGTATGCAACTCTTCATTAACATCAATGGTATGTAATACACCATTACTGGGCAAACCTTCTGCCAAACAAATAGCAGAATAACCCGTATAGGTGCCAATTTCTAAAATACTTTTTGGTCGAATAATTTTAGATAACAAACTAAGTACACGTCCCTGAAAATGACCTGTTATCATTCTTGGTTGTAGTACCTTTTGATGCGTTATTTTGGTAAGTTCCGTTAAAACTTCTGGTTCGTCTTGCGAATTATTGGCAATATAATTTTCAAGTAATGGCGATAAAAAATGCATGTGATGTATTTTTACAAAAATATAGATATTCCATCATCTTAAAAAAAGTATTTTAGTATGAATAACATTATAATTCGCGAAGCCAATAGTAATGATTTGTCGGTGTTATTACAATTTGAACAAGGTATAATTAAAGCAGAAAGACCCTTTGATGCAACACTTGCAGCTGATCCTATTAGCTATTATGATATCAAAAAATTACTTTCAGATAGTTCTAGTAAAGTTGTAGTTGCTGTTATCGATGATAAAATTGTAGGTAGCGGCTTTGGTATCATTTTAAAAGCAAAAGATTATCTAGCGCATAAAAAGTATGTAAATCTTCATTTTATGTTTACAGAGCCGGAGTATCGAGGTCGAGGAATAAATACACTGATTATTAATGATTTAAAAGAATGGGCGTTCGCACTAAAAATTTTTGAAATTAGATTAACGGTTTATCAAGATAATAGTTCTGCTATGAAGGCATATGAAAAAGTAGGTTTTAAAAAGCATATCATAGAAATGCGTTTAGTTTAGGAACAAGCGCTAGAAACTAGCAATAATCAAATTTGAAGTTGTAATTTTGAATAAAAAGAATTGAGAATGAATTTTGAAAACACCTTGGCTTTTGCACAACAGTTAGACGAACAGGACACGCTTAAAAAATATAGAGACGAATTTCATTTTCCGAAAGTAAACGGAAAACAAGTAATTTATTTTACAGGAAATTCACTTGGCTTGCAACCTAAACGTACTCAAAAGTATATTGATGAGGTGATGAAAGATTGGGCTGATTTGGCAGTCGAAGGTCATTTTTATGCCGATAAACCTTGGTGGGATTACCACGAGCGTTTAGCGGCACCACTGGCTAAAATTGTGGGCGCCAAAACACCAGAAATTACGGTTATGAACACCTTGACTGTAAACCTACATTTATTGATGGTTTCTTTTTACAGACCAACAAAAAAGCGCTATAAAATTCTATGCGAAGAAAAAGCGTTTCCGTCAGATCAATACATGCTACAAAGTCAGGTTAAATTTCATGGCTTAGACCCTAATGATGCCCTAGTAGAAGTCAAAAAGCGTGAAGGAGAAAATCATTGGAGAACAGAAGATGTTCTAGCAAAAATTGAAGAAGTAGGCGATGAGTTAGCTTTGGTTTTAATAGGTGGCGTAAATTATTATAACGGACAAGTATTTGATATGAAAACCATTACGGCTGCTGGTAAAAAAGCGGGCGCTTTTGTGGGTTGGGATTTAGCACATGCGGCAGGTAATGTGGAATTAAAATTGCACGAATGGCAGGCAGATTTTGCCTCGTGGTGTAGTTATAAATATATGAATAGTGGCCCTGGACATGCGTCGGGCGTTTTTATTCACGAAAATCATTTGAATAATCCAGATGTTCCACGTTTTGAAGGTTGGTGGGGTACTAAACGAGAAACACGTTTTTTAATGCAGCCCACTTTTGATCCTATGGAAAATGCCGATGCTTGGCAATTGAGCAATGCGCCAATTTTATCCGTAGCGCCCTATTTAGCATCTTTAAGTATGTTCGAAGAAGTTGGTATGGAAGCACTAATCGAAAAGCGAAATAAAATTGTAGCCTATTTAGAATTTATATTACACGAAATTGATGCTGATGTAGAGAGTTCTTTTGAAATTATTACTCCAAAAGATCGTGGTTGTCAATTATCAGTTTTTTTACACGGACAAGGTAAATCTTTATTCGATTTTTTGATGAAAAATGGGGTGATTACCGACTGGCGCGAGCCCAACGTGATTAGATTAGCACCCGCTCCATTTTATTCGTCCTACGAAGATATGTACCATTTTGGACAGTTGTTGAAAAAGGGAATCCTTGTTAATGAAAAATTGAAAATTGAAAAGTGAAAATTGTTGTTGGTTGCTCGTTGATGGTTGTCCGTTGATGGTTGCTCGTTGATTTTTAAAAAAGCGGAGCTTTTTTAAAAATCCAAAAATCCAAAAATCCAAAAATCCAAAAATCCAAAAATCCAAAAATC
>JANQTG010000203.1 GCA_030731855.1 Cellulophaga sp. | reverse complement strand
CTTATCGGAAAATATGGCCCTTATGATGCGTTTAGTTTTGAAAAACAATGGAGTTTACCAAGGTATTTAGCCATCGATCAAGGGCCTATACCAGTGATGGTAGAAAATTACCGAACGGGCTTACTATGGGAATTGTTCATGCGCAATACCGATGTTCAAAAAGGATTGGATAAACTTGGCTTTACCTACGAACTACCAAAAGCAAGCGTGGCGCCTTAAATACGCGAAATTTTTAATCGACACGCATTCGTGTCTTTAACAAAAGCTCTAGTATGAGATTATGTACTTACATATCTGGATTATGGATTTTACTATTTTTTATTTCCTGTAGTAGCGATGCTGGATCAGGAGCTACAGGGGAATCTCAATTGCCAGATCCAAATCTTGAACCAGAAGTGCAGCTAACGGATGAAGAATTGCTAGATCTTACCCAAAAAGAAACCTTTAAATATTTTTGGGATTTTGCACATCCTAGCTCAGGTGCTGCTCGTGAAAGATACCATCCTTCAGATCCATCAAACGATCCTAACACGGTTACCATGGGCGGAACGGGCTTTGGCTTAATGGCTATTTTAGTAGGTATTGAACGGAATTATGTGAGTCGTACACAGGCGGTAACTCGTTTAAACAAAATAATAGCATTTTTAGAAAATGCAGATCGGTTTCGAGGTGCTTGGCCGCATTGGCTCGATGGGAATACCGGAAGCGTACGCCCCTTTAGCCCACGAGACAATGGTGGAGATTTAGTAGAAACTGCACTCTTAGCGCAAGGCCTTATTTGCATTAAAGAATACTTTAAAAACGGTTCAGAGTCGGAGCAAGCTTTGGCAGCCAAAGCGGACGAACTTTGGAAAGGAGTGGAATGGAATACGTTTACTCAAAATCAGAATGCCCTATTTTGGCATTGGAGTCCTTCCAACGGATTTGATATTAATCTGATGATTAGAGGGTATAATGAAACCTTAATCACCTATGTGTTAGCAGCAGCATCCCCCGATTATAGTATTTCTAGAGAAGTATATCGGAATGGATGGGCTAATAATGGAGGTATCAGAGCTTCAAATTCTAGTTACGGCTATCCTTTAGTGGTGCGGCATGGTAGTTCACAGGCTTTGGGAGGACCTTTGTTCTATTCCCATTATTCCTTTTTAGGCTTAAACCCCATAGGCTTAGCAGATGAATACGTAAATTATGGTAATGCCAGTATTAACCACTCTTTTATCAACTACAATTATGCCGTAGAAAACCCTAAAAGATTCAGAGATTATGGCAGAGATTGTTGGGGTTTAACGGCTAGTTATACTCGAAATAGTTCGGGTGGTATTGGTTATACTGCACATTCGCCCGCCAACGATATAGGCGTTATATCGCCAACTGCCGCCATTAGTTCTATTCCTTACACGCCTGAGGAGTCCATAAGAGCCATGCGTTATTTTTATAAGAATAGAGCTAAATTATTAGGGCCAGCGGGTTTTTATGATGCCTTTAGCCCGCAGTTTAATTTTTGGGTGGCAGATGCCTATTTGGCCATAGATCAAGGGCCACAAATCATCATGATAGAAAACTACCGAACAGGTTTCTTTTGGAAATTATTTATGCAAAATGAAGAGGTTAAGGCAGGTTTAAATAAATTAGGATTTACATATGCAAACTAAAAAAATACTTTTTATCTTTTCGGTCTTTCTAATGGTTTCTTATACCAATGCACAGCAAAATAGGTATTTAGAAGCTAATTTTATAAAGGATATAGATACTTTAAAATATCGAATTTTATATCCTAAAAATTTCTCCGAATCCAAGCAGTATCCAGTGGTATTCTTTTTACATGGGGCTGGTGAACGTGGTAGCGATAATGAAAAGCAGTTAGTGCATGGAAGTACTTTATTTTCATCTGAAGAAAACCTAGAAAAATTTCCAGCCATCATTATTTTTCCGCAATGTGCTAGGGACGATTTTTGGTCAAACGCTAAAGTAAATCGAAATAAAAGGCCAATTTCTTTGAAATTTAATTACAAAAGAAAACCGACAAAAGCCATGACTTTGGTAATGGACTTTGTGGATGAAACAATAGCAAAGCCTTACGTAAAAAAAGAGCAAGTGTATGTGATGGGTTTATCTATGGGCGGTATGGGAACCTTTGAAATACTGCATAGAAAGCCAAATACCTTTGCCGCAGCAATCGCCATTTGCGGTGGAGGTCAAGCTAAAGGGGCTAAAGAATTTTTTAATACCCCTTTATGGGTTTTCCACGGAGCCAATGATGATGTAGTGCATCCGGTGTTATCTTTAGAAATGGTTTCAGCCCTATTAAAATATGGTGGAAAACCAAAATTCACGATGTATGATAAAGCCAATCATAATAGCTGGGATCCCGCCTTTGCGGAACCTGATTTATTAGCTTGGTTGTTTTCAAATAAATTAAAATAAGCATATAATTATATTATACTATGTTAAAAAAAGGACTTTTTATTATAGGCTTCTTTGCTTTTTTAGGAATAATTTCTGCACAGCAAAATACCTATTGTAATCCTGTGAATATAGACTATACCTATATGGTATATAATTCGTATAAAGATTTATCATACCGATCTGGCGCGGATCCTGCGGTGGTAAAATTTAGAAATGAATATTATATGTTTGTTACCCGCTCTATGGGGTATTGGCATTCTAAAGATTTGAATAATTGGGAATTCATCACACCCGATAAGTGGTATTTTCAAGGTTCTAATGCACCAGCAGCTTTTAATTATAAAGACTCAATTTTGTATGTGGCTGGCGATCCATCGGGGCAAATGAGTATTTTATATACGGATAATCCTAAAAAAGGAGATTGGAAAGCCACGACAGGAATTTTGAACAACCTTCAAGATCCTGGATTGTTTATTGACGATAATGAAGATGCCTATATGTATTGGGGATCTTCTAACAAATTTCCGATTAGAGCAAAAAAATTAGATAAGAAAAATAGGTTTAAACCTTCGGAGGAAACTTTTGAGCTATTTAATTTGGAACCCGAAAAACATGGTTGGGAACGTTTTGGAGAAAATCATACGGACACTATTTTAAAAGGATACATCGAAGGGCCTTGGATGACCAAACATAAAGACACGTACTACCTTCAATATGCTGCACCAGGCACCGAGTTTGATGTATATGCCGACGGCGTTTACACCAGTAAATCGCCTTTAGGACCTTTTGAATACGCTCCTAATAATCCGTTTTCATATAAACCTGGCGGTTTTATGAATGGTGCAGGGCACGGGAGTACCGTGGAAGGACCACGAGACATTTTCTGGCATTTTGCTTCTATGGCGGTAAACGTTACCATTGGTTGGGAAAGACGAATAGGCATGTTTCCTACTTTTTTTGATAAGGATGGTTTAATGCATTCGAATACCAGATTTGGAGATTATCCGCACCATGCACCTAGTGTAGCTAATAAAAAGGGTGAATTTACAGGTTGGATGTTGCTTTCGTATCAAAAACCAGTAAGTAGTTCTTCTTCTCTAGAAGGTCATGAAGCTAATAATTTAGTCGATGAGAATGTAAAAACCTTTTGGGTAGCTAAAACCAATGGCAATAAAGAGTGGATTGAAATCGATTTGCAAGAAGCTTCTCTAGTAAAGGCAATACAAGTAAATTACAATGATTATCAGTCGGACTTATACGGGAAAATTCCGGGCCTTCATCACAGGTATCTTATAGAAGGTTCTTTGGATAAAAATACTTGGTTGCCATTAGTAGATCAAACAAAAAACTTTAGAGACGTACCTAATGATTATAACGAAGTGCAGGTAGCTCAAAAAGTACGTTATGTTCGCTTTACCAATCACCACGTGCCGACACCAAATCTATCCATTTCTGATATTCGCGTATTTGGTATCGGGAATGGGAAAGCGCCAAACGCGGTAAAAAAAGTCGCAGTAGCTAGAAAAGACGATCGCCGTGATGCTATGGTGACTTGGGCGCCTCAAAAAAATGCAGATGGCTATAATGTGCTGTGGGGCATAGCGCCAGATAAATTATATAGTTCATGGTTAGTGTATGGTGAAAACTCATTAGAATTAAAAGCCTTAACTACGGATCAGTCTTATTATTTTGCTGTGGAAGCTTTCAATGAGAATGGAGTGTCTGAAGTTAGTACACCTATTCAAGTAAACTAATACTCGTTTTTTAATCATAGTTGATGCTCAAATTCGCACTTTCTTTTCTTTTACTAACAGGCTTATTTTTAAGTCTGATAGGTTGTGTTGTAACTAAAAAAGAAGCAAAACAATGGTATAAAGGTAATCTGCATGCACATTCGTATTGGAGTGATGGTGATGAATTTCCTGAAATGATTATGGATTGGTATAAAGTTAACGACTATAATTTCACAGTACTTTCTGATCATAATACTTTGAATGAAGGCGATAAATGGATCACGGTATCAGAAAAAGAATACTTGCAGAAAGGATTTCAAGATTATCTAGAGAAATTTGGAGCATCATGGGTAAACCATGAAATGGATAGTTTAAATAGAATTCGCGTAAAATTAAAAACCTATGAAGAATATCAACCACTTTTTGAAGAAAATGGTAAGTTTTTAATGATACCATCCGAAGAATTAACTACGTATTTTGACAAAAAGCCTATTCATATAAATGCCACCAATATCCAAGAAAAAATAGACCCTAAAAAAGGAGACGATGTAGCATCCATCATTCAAAATAATATTGATGCTATTTTAGATCAAAGAAAAGATCTTGGCATCGCTATAATGCCACATTTAAATCATCCAAATTTTGGATATGGTGTTTCTGTGGAGGATTTAAAAAAAGTAAGCAATCTCAAATTTTTTGAAGTCTATAATGGCCATCCTTTAGTAAATAATTACGGCGATGAATCCCATTTAAGTGTTGAGGCCATGTGGGATACCGTCAATATAAATTACCTAAAAAACAATAAGCCTTTACTATTCGGTATTGCCGCTGATGATAGTCATCATTACCATCAATTGGATAAAAACTACAGTAATGCAGGGAGGGGATGGGTAATGGTTTTAGCCGATTCGTTAAATGCAGAAAGTATCATTTCAGCGATGGAAAATGGCGATTTTTATGCTTCCACAGGAGTTGTGCTAAAAAAGGCGGAAGTCAAAAACCAAAAATTACACATTGAAATCGCAGCAGAACCTAATGTAGCTTATGAAATTCAATTTATCGGAGTAAAGAAAAATTCAAACAAAGCTGAAATTATCAGTACTGCAAAAGCGCTGAATGCCGAGTTAGACATTACCGACGATTATTTATTTGTACGGACAAAAATCATATCAAACAAAACAAATCAGAATTTTTTTGACGAATCAGAATACGAAAAAGCATGGACACAACCCATAAAATTAGACTAAAAATGAAGAAATTTAATAGTGCAATACCTACCTTATCTCTAATACTTATTAGCTTTTTAAGCACTTATACTCAAGCACAAAATACGATTCCGAAAGTAGAATCGCTTTTGGCTAAAATGACCATAGAAGAAAAAATTGGACAGCTAAATCTAGTAACGCCAGGAGGTGGTATAGCTACAGGATCTGTGGTGAGCAGTAACGTAGAAGAAAAAATAAAGGCCGGACAAGTAGGTGGGCTTTTTGGGATTGCTGGGCCGGAAAGAATAAAAACAACGCAAGATTTTGCGGTAAAAAATACGCGGTTAGGAATTCCTTTAATTTTTGGATCCGATATTATCCACGGCTATAAAACTACTTTCCCAATTCCCTTAGGTTTGTCTGCTTCTTGGGATATGGAGTTATTAAAGAGAACCGCACAAATAGCGGCATTAGAAGCCACTGCCGATGGTATCAACTGGAATTTTTCACCTATGGTAGATATTGCTCGCGATCCACGCTGGGGGCGAATTGCCGAGGGTGCTGGCGAAGATCCGTATTTGGGTGCAGCAATTGCCAAGGCGATGGTTACAGGGTATCAAGGCGATGATTTAACAGCAATAAATACGATGATGGCTTGTGTAAAACATATAGCCTTATACGGTGCTGCGGAAGGCGGTCGTGATTATAATTCCGTGGACATGAGTAAAATAAAAATGTATAATGAGTATTTACCTCCGTATAAAGCCGCTATTGATGCTGGTGTAGGGAGTATAATGACGTCCTTTAACGATATAGACGGAGTACCCGCTTCTGGAAATAAATGGTTATTGACGGATTTATTGCGCAATCAATGGAATTTTAAGGGTTTTGTAGTGTCTGATTATACTTCGGTAAATGAAATGATTGCACACGGAATGGGCGATTTGCAAGCGGTATCTGCTTTAGCTTTAAAAGCTGGATTAGATATGGATATGGTGGGAGAAGGCTTTTTAACCACGCTAAAAAAATCACTTAATGAAGGTAAAATCACGGAAGCAGAAATTACCATGGCTTGCAGAAGAGTTTTAGAAGCAAAATATAAGCTTGGTCTTTTTGAGGATCCCTATAGATATATTGATAAAAAAAGACCCGCTAAAGATATTTTAAGACCAGGAAATAGAAAAATTGCACGAGAAGCAGCAAAAAAATCTTTCGTACTTCTTAAAAAGCATAACAATACGCTTCCTTTAAAGAAAGACGCCAATATTGCCCTTATTGGCGATTTGGCTAATGATAAAAGCAATATGCTAGGTACTTGGGCGCCTACAGGTGATTTTAAATTGTCTATTCCTATTTTGGAAGGATTTAAAAACGTGGCGCCGAATGCTAAAATTACCTACGCGAAAGGCGCAAATATCACCAATGATTCCGTCATGGCTAAAAATGTAAATGTTTTTGGTAGAACGGTAGTTATTGATGAGCGTTCTCCTGAAGTAATGCTTAAAGAGGCGATCGAAGTAGCCCAAAAAGCAGATGTGGTAGTAGCAGTGGTAGGCGAAGCAAAAGAAATGACAGGAGAATCTTCTAGTAGAACAGAAATTCAAATTCCAGCGAGTCAGAAAAAACTAATTAGAGCTTTAGTGGCAACTGGAAAGCCTGTCGTTTTGGTTTTAATGAGTGGGCGCCCTTTAGTTATTGAAGAAGAAATGAACTTGCCAGTGAGTATTTTACAAGTATGGTTTCCAGGCGTAGAAGCGGGTAATGCTATTGCGGATGTCATTTTTGGAGATTATAATCCTTCTGGGAAATTAACAGCCACTTGGCCCGTAAATGTGGGTCAAATTCCGATTTACCACAGTGTAAAAAATACAGGTAGGCCACAACCTACGGAGACATTTTTAAAATTTAAATCGAATTATTTAGATGCACCAAACGCACCATTATTACCTTTTGGTTTCGGGTTAAGTTATACGGAATTTGAATATTCAGATGTAAAAGTTACTACATCAGAAATCAACCAAAATGAAGGGTTAACCGTACGTGTTACCCTAAAAAATACTGGTAATTATGATGGGGAAGAAGTCGTTCAGTTGTATTTAAGAGATGTAGTAAGAAGCATAACTCCACCTATGCGACAATTAAAAGGCTTTCAAAAAGTATTCCTTAAAAAAGGAGAAACCAAAATAGTAAGCATTGAGTTAAAGCCTGAGGATTTAAAATTCTATAACTCCAATTTGGATTTTGTGGCAGAACCAGGTGAGTTTGAAGTTTTTGTAGGAACTAATTCTAATGCGACATTAAAAGCGATATTTACCTTAAAATAAAGAGCAAAGGCGAAATGCTAATTAACGGACAAACAATGCTATTTGAAACCCAAATTGTGCATTTTCTGGTAAAAAAAGGAAAGAGCTTATAAAATTAAATAGTGTAAAATTTATATGAAATAATTTAAGACCCGAATGAAGAAAAGGCATTTTATTATAGTTTTAATGCTTCTTTTTGTAAGTACCAATGTATTTACACAAGAACGTTATGTAGAAGATGTTTTTACCGATGTTACCATGCAAACCTTTAGTTATGCAGAAAACTTAGCATTGGACTTTTATCAAGCTAAAGACGATACCTTCAATTCAAAACCTCTTTTGTTGTTGGTGCATGGTGGCGGATTTTCGGGTGGAAAAAGAGATAATCCTCTAGAGAAAAAATTTAGTGAGGCAATGGCTCAAAAAGGTTTTGCAGTAGCCTCTATTAGTTACCGACTTACCAGAAAGGGAAAAGGGTTTAACTGCGATACTCCAGCTCAAGAAAAAATAGCCACCTTTGCGGCAGCCGCGGAAGATGTACTGAAAGCCACTAAGTACTTGCAAGAAAGGGCTAGTGAATTAGATATTGACACCGAAAAAATCATTTTAGTAGGAAGCAGTGCGGGCGCCGAAGCGGTGTTGCACGCTGCATTTATGCGAAATCTTCCAGAGTTTCAATTCCCAGAGTATGCTGACATTAAATATGCCGGCCTAATTTCTTTTGCGGGAGCGGTACTAAACGTAGATTATATTTCTAAAGAAAACGCTATTCCAAGTTTATTTTTTCATGGAAAAAAGGATAATCTAGTACCGTATAAAACGGCATCACACCATTATTGCGATAAAAATGCCGCTGGATATTTAGTCTTAGATGGCCCTAGAACGATTGCCAAAAGATTAGATTATTTTGAAACTATACAAACCGTAGCTTTTGATCCAAAGGGAAATCATGATTGGGCCAACTTGCCCTATACTCAGATGTCCATAATTACTAACTTTATCCATAAGGCAATATTAAATCCAAGAAAAACGGTAAAGCGAATAAAACTCCAAAAAAAATGAAATATCTCATCAGCACAGTAGTAGTAGCTCTTTGTTTATTTTCTTGTAAAGAGGATGGTAAAAAAGAAGTAATTACCGAAAAAAAAAGACCTAATATTATCTTTATCATGTCCGACGATCATGCCATACAGGCTATTAGTGCGTATGGACATCCTGTAAGTCAATTAGCACCCACACCTAATATAGACAGGATTGCACAAAATGGTGCGATTTTTAACCGGAGCTATGTCACCAATTCTATATGTGGGCCCAGTAGAGCAGTGATCTTAACGGGAAAACACAGTCACATTAATGGTTTTAGGCAAAACGGAGATCGCTTTGATGGAAGTCAACCTACACTCCCAAAAATGTTACAATCCGTAGGCTATCAAACTGCCATTTTTGGAAAGTGGCATTTACATGGCTATCCTGAAGGTTTTGATCAATGGAAAATTATTGTAGATCAAGGAAATTATTACAATCCTGATTTTATTGAAAATGGTGATACCACCAGAATAGAGGGTTACGCTACGGACATTATCACGAAGGATGCCATTCATTGGTTAAAAACAAAACAAAATGATACCACGCCATTTTTACTAATGGTGCAACACAAAGCGCCTCACAGAAACTGGATGCCTGCGTTGCGGCATACAAACAAATACGATAGTGTACAATTTCCTTTACCAGACACCTATTTTCCAAACTTTGAAAATCAGCAAGCGGCACAAGAACAACAACAAACTATTTACAAGGATATGTATGAAGGGCATGATTTAAAGATGTCTAAGACTTATGGAAGTACAGCGCTGGCTCACAACCCATGGACCACTGATTTTGAACGTATGACTCCTGAACAAAAATCGCAATGGGATGCGGCATATTTACCAAAGAATAATGCGTTTCATAAAGCAGACTTGCACGGAAAAGAATTGGCAGAATGGCAAGGTCAACGCTATTTACAGGATTATATGGCTACCATTGCTTCCGTAGATGAAGGCGTTGGTGAAATTTTGGATTATTTAAAAGAACATGATTTAGATGAAAATACCATCGTGGTTTATACTTCTGATCAAGGGTTTTACTTAGGCGAAAAAGGAATGTTTGATAAGCGTTTTATGTACGAAGAATCTTTTGGAACACCGTTGGTTATGCAATATCCTGGAGTAATTAAAAAAGGTACAGACGTAAATGCTATGGTTCAGAATTTAGATTTTGCACCAACCTTTTTAGATTTTGCTGGAGAAATAGAGATGGCTAAAGATATGCAAGGAGTATCCTTTAAAGGCTTGTTAAATGGCACTATGAATGAAAAAGATTTCAGAAATATACTGTATTATCACTATTACGACTATCCCGCTTTTCACATGGTTAAAAAACATTACGGAATTAAAACAGATCGGTACAAGCTAATGCATTTTTATGATGATATTGATACTTGGGAGTTTTACGACCTTGAAAAAGATCCAAAAGAACTTACCAATCATATAAACAATGTAGCGTACGCTGAAATTGTAAAACAGATGCATGTAAAACTGGATAGTATTCAAAAGGTATATAAAGTCACTGAGAAGGAATTTGAAAAAGCACCAGCAAAGAGGGTTGAAAATAATTATAAGAATTTTGAAAAGCTACGAGGTACACCAATGGAATAAAAGTACTTACAAATCGCTAAAGTAGGGTTTGGTGGAGCGAAGAATTTAGAAGGTTTTTTAGTTTCCCATTTTAGGGCTCACTAGATGCTAAGAACTCAGAAAATTATTTCTAGGGTCGTTTTATAAAAGCTGTTTATCCTCTTTTGTTCTGTTCTAGGCAAAAGTTAATTAAAAATATTATTTGTTTTGCAATGATATAGAATAAGCGGAATCAGAATAAACTGGTCTTTATTCTGATTCTTATTGGTATTTACATAACATAACTACTCGCTGACCGTATACCTCATTAGTTTTTCTGAAAGTAATTGCGCATATAAAATTTGATTGTCGGCAATCTTCTCGTTGATATCTTTTGTATACGTAGTACTTTTTGTTTTTACCGATTTATGTAAAGTATTACGTGTCTTTTTTTTCCATTTAAAATAAGGTGCAAGTAAACGATAATAATCTTCTAGCGTAACTAACTTTCTATGCGATTTTTTTTTAACAAAGCCATTCGG
>JANQTG010000202.1 GCA_030731855.1 Cellulophaga sp. | reverse complement strand
TGTATTGGGAAGTAACTAATATTCCTGAAAATAATTTTATTCTAAACCAAAATGACAACATTCAAACTCCCGAGAAAAAAAAAAAATTCTTAAAAAAGGGGCTTGGGTTCTATCCTGTGGATGAACGAGATTGCTCCCTAATGGCGAGTCCGCATAGGTCTGAAAAAGACTTTTTAGCGTACAAAAAGGGAATTTTAAGGAATCTTCTCAACGATAATCGAAAAGAGCAAAAAGAAGAACGTAAAAAACTAGATCAGGCAATAATAGTACCTGACGAAACTTTGCGCAGCTATGTAAATGATATTATTGATAAAGATTTTGCCTATTCTTCTTATGATCTACTTATCAGAGCAAAAAACAAGAAAAGTGCCAAGCTTGCCTATTATAACTTCATAAACGCTTACCAGATATATGAAAAAGGCGATGAATCTATGGGAAATATTTGTTGTATGGCGATTGATTTGGCGAGAGATTTACTTCGCAAAAAGCATTAATAAAGAAAACACGAATTACGAAATAATACTACTGCAATAAATGTAATCTTTTATTTTTCTTGATACTTCTGTAAAGATTTAGTTAATTTTTGAATCATACGTTTACGCAAACGTTCGGGTTGCAATACCTCTAAAGCATCTCCAAAACCAAGTAGCAATCGTTCTAATTCAAAATTAATTTTTACTTTAATAGTTATAATTATACTTCCATCTTCATGCTCCATCTCGACTTTTTGAGATTGATGCATTGGTTTTGTAAGTACATAAGGCGCATTGAATTTATCAATCCAAAGTTTTATAGTCGATGCTCTTTCTCCTTGGTTTACGGTAACGCCAATCACCTCTTTATAAAAATCATCCGCATTAAAATCAAAATTTAAGTGTGAGATTCCAAAATCATAATCTACCGAAACAATGCGGTCTAGCGCCAGATTAACAATTCCTTTATTCCCATTACCAACGCCAATCAAAAACCAACGATTGTTAAATTCTTTTAATAAACAAGGATGAAAAATAATCTGATTCACATCGTGTGCCTTAAACGATTTATAGTCTAATTTTAAGACTACCTTTTTCTGAATCGCTTGGTACAATTCATCTAACCAATGGAGTCCTTTTAAGTTTTCATTGCGGTCTAAATGAATAATCGCTGCTTGATGCGTTTTTTCGGCATAAACTTTATCTTCTAAGCGTTGAATAATGCCGCCTAGTTCTGAGAACAGGGAAAAATCTTTAAACTGCTTTAGCATTTCTACCGTTTCGGCAAGTACGTGCATATCTTTCTCTGTAATCGGAATGTTGGTTATTGAATATTCCTCATCTTCATATTTATAATACTTTTTATCATACACTTCTATCGGCGCGTTATAGCCTAGTTTATCGCTTCGCATCAACTGAATATCGAGTTGAATGGTTCGTTTGCTAACACTAACTTCTCTACCTTCATATTCGTAAAGCGCATCAGAACAGGCCTCAATTAAATCATCCAGTGTCCATTTTCGATACTTATTTTGAAGGCATTTGTCTATGGTTTTATACCGTATAAGCGCGTTTTTATTCAGTGCCATGAAGTCGTATTTTTAATGAAATTAAAAAAAATGTTTTACTACGCAAAATAATTGCGTAGTAAGTTCGCAGATTTGTTTCGGAATCATAAAGGAGAGGTATAAAAATCTTCTTGTAGCGCTCCGCCGGGCGATTGGAATCGGTGGAGCTTGATGTAAGAACTGGATACTAGACATCAAATTACAAAAGGGAAAATTTCAAATTCTAAAAAACAAGAAAAACACAATTCAAGCATCGAGCAAATAAACCTTCAGAAATTAAAAAAAATTTATGGAAAACAAGATAAACATCACAGGAAAAACATTAATCGACTTAGGTTTTAGATCTGGAAAATGGATTCCAGGAGCTATTCAACATATCAATGAACATCAATTAGATACTGATGCCATGTTAGCTTATTTAGAACAATTCAGAACTGCCCCAATACAAGAATTACATTCCCAAGCAATTCCTTTTTCCATCAATATAAAGGCAGAGAACGAGTTGGAAGAAAAAAATGTTGACGATGTTTTAACGAGTATGAAAATCTTAATGAAAACTCCGACACTTGTTGCTGGTGCTGTAATGCCTGATGCTTGCCCTGCAGGTCCTAAAGGTACTATTCCTGTTGGTGGTGTGGTGGTAGCAAAAAATGCGATTCACCCTGGCATGCATTCTGCGGATATATGCTGCTCAGTAATGCTCACCGATTTTGGTGATACTGACCCGAAAGCCGTATTAGATGCTGCACATACCCATACACATTTTGGTCCTGGTGGTCGAGATCGAGATACACAATACCGTTTTCCTTCGGAACTACTAAAACTTTTCAAGAATAATGAATTGTTGAATGATGAAAATATGCTACAAGCCGCTCGTACTCATTTAGGAACGCAAGGCGATGGTAACCATTTTTTATTTGTTGGAAAATCTAAAAAAACAGGAAATACCATGTTGATTACCCATCACGGTTCTCGTGGCCCTGGTGCTCGTTTATATACCAAAGGAATGAAAATAGCCGAGCGTTTTAGAAAAGAAATTTCACCAGATACCTTAAAACAAAATGCTTGGATTCCTTTTGATACGGAAGAAGGTGCAGCATATTGGGATGCACTTCAGGTGATAAGAGTATGGACAAAAGTGAACCACGAAGTAATTCACAATGCCACCTTAGAACACCTAGGTATTGAAGCAAAAGACCGCTACTGGAACGAGCACAATTTTGTTTTTAAAGACGATGATTTATTTTACCATGCCAAGGGAGCAACTCCTCTAGATGATAAATTTATGCCTGATATTACTGGTCCGAGATTAATACCTTTAAACATGGCGGAACCTGTTTTAATTGTACAAGGAAACACCACTGCCACTAATTTAGGTTTTGCACCCCACGGTGCTGGTAGAAACATGAGTAGAACGCAACATAAAAAAACCAAGGCCGAGTTTACCAATGAAGCTATTTTTGCAAAAGAAACCGAAGGTTTAGATGTGCGTTTTTTCTCCAAAGAGATTGATGTGTCTGAATTACCGAGTGCCTATAAAAATGCAGCAACCGTTCGCGATCAAATGCAAGAATATAACTTAGGCGAAGTAATCGATGAGGTAATGCCTTATGGATGTATAATGGCGGGCGATTGGGAGAAAAATGCGCCTTGGAGGAAGAAAAGAAATAATAAAACTAGATAAAATTAACCTACGTAAAATAATTGCGCAGTAGTGTTTCAATTTTGTCTTGTCATTTAAAAACAATGTTAAAAGCGTTTAAAAAATGATATGAATTTTACAAGTTCTTTGAAAATAAAGTTTTCCGCTTCGGCGGAATTAAAATATCAAGCGAGTCTAGTTGGGTGTTTCTGTATAGCACTATTGTATGAAGTTTTACCGAGAGGTATGTTACATTCATGTACAGCTTTGACTTGATGGTTTTTCGGTTGTTTTCCAAAAAACAATCTCCACGCTGTGGGTCATGGGTTCGAATCCCATTTCCGATATACATCGGAATAGTTCAGTCGGTTAGAACAACAGCCAAACGCGCAGGTTCGATTCCTGCCCTTGTCAATGACAGGGTAACTCAGCTGGCAGAGTGCTACACTTTTAATGTAGTTTATGGACTCAAAATCCATTTTCATCAAGAAGGTCACTTGTAAAAAGACCACCATCGGACGGCCACTCCGTAAAATTGGCAAAAACAGTAATTGTGTATCTGTTGGAATTTCTAAATGAAATAACAACACTCCAATAGCTACCTTGAAATATTGAATTTTTAATGACAAAGGCAATTTCTTTATCATCTAGCTTCCATTTTAAAACTTATACCACAAATATCAGTCAATGAATAGGAAAATAGCATTAAAACAACTTGCCAAACACTTTAAAAACCAATAGTTCCGTATCAAAAAGAGGATATACAATTGCTGTTTTTAAATAAAAAAAAGAAATTAAATAACCAGTCATTTATTCTAAAAAGGATGACTATAAAACATAAAACAAATGAAAAAAGTACGAATCAACGCAGGAAAAGTAGGTTTAGTTTTCAAAAAAGGAGATTACCAAAAGGTGCTAACGCAAGGTACACATTGGCTTGGTTTTTATAACGATGTACTTATGTACGATCTAACCAAAATTTTTGTAGCTCCCGTGGCCTTAGAGATTTTAGTACGGGATAAAGAATTGGCATCAATGATTCATTATATTGAAGTAAAAGATGCGGAATTAGCTTTAGTTTCTGAAAACGGAAACTTAAAGCACGTATTACATGCAGGAAAATATGCTTTCTGGAAAAGCTTAATCAACTACGAATTTGCGATGGTTGATTTAAGTACTATTGATATCGCAAATAACATCAGCAAAACAATGTTGAGTCAAGCTATTTTGCGCGCGTATGTGCGAACTATAGAAGTTGCCGCTTACGAAAAGGCTGTTTTATTAGTTGATGATGTTTTCGTAAAAATTCTAGAAAGTGGTACGTATCATTTTTGGAAGAATGACATTACCATTAAAATAGCAAAGGCTGATATGCGCCAATTGCAATTAGAAATCGCTGGTCAAGAATTGTTGACAAAAGATAAGGCCGCCATTCGCATCAATTTCTATACACAATATAAAGTGGTGCATATTGAAAAGGCTTTGCTAGGAAATAAAGATTACGAGAAGCAATTATATATTGCTATGCAATTGGTGTTGCGTGCTTATATTGGTACGTATACATTAGATGAACTTTTAGAACGTAAAGAAAGTATTGCTGAAGCTGTATTTGAAGACACCAAAAAAGCAGCTGCTGAACTAGGGGTTGAAGTGTTGAGTTGTGGTATCCGTGATGTTATTTTAACAGGTGAAATGAAAGATATTATGAACCAAGTGCTGATAGCCCAAAAAAAGGCACAAGCGAATATCATTACCCGACGCGAAGAGACCGCTTCTAACCGAAGTTTGCTAAATACTGCAAAGCTTATGGAAGAAAACGATATGCTTTTCAAATTAAAGGAAATGGAATATGTAGAGAAAATTACGGAAAAAATTGGGGAGATTACCATCTCTGGTAACGGAGGTATGGTACAACAATTAAAAGAGATTTTCTCTGTAAGTAAGTAGGTTAAAATGCGCTATTTTTAATGGCGCATTTTTTTTGAAATTAAATTAGCTCCGACCAAATATCCTTAAAAAAATATAGTAAAACTTGATAAATATCATATTTTAAATGGCATTTTACTACAATATTTACAGCAGCAAATTATGTTCAAAAACTAAAAGCATTTTTTACTGCAAAATATACAAATTATGACAAGATTACACTCCTTTCACATTCCTGTTATGGGAATAGGATTCACCATTGATTCTCCCTTAAAAGTATCTCATTACGGTATAGATTCTGTTATTTCACTAGTCGATGACATTTTAGTAGAGAAGATACGTAAAATGTATTGTGATAAGTTTGAGAAACCCTATACTGAAATTTCAGAAAAAGTAGAAGATTTTAGAGCTAAAAGAATTACCTCATACCTTAATTTAATTCAAGAATTAGCGCAGAAAAAATTCGATGATTTAAAAGATTTCACCTTTGAATCCATGGGTGAAGTAAAAAAATACTTCGCTATGCTTCCTGATAGTTCGGACGTAAAAATTGAATTTAAGAGCATTATAGATGAAGGTTATACCTTAGAAGAGTTAAAAGGTTGGATAGGAAATCACTTAAAAATGGGGAGTATTGATGTAAACATCATGACTAAAGTTGATAAAGACAACTACCTTAAAAAAGAAAAATTAACTACTGAATTTAATGATGCGCATGCCGCTTTAAGAGGTTATGCCAATAGCAATTTAACTTCATCGGTGATCCTTTCTGCTGGCATGAACCCAAGACTGTACAGTTATATGGAACAGTTTGAAGATTTTTACCCTGATGAAAACGGATTCATAAAAAAGAAAATCGTTTTAAAAGTAAGCGATTATCGCTCGGCTTTAATTCAAGGGAAATTTTTAGCTAAAAAAGGACTTTGGGTTTCTGAATACAGAATAGAATCTGGTTTAAACTGTGGCGGACACGCTTTTGCTACAGATGGTTTTTTAATGGGACCAATTTTAGAACAATTTAAAGAAGACAAAAAAACCTTAACAAGTGATGTATATCAACTATTAACGGCTGCACTTAGCGCTAAAAATAAAACAATACCAACCAAGGTTCTAGCATTAAAATTGACAGCACAAGGTGGCGTTGGTACTACCGAAGAGCACAATTTTCTATTAGACTATTATGAGATGGATTCTGTGGGTTGGGGAACACCATTTTTATTAGTTCCAGAAGCGACCACCGTTGACGCAAAAACCTTAACCAGTTTGGTGGCTGCTCGTGAAGATGATTTGTATTTAAGTAATATTTCGCCCTTAGGGATTCCTTTTCACAGTTTAAAAGGGAACACAAAAGATGACGAAAAAGCTAAAAACATTGCAAAAGGAAGACCAGGAAGTGCCTGCCCTAAAAAGTTTGTGGCGCTCAATAAAGAATTTTTAGAAAGTGGAATTTGTACAGCATCAAGACAATACCAACATTTAAAAATTAAAGAACTAGAAGATCAAAATTTTCCATCAGAAAAGCATGAGTATTTGTTGAACAAAATCACAGAAAAATCATGTACTTGTGTAGGTTTAGGTACTTCTGCCCTACTCGCTTATGGTTTAGATACCAAAACAGAAGGCGAAGGCGTGTCAGTTTGTCCAGGTCCAAATATGGCTTATTTTGACAAAACACTTGGTTTATCAGAAATGGTGGCGCATATATACGGTGATGCTAATATTATTTCTAGAACAGACCGCCCAAATATGTTCGTTAAAGAACTACAAATTTATCTTGAATATTTAAGCGAATTAATCTTAGAATACAAAATGACTCCTACCGATAAACAAGAAAAGTATATTCAAAAGTTTGCAGCAAACTTAAAAGAAGGAATTGGGTATTATCAAAATTTATTTGCAAACCAAACTGAATTTTTTAATGCTGTTCAAACTACCATTCTAGAGCAATTAAAAGAAGGAATCTTAACTATTGATGCAGAAATAGCTGCTTTTGCGCTTGTTGAAGTGGAATAATTTTAAAAATATTATTTATTAAAAAGGCGGAGAAAAAAAGTTGTTTTAATTGTAGCATTATCTAATTATCAAAAATTTAGCGTTTGTTCGAGCTTCGACCCAATGCTTTAATTCTTTCGGAAAACTAAATTGTTCTTATAGGGCCAACTCATAATCTTTATGATTAATATGAAAAACAATTATATCTTTAAGTATCACGAGTTGAGCATCGGTTGGTGAGGTAAATTCTTAAAAAATGAAAAGTAATTATAAGCTACTGAAACCTTAAATAATTAAATGGTTTCAGTAGCTTTTATATTTCATAATTTACCTTTACATACTAGAATACAAAATTTATAGCTGCAAACGCATTACGCCCCGGCGCAAATATAGGGAGGTTATTACCTCTTGCAGAACGTGCTAGGTGTTCATAGTAATTGTCATCAAAAATATTATTCATTCCAATTGTTATTCTTGCCGCATCTGTTATTTCGTAAGCTAATTTAACATCTAACAAAGAGAAACTTGGTGTATTTGTTTCGCCGTACTCGGTCGAAATCCTGGATTGTTCCATTACATGTCTAAATGCAAGTTCGGGCTGTAGCTTTCCCTTGTAGTAATTTCCTATCAAGGTATATCTAAAATCTAATGGGGCAATTTCAGGTAAGGGTTCGTCTCGTTCCAAATCTTGAGCATAGGTATAGGCCATACCCACTCTTTGCTGCAACCCTAGCACCAATTGCTGTGTCCAATTTATTTCAAACCCAGTTTTAAAAGCATCCTCAATATTCACAAACCTACGTACTCCTGGGCTTGTAACTATACGTGGTGTTAAATTAGGATCAATAACCGAAGAAATAAAATCTTGAAGGTATCCAGCAAAAAGATCAATACTTAAATTGGTTGAATTTTTTTGGAAATTAAAGGTCAAATCCAATTGATTATTCACCTCAGGATCTAACAGCGGATTACCTATCAACTCAAAAGGATCTTGTCCTACTGGAAAATAATTGATGTAACGCTCCGTTAAACCTGCACTACGTTGCGCTCTTCCCAACCAAAGACCCATAGTAACATTTTCTGAAATATTTTGTGTGGCACCAAAACTAATACTAGGGTTAAATTGAGTTACTTGGGCATCCTCATAAATCAAGGAGAATTCTGGAGTAGGGTCGTTTATATCCGCACTGTTAAGTTCTAAACGTGTAGACAATACGAATCGTGTTTTTTCGAAATTTAAGTGGTATTCTCCAAAAACAGCTGTTTTATCTATACGGCCTTCTTGCCATGCATTATCTAAAACTATAGTACCAGCGTTAGGTCCCATTAAAAATTCGCGTGAGCGGATACCTTCAGCGCCTTCGCTCCTAAAATCCAGACCTGCAAAAAGATTAGAGGTGTCAAAATTCCATATTCCTTCAGTTCTTCCGCCGTAGTTGAACGTTTTTGCATTTGTAGCTGTGTTTACCGTTCTGGGGTCGAGTGGTTTCAATAGATTATCCATAAGATGGTCTACAAAAGATGCAAAAATAGTAGTATTCCAAGAACTAAGATGATCTTTATCGAAAGTGATATCGTGCCTAGCGTTAAACATCCAAGTATCGTCTTCCCTTAAATCCATAGGTAAGGCAGGGAAATCTGCATCCCTAGCAACGTTATAAATTGCGGATAGCCTTAATTGGTTATCCTTCGAAAGTTTAAAACCTAAATTGGTTCCAAAACTTCCCCTATTAAATTCTGCGTCTATAATTTGTCCGTTTCCAGACGTGTAATCATCTCCTTGAGACCATGACCCAAAAAATGCAACATCGTGATCTTTTCCACTAAAGCCCAATTGCCCTTCTGTTCTAAAAATAGAACCATTACCCTCATATCCGCTAGAAACTCTGCCATAGGTATCTTGCTCCTCTGTAAAACGTAATTTTACGGGTACAAAGTTAATTGTAGCGCCAAAACCTGTTCCATATCGCAAGGCATGAGGTCCTTTTAGTACTTCTATACGATCTATCATGTTAGGTGCCATTTGACTTGTTGGAGGATCCATGCGATTAGGACAAGCTGCTGTAGCGCTTTGCGCACCATTGAGTACAATATTTAACTGATCGTACTTAAACCCTCTAAAAACAGGATCAAACCCATAACCGCCACCTTTACGGATGCTATTTAATGCAGGATTTTGATTCAATACGGAAGCTGCATCATGCGCCATACGTTCTTGGTAATTTAGTTCTAATTTTTCTGAGGGACTTATATTTGGCCGTAATGCGATTACCGTAACTGGATACAAATTTATGATAGTATTTTGGCGATATAGCACCTTTTGTTGTATTAGGGTCAAAACACCGCTATCATCCAAACTCCATTTACCATAATTTATATGTGAAAAATAGATAGATAATCCCGATTCGTAATTAAACTGAATATTCCCATTGTCGTCGGAAAGTCCGTTTTGATTGCCATATTCAAAAGTTGCTCCAACAATAGCTAGTGCGTTGTCTTTATCCAATAGCCTTACTGTACTTTTTTCTTGAGCTTTTAATGATATTACGTTAAAAATTAGCAATAGCGTGGCAATTAGCCCTATTGACTTAGTTGTATGAAAATTCATGATATTATCTGTTATAATTCAACAATAATGCAGTGCTACCTTTCTTTTTTGAATTGATAACACTAAATTTTAAAAATAAGTTATGTAGTAATGATTACACTAACAAAACTCTGGTGGTTGAATTAAATCTAAAATATGAGGAGAAGAAAATAATATTTTAGAATATTTAATGGGCTCCTTTAAAAAGAAGGAAAATAACTCTGGAAAAACAAAAACTATTATGGATTGAAAACAAATTGGGTGAACTTGCTCTATTGAAGTTTGTCGTTGTTCAAAAGGATTTTCACCATTCTCATTTCGCTCTTTGGCTAATTGTTTTGCCAAATAACACTTACCATCACAATTTAATTTTGGTTTGTCCTTATTTTCACAAAGTACATTCACAATATAATCGTAATTAACCACATACTCTACGATAGGCCACAATGGCTTAAAGAGCATAATTAGGGTTAATAATATGACTATGGTACTTTTCATATCCACAAAGATATAGGTCCTATTAAAGACTAAACATGACAAATATCATATATAAAATATAATGATTCGCTTACATTAAAAAAAATCAAAACTTATACCATTTATCAACATATAAGTAGATATCCAAACCAAAACAGAAGAAAAGAAAATGCCTATAACATTCGCTAAAAATGCCTTTTTTTTCTCTATTTTGAACAAATAAGTAGCAATACTTCCGGCATAAACACCTGTACCTGGGAGAGGAACCATGACAAAAATCATAAGGCCCCAGAAGCCATATTTTTTAATTTTATCTCCTGACCCTACTTTCGCTTTTCGAGCCACGTAAATGGCCGATTTTTTATAAAAACGCCAACGTAAGAAGTAGTGGTTAATTTTATCAAGAAAAAACATCATCATAGGAAACACTAAAACATTGGCTCCAAAACAAAGTAAAAAAACCAAATAAATATTTAGTCCTTTTAACATTCCGAATGGAATACCAACTTTAGCCTCTCCAAACGGAGATAAGCTCCATAGCATTGCGATAACGTAATCTATAATCACTTTTTTTCGGCAAAAATAACCTTAGTAATCTTATTACATATCAATAAAATCATAAAAAATAATTAAATCTTAGGCCTGCTAGTTTCAGAGCTAAGTATATATAAAGTATTTTTGTATTTTAAATACTACTTGATGTTTCATATATTTAGTAAAAAAAAGTTTTTAATAGATTATTTGGATGGTTTTGTGGACATTCATAACCATATCCTTCCTGGTATTGATGATGGTGCTAAAACTATTGAAGATACCATGCAATTATTACACTCATTCTCAGAAATTGGGATTACTGATTTTATTGCAACGCCACATATTATGGAAAATTATTATCCGAACACTCCTCATATTATACAAAATTCATTGGCGCTCGTAAAAA
>JANQTG010000201.1 GCA_030731855.1 Cellulophaga sp. | reverse complement strand
GCAAAAATTTTAGTGATCCCTACAAATGAAGAATTAGAAATTGCAAAGCAGACGTATGAGTTAGTTAGGTGTTAGGTGTTAGGTGTTAGGTGTTAGGTGAAAATAAAAAAACCTGATTATAAATGCAAGGGTTCAACATTTTTAAATAGTATCGTTTGAGCATTTCTCTCAGTGTAGCTCAGTGAATTCTCAGCGCAACTTTATGATATAGTTATGACGCAGAGTTACGCTGAGTAAAAGGGAGCTTTGCAAAGATATAATGCAGAAAATTACAAACAAATTTAGAAACTTAGCTCCCCTCCGCTTGTGCTGAGCGTAGCCGAAGTATTGGAGGGGTTGGAGGAGGCTCTAATTACTACAGCTAACAGGTCCTTTTTTGATGCCTAATTTTTGTAAAATAGTTTCAAGCAAACACCATTTTGTAAAAGCAGATTGAATTAAATTTACGCCAATAAATACGGTAAACCACATCCAGTTTGGACTTACGTAAACACTAAGCACCACGCTTAATAATACCATGACACCAACAATGACTCTAAAATATGTATTTAACATTTTGATTAATTTTAAGTTTATATAAATCTCTCTATTGGAACAACCACAGCTTTTATAGGGTTGTTCGTTTCTAAATTTTGATTGAATTTTTCAATCATTTCAAATAAAATATCAATATTTTTATCCTCTGTGAAAGAGAAAAATAAACTAGATTCTATACCTTTCTTTTCGCTCGGAAACCAACTTGATGTTTTTACTACAGAAGTAGGATTTTTAAAACCATCAATATCAGAACTGCTAAAGCTCTCGATATTGGCTTTTTTAAATAGTGTCAGAATATCTTTTTCGAATTCCTCCACAACGGTTACAATTAATAGTTTCATAATTAATTACTTTTTAGTCATTCCCGAGTAGTCGGGAATCTGTTTATTCATTCCCACGCACCTACCTGTCGGCAGACAGGGGTGGGAATCTATTAATTTTTCTCTGCCTACTGTTACTGCCTATTCTTAATCTTCAATCTTAACAGTTTCATCCTGTGTATCTACCTTTTCATAATTTTTCTTCTCAATCATATAATACACTAATGGCACAACTAATAAAGTAAGCACTGTAGAAACAATAGTTCCTCCCATCAACGAAATCGCTAAACCTTGAAAAATAGGATCAAATAGGATTACAAATGCTCCGATTACCACAGTTCCGGCAGTTAATAAAATAGGTGTAGTTCTTACTGCACCAGCTTCAATAGCGGCTTGTTTTAATGGAATACCTTCGGCAGTACGCAGATTGATAAAATCGATTAACAATACCGAGTTTCGAACCATAATTCCCGCTAAAGCAATCATTCCTATAAAAGAGGTTGCTGTAAAAAAAGCACCCATCATCCAGTGTCCTAAAATAATTCCGATTAAGGATAAAGGTATCGCTACCATCATCACAATTGGTGCTTTAAAGTTTTGAAACCATCCTACAATCAAAATGTAAATCAGAATAATAGCTCCTAAAAAAGCAATTCCTAAATCTCTAAATACTTCTAAGGTAATCTGCCATTCTCCATCCCATTTCACCGTATAATTATCCTCAAAATCCGGCTGACCTAAATACATTTCGTTAAGTTCATAGCCTTGTGGTAACGGAATTTCTTTTAGCTTGTCTTCCATACCTAAAATTGCGTATGCAGGACTCTCCAATTCCCCAGCCATATCTGCCAGAACATACACTACTCGCTTTTGATTTTTGCGGTAAATACTCTTAGCACTTATAGTTTCTTTAATGTCAACCACATCAGCTATAGGAACCATAGTTCCTTGATTTGATTTCACTTTTAACTGTGAAATATTAGTAATGGTTGATTTTTCTTTTTCATCCAAAGCAAGTACTAATCCCACTTGATTATTAGCATCTTCATCGTACAAGGTCGTAATTGATCTGTTTGATAAGGCCATATTCATGGTGTAGGCAATTTGCTGAGGAGCAACACCATATAACATTGCTTTTTCTTTATTGATAACAAATTGATACTCTTTTTGATCCGCTTCCACCATCCAATCGACATCTACAACATCGGCAGTGTTGTTAAGAATGGTTTGAATATTATCTGCAATCTTAATTTGCTCTTCATAATCTGGTCCGTAAACCTCGGCAACAATAGTAGAAAGTACTGGAGGTCCTGGTGGTACTTCCACTAATTTTACATTCGCATTATATTTTGCAGCGATTTTCTGAATATCTGGGCGCAGTAATTTTGCAATATCATGACTTTGCGCAGTTCGTTCGCCTTTATCTACTAAGTTTACTTGAATATCTGCCATATTGCTGCCACCTCGCAAATCGTAATGACGCACTAAACCGTTAAAAGTTATGGGAGCAGAAGTGCCTATGTAATT
>JANQTG010000200.1 GCA_030731855.1 Cellulophaga sp. | reverse complement strand
CTCTAAAACCTCAACACCCGGACGGTCAAAAGGTGATCGGTTTTCAGCATCCCAAGAAGCAGGTTTTACTATTTTTTTAATCTTATAGTCTTTTGCATCCATCGCCCAATCAATACCTAAATACCCTGTGCTTACGTTTGCTGCGTTCTCATTATCACCGCCCAACACAAAACAAATTTGAGTTTCCGGTACATCTACGTATCGCAAAAGCTTCGCATTAATTTGTGTGTAAGAAGTAACACAGCTAAATGTGAATAAAAGGGTGATTAAATTTTTCATAAGAATGGAGTTTTATTGTATTAGGTGCTCTTCCTTTTTTTAATACAAAATGTTATCAACTATTTTTTCCAAATGGCGTTCTTTCATTGAGAAATTTTTATCGGAGTGGAATACCGCTAGAATTTCTTTTTTCAGATCCCCAAGCTCCATGGTGGAGTAATGATGGTAATGAATAGCTTTTTCTATTTTCTCAAAACAATCCTCTTCTTCGTCACAACAAAATTCGTTGTACACTTTATGGAATGTGTTTTCATCTGTTTTAGATTTGATGAAGGCTATTTCTGCCTCTGATTCTTCTTGATCTATTTTTGCACAAAGCAGTAAAAGGTATATTTTGAGTTCTGCTTTAGACCATGGAGTTAATTCGTTTTTCATAGCTATATATTTTTTTAAATAGAATCTGTTTATTTAAACTGCCCTGTATGTACCTCTTTTATAAATTGTATCAGTCCAGAAAAATAAGCCTCAGGATCATCATATTGAGAGATATGCCCAGCGTTTGTGGTAAGACTACGTCCGTTCTGTACTTCGGTACTCATCCATTCCATGTATTTTGGATCCATAGTGTCGTGTGTTCCCCCAATCATTAATGTGGGAATACTTAGTTCTTGTAATCTACCCGAAACATCCCATCCCTTTAAGGTGGCATTGCCAGTAACTCCGAATTCACTGTAGCCTTGCATGTAGATATAAATATTAGGATTGATATGTGATAAGGCACGATTGATAAATTCTGGCCATTCGTCCAAAGGTTTATGCAATACGTGTTTGGGGTAAAAATGCTGTGTTACGAGTTCCGTATAGCGCGGATTGCCAAAATCTTCGGCAGCTTCTAAGGCTTTTATTTCTTTATAAATATCAGGAGGTAATTGAGGACCCAACACTTCGGAGGCATATTTTTCGTACGCTGGAATGCTTGCCATCATATTAGAAATAACCAGCCCCTTTAAATTATCCTGATATTTTAACGCATATTCCATGGCTAAAATTCCTCCCCAAGACTGGCCCAGTAGGTAAAAATTGTCTTTAGTTAAGTTTAAGGCTTTTCGAACCTGCTCTACTTCCTCTACAAAATGCTCCGTAGTCCATAGGGTAGTATCATTGGGTTTATCGCTGTAATAAGAATCGAGTTGATCGTAATAAATATATTCTATTTCAACATTGGGCAAATAGCCGTCAAAATTTTCAAAAAACTCATGTGTGCCTCCGGGACCTCCATGAAGCAGTAATACCCTCATTTTTGGGTTATTGCCCATGCGTTTGGTCCAGACGTTAAATGTGCCTTTGGCCGTTTCAATAGGAATCATTTTAATACCACCAGTTTTTTGATCGTCGCTATTCGAATAATCGAAATAATTACTTTTTTCCGTGGATGTGGTTTTCTTGTCTGCAGTATTAGTACAACTCATTAAAAGCAGCAGAATAATTGATGTAAGTGACGCAAATTGTTTCATAATAGTTTTGTTTTAGTTCTATTTCAGTTTTATTAATTAGTCAAAAAATTAGTGACTAAAGCATTTTTATCAGATTCCATTTCACAAGTCCAACTATCTATAAACCACCTACCATCTTCAAAATGAAGTTGAATACTGTTTAGACCCAGAATATTTGACCTTTTTTCAGCATCTGTTCTTATTTCAAAGGCACTCCAAACATGGGCTAGATTCCCGAAATGGGTTACTTTTCTTTTGAGTTCCTTTTCGTAAAAATCTTCTTTTGGTGCTAGTAGCAAGGGGATGTATTCTGCTTCTAAAGAGTGGGATACAGCATTCCCATTGTTGTCTAATCTAGTTATTACAGCATTTTTAGCATGAATGTACTTATCCCTTTCGTATTGCCAAGCATCTGTACTTGAACCTGAAACAACCTCGTAATAGGCTGTTATGATGGTATCTATCGATTTTACGTCACTAACATATTTTTCAGCTGTAGTTTGCGTAAAAATAGAAGTGTAAAACAATACCGTAATTATACATAGTCTCAATTTTTTCATGATGGTATTTTTAATCCAATTTAAATCCTTCCTTGATATATGCTATCGCTTTAAGGTGCGCTGGTGTAACATTTTCCACAGAAAGCCAGTTGACAACATCATGCCCAACGCCTTCATTCATAAAGCTTTGTGAGTTCACATTTGCATCCTTTAACTTACGCATAAACAATTCTTCTTCTGCCCTAGATATTTCATACTCGCCATAGATATTGTAGGTAGGTGGCAAACCAGAAAGTTTGTTAGACCAAAGCGGAGAACCATACGTACTTCTAACATCCTTGACATCATTAAAATACAAATCTTTACATTCAGTCCACGATGCCCCTCCGCCATCAAGAGCAGCATACACAAGTAATTGAAAAGAGAACTTTGGGCTACCTTTTGTATCTCTAGCTTTTAGTGCTGTAGCAGCCGTAAAGTATGCACCTGTACTTTCGCCAGCAATGGCAAATTGTGCTGTACTTAACCCGAGTTCAGTGGCGTTGTCCCATAGCCATTGCGTTGCATCATAAACATCATTGTGAGCGGTAGGAAATTTATGTTCTGGTGCTAATCTATAATCTATGGCTACAACGTTCACATTGCTTTGCACTGTTAAATACCTGCAAATTTCATCATGACTATCGAGACTTCCAGCAACCCAACAGGCACCGTGGACATAGATCAAGGTGGGTTTTAAACTTCTACCTTTTGGCTTGTAAATGCGTATATCTATTTTTCGGCCAGGTAATGGTATTGTTTTGTTCACAACCGTTATCTCAAATTGGGTTTTGTCTGGTTTTATAGACTCCACCTGTTCTCTAAATTGATTGATGCTTTCAGGAGTGGATAGCCAAGCTTCTTGGGCTTTTAGTATTGAAATACCAAAAATGAAAAGTAAGATAAAAGCCAATTGTTTCATAAGTCTATTGTTAGAAGTAAGTTAAGTACTAGTCATTATACCTTTAGTTATAAGATACTGTTTTACTGGATAAATTATTTTTTTACTTCGTCTGCGTAATCAAACACCAAATTACATAAAGCTTTTAGGCCTGTTTTAAAAGCGTTATCGTCAATTATAAATTCTGGCGTATGGTGTGGCCCTGCCAATTTAGGGTCTTGCCCTTTAGGCATACCACCAATAAAAAAGTAAAAACCGGGTACCTTTTGTGCAAAATAGGAGAAATCCTCTGCTCCCGTATCTGCTGGAACTAATACTACATTCTCTGTTCCTGCTGATTTTTGTAATGAAGGAAGAATGGCTTTGGTGAGTGCTACATTATTAAAAGTTACTGGAGTGTAAATAGTAAATGGTAACTCAACTACTGCTTCTGCTCCTGCAGCTTCAGCTGTTTTTCCCGCTATTTGTTTAATTCGACTGTAAATCATCTTTTCATCTTCATCACTTAAAGTCCGCACCGTACCTGCCATTTCTACTTGAGCAGGAATTATATTAAAGCGGTTTCCTCCCTGTATAGAACCAACCGTAACGACAGCGGCGTTTTCAGTAATATTTACATTTCTGCTAACTATTTGTTGGAGACTGGTAATTATTTGAGCGGATACTAATATAGGATCAACCGAACTCCAAGGAGCTGCTCCATGACTTGGCTTACCCTTTACTGTAATCTTAAAATCGGCCGCACCAGCCATCATACCCGCAGGGCGATAGCTTATCTTACCCACTTCCAATAATGCATCTAGGTGTAAACCAAAAATGACATCTACCTTTGGGTTCTCCAGTACACCTTCTTTGATCATTAATGCTGCACCACCTTCTTCTCCTACAGGAGGCCCTTCCTCTGCTGGCTGAAAAATGAATTTGACCGTACCTTTCAAGTCCTTTTTCATGCTTGCCAAAAGTTCAGCAACACCCATTAAAATAGCCGTATGCCCATCATGACCGCAGGCGTGCATGACACTGGTTTCTTTATCGTTATACATGGTTTTTAGTTTAGAAGCAAAGGGCAAATCATTTACTTCCTCTACAGGTAAGGCATCCATATCGGCTCTTAGCGCTATCACTGGCCCCGGTTTATCGCCTTTTAAAATACCTACTACGCCCGTAATGCCAACTTCAGTTGTAGTTTTAATACCAAGCGATTGTAAGTGTTTGGCAACTAGTGCCGCAGTGCGTAGTTCTCGGTTACCCAGTTCGGGGTTTTGATGAATATCATGCCGCCAAGCAATTACTTTTTCTTCAATGGCATCTGCTTTTTTGGCAATGAGTTCGCTGTAGTTGCTTTTTTGCGCAATAAGTTGACTTGTAAATGCAGTTATGAATGCGATAAATACGCTTGTCAATTTTTTTGTTTTCTTTTGTTCTTTTAGCATAGGTTAGTTTAAAAAATTTCAAAAGTTGATGTTAATACTTACTTGTTTGATTAGATACAAAAATTGTCCTAAAACAGGCGTTTTGGGGGAGTGGTTCGCCTTACTTTATACTAAATTTAAATTAAAGCCCTTTTGAGAGCTATCTATTATGGACGGATACCTATTTTTTTTGTCCGAAGGTGGCATATAACTTTCCGAAGGAACATTGTTAGAAATAAGGTTCTATATATTTTTTGAAGTTTTTGCCTTACAAGGGCATTCTTGCCTAGGTAAAACGTAAGTAGCGCTATTTTGAGTAAATTAGAACATCACGAAATAGTCGGCTTTGCAAAAATCAGCGAAACCATGGTACCGTTTTCTATTTGGTAGGTGATGGTGCCGTTCAATTGTTTGGTGAGCAAGTCAATAAGCATGGTGCCAAAGCCAGTTCCTTTGAGCATTTCATTTGTCATTTTCCCGATACCATCATCCGAAATACGGAGTTCTAAATTATCCTTGTTTGAACCTTGTCGGGTTAAATTAATCCGAATAGTACCTTCTTTTTTTCCTTCAAAAGCATATTTGAAGGCATTGGTCATCAGTTCGTTGGTAATCAACCCAACCGAAATTGCGGTGTCAACATCCAGCACTAGGTCTGGCATATCGCAGTCAATTTTTATTTTTCCTTCAGCGTTGAACGCGTTGCGGATATTATCACCGAGGTTCACAAAATAATCGCGCATTTCTATAGAAGTTAGGTGCTCGCTTTGGTAGAGTTTTTGGTGAATAATACCCATGGAATGTACCCTGTTTTTGCTTGACAGCATAGCCGCCTGCACAGAAGGATCATCAATTTGTGATGATTGAAGCTCCAATAAACTCGATACAATTTCGAGGTTGTTTTTTACCCGATGATGGATTTCTTTCAAAAGTAGTTCGTTTTCTTTGTGGCGTTTGTCAAGTTGAATATTCGAAATTTCAAGGTTCTTGTTCAAGATTTCTAATTGCTGATTTTTCTTTTTGTTTTTAGTAAACGTAAACCACAAACCACCTAACATGATTATTAACAATGCACCTATCAAATAACTTAACAACTGGTTTTTTTGCTGTTGGTTTATCAATTCGGATTGGGAAGAAATAGTTTCGTCCTTTTGTTCGGTTTCGTACTTTACCCTTAGTTCACTTCTTAGAGCTTGCGTTTCTTGAGTTAGTGCATTAATGGCAATATCCTTTCCCTCCGACATATAAGTAAAGGCCAAATCTGGTTGGTTGATTGCTTTGTAGCTTTCTGCAAGCCATATATAGTGATCTTTTAATTCTTCGGAACTAAACACTTTTTTTTCTTTAAAATGCACCACATAGTCTTTTAGGTATGGAATTGCTTCGGCATATTTTCCTTGCAAATAATAGATGCTGCCTATGCCACCTTTCCAGCCGTTAGCCATTTCGTCGCCATATTTTTCGCGCATTCCTTTCCATGAGAATTCAAAATCTGCCAGAGCCTCGTCATATCTTTTTAAATCTCTATAAGTCTGTGCTCGCCAAGCCCTGACATTTAAAGTTTCTGATTTTTGGTATTGTTCGGGCAATTTAGCAATAAGAGCTAAACCCTTGCTTACCGCTTTTAGGGCTTCTTCTGGTGCTCCTATTTTAAGATAAATATTGCTTTGACCCATTAATGCCCTTATCAAAGGATGGGTGTTTTCTTCTTTTTCATAGGCAGAAACCACCATTTTGCTATAATTCAATGCCGAGGTATAATCCTTTGTATTGGCATAAAGGTTGCTCAAAGATGCATGTATGGCATTGATGGTTTTTTGGTCCTTAATGTCTTGAGCAACTTGTAGCCCTTTAAAAAATTGAACCTCAGCTTCAGCATACCGTTGCATAAAGTCCAAGTCAAAGCCCACCGTTCGGTAGGCCTTACCTATCAGTTCTTTATCGTCAGTTTTTAAAAACTCTTGAAGTGCCTTGTTATCGTAAAAATAAATAGAATCTTTATTTTCAGAAGTAATACTAAGGTAGTGCCAGTTTGCCAATTCTTTAAAAACCTTAGCTATTACTATTGGCTTTTTACTAGCCTGTGCGCGGCTTAGCGTACTCCATAATTCCCTTTTAATTTCGGCATCATTTTCCCCATTCATTTGGTTGATGGCATTACCTAATTTTACTATGGCCGAATCTATAGGAAAGGACTGAAAATCGGGTAATGTAAGTTTCTCTTCTTGGGCATACGATAATTGATAAAAAAGAATGGGCCAAATAAGGTATAGTGGCAATTTAAAGCAAGTTCTCATCGTGGTTTTCATGTGTTGCTATTTATATATTTTTAGAGTCAGACCTGTCTGCCTATGGCTAGATAATTTGCCCATCAACCTTGATTAAGTAGCACTATATTATTTTGTTAAGGTAATCTTAACATTGCTATTTTGGTTGGTTTACACTTTTTGCCGTGGCTCACTTCATTACCATCATAAGTTTTGGCTTTGTAATTTACAAAATACATTGGTAAGTCTGCATTCTTTTGATACTATAGTTTTTTGGTCCTTACTTTTAAAGGCCGCAAAGCGCTCCGCAAAGCTTAAAACCAAAAGGGTGTTAATTAATTAAGTAGTCAATTTTATAAAGAAACATTAGGCTTTGCGAAAACCAGAGAAACCTTTGTGCCATTTTCTATTTGGTAGCTGATGGTGCCGTTTAATTGTTTGGTGAGTAAATATATAAGCATTGTGCCAAAGCCTGTTCCTTTGCTCTTTTCGTCAATTATTTTTCCTATTCCGTCATCCGATATACGTAGTTCTAGATCATCATTGTTAGGCCCTTTGTAGGTTAAGTTTACCCGAATAGTTCCTTCTTGTTTTCCTTCAAAAGCATACTTAAACGCATTGGTCAGCAGTTCGTTGGCAATTAAACCCACCGAAATTGCCGTATCCACATCTAGTACCAATTCGGGCATATCGCAGTCGATTTTTATTTTTCCTTGGGCATCAAACGAATTTCGGATATTCTCGCCAAGGTTCACGAAATAATCTCGCATTTCGATAGAGGTCAAGTGTTCGCTCTGATACAATTTTTGGTGAATAATACCCATAGAATGCACCCGGTTTTGGCTGGAAAGCATCGCCGCCTGCACAGTAGGATCTTCAATTTGAGACGATTGCAATTCCAATAAGCTCGATACGATTTCAAGATTGTTTTTCACCCGGTGGTGGATTTCCTTGAGCAGCAGTTCGTTTTCGGAGACCTTTTTATCAAGCAATTCATTTTTTAGGTTCAACTCGGAATTAAGGGTTTTTAGGGTTCGGTTATTTCGCTGTTTCAACAGGTAGTTCCGATACAATAAAATAAGTAAAATGGCTCCTGCAATCACCAAGAGTATCAATATAAGTTGCGTTTGTTTGTTCTTAGATAGCTGTTCCTGCTGGCTCATCACATTGATTTTCAATTCATTTTCACGGAGGCTTCGAGCGTTTTTTTCGGTTTCAAGAGCCAGGTACTCTTCTTCGAATTGTTTGTAGAATACCAAGGCGTCGCGATAATTACCTTGCTTTTCATAGGTATCGGAAATGAGATAAAGTGCAGTGATACCAAAGTATTTGAAATTATTAACTTCACATATCTCCCGTATTCTTTTAAATTCTTTGATGGCTTCCTCATATTTTCCTGCTTCGACCAATAATTCCCCTAAGCTCATTACAATGGACACATAGCTATCTACATTGGTCATTTTATAGTTTTCAAGGAAGGTTTTTCCTTTCAATAAAACCCGATTTGCCTCGTCATATTTTTCTTTAATGAGTAAATCATAACCGTCTACCGAATACACCCATCCATGATAAAAGGGATTTTTGGATTGTGGCAATCTTTGCTTCATTAGTGAAAGGTAATGTTGCGCCGAATCTTGGTTTATGCCATCGTACCTCAAAAACAGTAACTGGTTGGAGGATGAAATTTCGGGTGCGTATTTTATGGGATCCAGCGTTTTGTACATCGCAATGCTTTCATCCAAATAGTTGTGGGCATTTTTCTTTTCGTCGGTATTGCCGTAGCGTTCTAAAAAATGGGCTTTGTCTCCCAAAAATTTAGCCCGTACGGCTGGTCTTTTATCGTCTTGTATGAGCTCCAATGCTTGGGTGAATAAGGCAATCGCCTCTTTCAGTTCTGCTTTCTCCACTTTTATAGCTGCCCAACGTCGTAGCAGGTCGTATTTGAGCAACATATCTTGATTTTCTTTCGGGATGTTATTAAAATGCCCCATGCCTTTTGCTGCCAAAGAATCCACAACAATAAAGGGGTGTGAACGGTTAGACCTATCAATAATATCATTATAAATTTCCGCTAAAAGTTGGTGTTGTAATGGGTTTGAGTTCTCTAATAAGGCGGTGGCTTTATCAAAATAATAAACCGTACTATCTCGATTAAACTGTGGAATTTCCCTAAAAAAATTCGCTTTCTTTTGATATTTTTTTGCCATTTCAGTTACCGATTCCGATACCCCTGTAACCGAGGTTTGAGCTTTAGTGTAAAACGTAAGCAAACAAGTAATCGCTAAGTATATTTTCATAGTACATTTCATAGTGCGTAATTTAATTAGTAATGATAGCAAGGTTTAACATTGGGCGGCAGCTAACGCGAATGATTTTAGTATTCTTTCATTTTTTATCTTATTCTATTGCCCTTTGATTAGTAATCCACTTGTTCACGTTGTCCTCCAGAACCGATAATGGAATAGAGCCGCTGCCGAGTACCACATCATGAAAGGCTCTGATATCAAATTGATCGGCAAGGGAAGTTTCTGCTCTTTTTCTCAATTCTTTAATTTTTAATTCGCCGATTTTATACGCTAGTGCCTGTCCGGGATCGGCAATGTAGCGGTCAATTTCCACGGCGATGTCATTATCGCTTTTACTGGAATTTATGGTAAAATAGTCGATCGCTTCTTGTCTAGACCAGCCAAAAGCATGTATTCCTGTATCCACGACCAAGCGTATCGCCCGCCACATTTCATAGGTCAATTGCCCGTATTTAGCATAGGGATCCTTATAGAAACCAAGTTCTGGTCCCAAGCTCTCCGAGTATAGTCCCCAACCTTCTATAAATGCCGTAAACATCAGCATAGATCTAAATTCAGGAACGCCTTCCAACTCTGAGGCAATGGAAATTTGTAAGTGATGCCCAGGAACAGCTTCATGGATACTCAAGGCTTCCATTTCCCATTTGGGTCTGCTCTTTAGGTTATAGGTATTGGCAAAGAAATAACCCGGCACCCCAGATTGTAAAGAACCTGGTTGGTAATAGGCTGTTGTGGTAGCTTGTTCGGAATAGGCGGGCACTTGCTTTACGCCATAAGGCAGTCTTGGGAGTTTGCCGAAAAGAGTTGGTAATACGGGGTCTATACGCTTACAAATATCCCGATAGGCGGTGAGCAACGCTTCGGGTGTGTCAAAATAGAATTGAGGGTCCTCTCTAAGAAAATTATTAAACGCATTGAGGTCTCCTTTGAAACCTATGTCCGACTTCAATTCTTCCATTTCTTGTCTAATTCTCGCTACTTCCGATAGTCCCAATTCGTGAATTTCCTTAGCGGTCATGTTAGTCGTAGTATGAAACTTTATAAGTTCCTTATACCAAGCTTCGCCATTCGGCAATGCGCTGAGACCATAACTTTCACGCGCTTTCGGTAGGTATTCATTTTCCATAAAATGGGTAAATTTAACCAGCGCAGGGTTTACTTTATTGGCAATAATCCTTTTAACATCATCTTGTATAGCAGTTCTTCCTTCTATAGTAATTCCTTCTTTCAAGTTCGCGAAGGGCGCATAAAAAACACTTTCCTCAGGAATATTGGAGGTGAGTTGTTTTAGCTGTTGAGGTACTTGAATCACTGTGTTTTTAGGCATCACAATACCTTTTACAATTCCTTCGGTCAGCGTGGTTTGGGCTTGTTCCAATAATTTAGGGATTCCTTCCAATCTTGCGAGTAGGTTTTTAACATCTGGTCCAGAGTTGGAAGGCATCATTTGAAGCACCGCGGGAAGATACTGATGAAATCCATAGATTTGATCAATCATCAAATACTGTTCAGGAAACTGATTTTCAAGGTTATATTGATCGCTCAAAGCGCGGTTAAATATATTAAAATTGACGGCTTCTTTTTCAGTTAATTTCTTGATAGCAAACCAATCGCTCGTGTCATTAAATAATTTTAGATTGGCTAATCTATTTCTTGTACCCTCTGACGAAGGATCATCCCATAAATGATCATACCCAGGCTTACCAAAGAAAGTGGCCAACATAGGTGATGACGCCTTTTGATTTTCCGCATAGACCTCAAAAAGTGCTTGCAATCGCTCACTTTCATTTTTAAAATTGTTCTTTTTTTTAACAAAGCTAAGCTGCTCAGCGATTGTACCCCTTGGCATTGCTGTTGCTGTTCGTTTTTCTTGCTGACAAGAAAAAAGCAGAAAGAGTATTAAGGCTGTTGTACTTAATAATATTGATTCTTTCATTTTTATAATTTTATATTTCTATTTACCACTTTCGGCAATCCAATC
>JANQTG010000199.1 GCA_030731855.1 Cellulophaga sp. | reverse complement strand
ATTTTTTCTAATGCCATGTCTTTGGTTAAAAAGTCTATTTCATCCATTCCGAAAGCTTTTTCAAAAGTCCGTAGTGCTTTTTTAGGTTCACCTAGTTGTTCGTAATATTCTCCTTCAAAGTAAAAGCCAAGCATGGTGGTGGGGTATTCTTTTTTACAAAGTTCTGCGAGTGGTTTAAGCGATTCAAAATCTTCTTTTTTGCGAGAGGCGGCATAAATAGCCATTATATCATTTAAGTCTATAACTTTTCGAAAACCAAAAAGCTTTTCGATCATGTCGTACTTACTAGATAAATAATCAAAAACAGGTTCTTCAGAAGTTAAAATTTGAGTTTTATACTCGGTTGCACTAATAGGTTTAAACATTTTAAAAACATTATCAAAAGCTTTTCCTATACCATAAGTAGCAACAGCAATATGGTCTGCATCGGCATAATTGTCATAAAAATAATGAAGACTTTCTTTTTCTAAAGCTTTAAGTGCTGTATTTAGAATGGGAGACTGCTGATCTTTTTTAGCTTGTTCACCATCAGTGATTAAATGATAGAAAATTGTTTTTTGCATAGCCTCTAAGCGTCCAGGAACTCTAGTTTCCATTTCTGGAGCCAGAGTTGGCGCAATAGATACATAAGAGTTAAAGAGTGATTCTTCTTTAAACAGGTAATAATTCGCAAAATTAGCGGTAATATCATACCCTATAATCATCTTAAAAGGAGCCGTATTATAACTAGTTTCTAAATAGGGAATAAGCTCCATACCCAAAAATTCAAAAAACAGTTTTGCTTTTTCACTTGGTAATCCAGTGGTTTCATCAAAAGCGCAATCCTCAAAGCGTAATTGGTCTTTACTTTGGTGAACGCCTGCTATAATTGCTTGTGGCATTCCATGAAACTGACTGTAAAATTTGGCATTAGCAACGACATTATCGAATAGATAGTCAGCATCTAAAACAATAATAAGCGGATATTTTTTTTCTTTTGTATAATCTTCAGGAAAATAATAACTAACATCGCGCCTTTCTTGGAGTTTAAACGATTCAAATATTTCTTTGGTTACTTGAGAGTTAGCGCCGAAGCATAGGAATAGTGCAAAAAGTACTAGTGTAGGTTTCATCTTGTAAATTTGGTGTTGAACTAAAATACATTAGATCACGAATTATTTCTGTTCAATAACGGTAAAACAAGAAAAGATATTGCACCAAACACCACAATCATTAAAGTCTGCGAAATCCATAAAATCCAACCAAAAGCATCGCCAGAAGTGCTGCTAATTCCGAAAATGGCTAAAGCACCGCTCACGGCGATAGGGTAAAGACCTACTCCACCATTAGTGGCAGTCATGGCAAAAGCTCCGAAAATAAAAGCGACTAATAATTGACTTATACTTAAATCAATTGTTTCTGGAACGGTAAACTTTACAACCCAAAACATAGCAATGTATAATCCCCAGATAAAAATAGTGTGCACTATAAATAACCATTTGTATTTCATTTTAAAAATACTTAGAACACCTTGCAGTAAACCAGTTAAAAAGGTTTTAATTTTTAAAACAAAAGTATGTTTCGATTTTTTTAATAAAAAGAAAATTAAGGCAGCGCCAACTGTGCCAACTCCTAATAATAGAAAAAGTGAATTTAAGTTAAAACCTCTATTTTGAAAAAACTCAAGAATAATATCAGTCTGTAAAAAAAAGGTAACGACAATTAATACCAAAAGCATCATTAAATCGATCACCCTTTCGGTAACGATAGTCCCAAAACCTTTTTCAAAAGGTACTTTTTCATAGGTTGATAGCGCTGTTGCACGTAAAATTTCACCCGATCTTGGAATGCCAAGATTTGCAAAATATGCAGTGATTATGATAAGTATATTATTAGTTAACTTTGGTTTGTATCCTAGTGGCTCTAAAAGATAATTCCACCGAATAGCCCTTGAGATATGACTTAAAACACCCATTAAAATAGATATAGCTACCCAAAATAAATCGGCTTCTTTTATGTAGTAAATAATTTGTTTTCGGTCTTCTTCTGATGTTACATAATAAGAGTACCAAACTAAAAAAACTCCCAATGCTATTGGGAGTACTGTTTTTAACGTTTTTTTGAGAGATGTTTTCAACTTATTCGAGTAAGTTATTATTTTCGTTAGGGAACACTAAAGATGGATTGAAAGTTTTTGCTTTTTCAATATCCATAATACCATAAGTAATTAAAATAAGCACATCGCCAACTGCTACTTTTCTAGCAGCAGCGCCGTTTAGTGTTATTTCGCCACTATTTCTTGGGCCAGGAATAGCATAGGTTTCTAAGCGTTCACCATTGTTATTATTTACAATTTGAACTTTTTCTCCCCTAATAATATTTGCAGCATCCATCAAATCTTCATCAATGGTAATACTACCAATATAATTTAGGTCTGCTCCCGTTACTTTTACCCGGTGTATTTTAGATTTTACAACTGTTATTTGCATGGTACAAAGATAGTAATTTACAAGGCAATGTTATCTATTAGCCGAACATCATCGGCAAAAACAGCAATGAAAGCCCTGTATTGTTTGTTTTTAAATTTTCTTTTTATAGGTTTTAAGGTTTCAATAGCGGCAATTTGAAAATACTCTAACCTAAATTCATTGTTTTTATCAAACTCACTTTTCACCCAATTTGTTACTTCTAAAGCACTTTTTGTGCCAAATTTTTCTCTGACAGTCCTTAAAGTACTGTAGATAAATGAGGCACTTAGTCGCATTTCTTTCGAAAGCCTTTCATTTCTAGAACTCATGGCTAGTCCGTTTTCTTCACGAACAATGGGGCAGCCTATAATTTCTACAGGAATGTTTTTTAGGACAACTAATTTTTTAATAATTTGTAATTGTTGAAAATCTTTTTCGCCAAAATAGGCTTTTGTTGGTTTTATAGACCTGAATAGTTCTTCAACAATGGTGCCTACACCATCAAAATGACCCAACCGGAATGCGCCTTCCATAACCCTATCTAATCCATTAAAATTGTATTTTTCTGCAGAAATGTTATCCTTATAAATTTCCTCAACCGATGGAGCATAAATGATGATATTTTGAGAAATATTTTTGATGATAGCGATATCTTTATCAAGTGTTTTAGGATATTTTATTAAATCTTCGGTATTATTAAACTGAGTAGGATTAACAAAAATACTAACAACAACACATTCATTTTCTTTAAATGCTTGTTGAATTAATGAGGCATGACCCTCGTGCAAAGCCCCCATAGTAGGCACTAAGCCTATGGTTTTTGAGGCTAAAACTAAAGGAGCTAGATGCTTTTCTAATTCTTGTTTTTTATGTAATAATTGCATTAAGATGTATTTAACAGCCCGCAAACTTAGATAATTAGTCGTAATCTGCATAATTTTTGTAATTTTGCAGCTACGCCGAGGAAATAAATAAAAAACAATTTTATGAATGGTAAAAAGATATTGTTTGTATCTTCAGAATTAGTACCCTATCTACCAGAGAACGAAGTTTCTCTGATGTCTTACGAAACTCCTAAGATGGTTAATGGTAATGGAGGTCAAATACGAATCTTTATGCCACGTTATGGCAATATCAACGAAAGACGTCACCAGTTGCATGAAGTGATTAGACTTTCAGGAATGAATTTGGTGATTAATGATATGGATATGCCTTTGATTATCAAAGTAGCCTCTATACCAAAAGAAAGAATTCAGGTTTATTTTATAGATAACGAAGAGTATTTTAAGCGTAAAGCTACGTTTACTGATGAAAACGGTGTGCTTTTTCCAGATAATGACGAACGTGCTATATTCTTTGCGAAAGGAATTGTAGAAACCGTAAAAAAACTAAATTGGTCGCCTGATATTATTCACGTTCATGGTTGGATGGCTTCATTAGTGCCCCTATATTTGAAACAATATTACGCAGATGAACCTCTTTTTTCTGAAAGTAAAATAGTAACCTCAGTCTATGGCAAAGGCTTTGAGGATAGTTTAAATCCAGAAATAGTAAAAAAAATAGTTTTTGATGGTATTTCAGAAGAACACCTTACTAACTTAACACAGCCAGACTATAATAATTTGTTAAAGATAGCGGTAGATTATTCTGATGCTATTATTTTAGCGTCGGAAGATGTTCCAGAAGATTTAAATAATCATATCGCTAAACTTCAAAAACCAGTGCTAGCGTATGTTCCTTTTCATGAATTTGAAGAAGCATATGCAAACTTTTACAACACTGAGGTCTTAAAATAAATTACATGACATTTTATAAAAAAATAACAATTTCTGTTCTTTCAGGATTTGCAATAGTTGGGTTGTTGTCTTCTTGCGAAGAAGAAATAACAACAATTGGAGAAGGATTAATTGGTGGAGAACCCTTTGAAACAGGTAAAGTTATTTTTGATGTTTTTGCTTACAATAAAAAAATAAACGCTGTAAAAACAAGTCAACTTCCGATATACCAATTAGGTAACTTTCAAGATCCTATTTATGGTAAAACAACCGCAACAATTGTTTCGCAAGTTCAATTAACCGCAGTAAATCCTATTTTTGGTAAATTTATACAATCCGAAGAAGCACCGGTTGATACAATTCCTACAAGAATAGCTGAAAATGAAACTATAAAAAGTGTTTTTCTATTTATTCCCTATCTAACTAATTTTAAAGATTCAGATGCAGATGGAGTGCCAGACGATTTAGATGTAGATCCTGCGGATCCAAATAGTGATACTGATGGAGATGGCCTTACTGATAATCAAGAACGAATTAGCAACCTTAACCCATTAAGTCAAGATACCGATGGCGATGGAATTTTAGATGCCGTTGATACGGTTAATGATAAAGCTGCTTTTGCAAGAGAATTTGTTTTAGATAGTATTTTTGGAACAGGCATAAATCAGCCTTTTAATGTTAAAGTACAGCGCTCTAACTTCTTTTTGAGAGATTTAGATCCTGCTGCTAACTTTCAACAATCACAAGAATATTTTTCAAATTCACCAGATTTTAATAGCTTCCTAACGGAAACAATAGCCGACGTTGATACCTTGACAGTTCGAAATAAAGAAATTTTAATCTTTAATACGGATGATCCGGATACAGAAGATGTTGATGAGAGTAGAACAGTAAAGACAACCATAGGTGCTGGAATTTATATGCCATTAGATGCTGCTTTTTTTCAAGAAAATATCTTGGATAAAGAAAGTGGTGCAGAGTTACTAAATAATCAGAATTTTAAAAATTATTTGAGAGGCATACATATTTCTATTCGTCAATCAGACGATATCTACATGTTGCTCAATATGTTTGGTGCAAGCATTACTATGAATTATACCTACAGTTCTGTTAATACTAATGGCACCGCTACCGATGTAACGGATGATACCGTTGAAACTTTAGAAAGTAGTTATGTTTTTAGTTTAACTACTGGTAGTGGTATTAACCCACAAACCGGTCAACAAATTCCAATTACAGGTAATGTCGTGAATACATTTGTTAATGAAAGTTACCCATCAGAAATTTTAAATGCTTTAAATAGTCCTACTAATGCAGAACGTATTTATTTAAAAGGTGGTGCTGGTGCTTATGCTGAATTAAAACTTTTTGGTGAGGATGATGCTACTGGTGATAATATTATTGCGCAAATAAAAAGTAATAATTGGATTATTAACGAAGCTAGTCTTGTTTTTTATGTAGATAGAGAAACTTTAGATGCAGCTGGAGGTACTATTGAGCCACCAAGATTATATTTATTTAATACAGCAACTAATTTACAATTATACAATCCTATTACGGAATTTAGCGAGCCAAGTACGACAAATACATTAAGAAGAATCTTGTTTTATGATGGCTTATTAAGTAAAGAAGACGATAAGGGAATAAAGTATAGGGTTCGGATTACGGATTATATAAATAGTTTAGTACTTCGAGATGCAGAAAACGTTCCGATAGGACTCACACTAACTTCTGATATAGGAAATATTGCTGTTGGCAATGCTCAAGTAATTGAAAATGGAACAGAGGTTTCTAAAAAAATACCCATTATGTCTATCATTAACCCCTTAGGTACTGTTTTGTTTGGCAGTAATGTTGATGCATCTAATCTCGATAAAAAACTTCAATTGGAAATTTCGTATACAAAAGCGAATTAAAATTACAACAAAATATACCACTTAAAGTTATTTTCCGTTATACACCTAATGTTTAAACAATTTATCGATATGGTGTTATACTTTTGTGCGGTAAATTAAGTGCTAACCAAAAAATAGATTAAAAATATGTGTGGAATTGTTGGATATATAGGTCATAGAGATGCCTATCCTATTATAATAAAAGGATTACAGCGATTAGAATATCGCGGATACGATAGCGCAGGAGTTGCAATTTATGACGGAAAAAACATCAATTTAAGCAAAACTAAGGGTAAGGTTGAAGATTTAAAGAAAAAATCGGAAAGTGAAATATCTTTAGCAGGAAAATTAGGTATAGGTCATACTCGTTGGGCTACTCACGGAGTACCTAATGATGTAAATTCTCATCCACACTATTCTAATTCGGGAGAACTTGTTATCATTCATAATGGAATTATAGAAAATTATGATTCTATCAAAAAAGAATTAATTAAAAGAGGTTATGTATTTCATTCAGACACGGATACAGAAGTTTTAGTAAATCTTATTGAAGAAGTAAAGAAAAAAGAAGATGTAAAACTAGGGAAAGCAGTACAAATTGCTTTAAACCAAGTGGTTGGTGCGTATGCAATTACTGTTTTTGACATCAACAAACCAGACGAAATTGTTGTTGCCAAATTAGGTAGTCCTTTGGCCATCGGTATTGGTGAGAACGAATTTTTTATTGCCTCTGATGCTTCGCCTTTTATTGAATTCACGAATAATGCTATGTATCTCGAAGATGAACAAATGGCAATTCTTCGTTTAGGTAAAGAGATAAAATTACGTAAAATAAAAGATGATTCGGTTGTTTATCCAAACATACAAGAATTACAATTAAATATTGAGGAAATAGAGAAAGGTGGTTACGATCACTTTATGTTAAAAGAAATTTACGAGCAACCGAGGGCTATTTTAGATACCTATAGAGGCCGATTATTAGCATCACAAGGGTTAATAAAAATGGCAGGTGTTGATGATAATTTAGAGAAATTTTTGAATGCCAATAGAATTATCATTGTAGCTTGTGGAACTTCATGGCATGCTGGTTTGGTTGCAGAATATATTTTTGAAGATTTAGCAAGAATACCCGTTGAAGTCGAATATGCATCTGAGTTTCGTTATAGAAACCCGGTAATTACGGATAAAGACGTAGTGATTGCAATTTCCCAATCGGGAGAGACTGCCGATACACTTGCCGCTATAAAATTGGCTAAAGAAAAAGGTGCATTTGTATTCGGGGTTTGTAACGTAGTAGGGTCATCTATTTCTAGAGAAACAGATGCTGGTGCTTACACACATGCAGGACCAGAAATTGGGGTAGCTTCAACAAAAGCTTTTACAACTCAAATTACTATATTAACCTTAATTGCGCTGAAATTAGCAAAAGAAAAAGGTGTGTTTTCAACTAGTAAATTGCATGAGTTTTTAACGGAATTAGAAAACATACCTTCGAAAGTAGAAAAAGCCTTGCAATCAAATAAATTGGTTGAGAAAATAGCGGAAGTTTATAAAGATTCTACTAACTGTTTATATTTAGGTAGAGGGTATAATTTTCCAGTAGCTTTAGAAGGTGCTTTAAAATTAAAAGAGATTAGTTACATCCACGCCGAAGGCTATCCTGCAGCTGAAATGAAACATGGTCCTATTGCATTAATTGATGAACATATGCCTGTAATTGTTATTGCAACAAATAAAGGGCATTACGATAAGGTAGTAAGTAATATTCAAGAAATTAAATCTCGTAAGGGACGAATTATCGCCATTGTTACTGAAGGAGATACAACCGTTAAAGAATTGGCAGATTATGTTATTGAGGTGCCTGAAACTTTCGAAAGTTTAACACCATTATTAACCACAATTCCATTACAACTACTATCTTATCATATTGCATTAATGAGAGGGTGTAATGTAGATCAACCCCGTAATTTAGCAAAATCGGTTACCGTGGAATAAATAAGTAGAATTTATATTAAAAAGCAGGATGTCTTAAAAGGTATCCTGTTTTTTTTTGACATATTCTGAATTCGAATTGAGCTAAATTGCTAAAATTGTACTATGCATGCATAATTTTTTTCATTTTCTTAGAGTTGGTTTAAAAAAATCTGTATCTTCGATACTTAACTTAAAATTAACTCAAAACCCTCGAATGAAAAAAATATTATATTTATCCGTTCTCTTGATCGGATTTCTCGGATTTTCTCAGACAACAGTAAAAGGTACTGTTGTGGATGAAAATAATCAGCCCATACCTGGGTCAAATGTTGTGATAAAAGGCAAAGCCGTTGGTACAGTTACTGATTTTGACGGTAAATTTGTCTTAGAAACTTCAGAAAAACCACCTTTTAAGCTTATTATTACAAGTATTGGTTATGCTGAAGCTACACAAGATATTACAAGCAATAATCAAACAATTTCTGTTATTTTAAATGAATCTCAAACCTTATTAGATGAAATTGTAATTTCTGCTTCTAGAACTCCTGAGCGTATTTTTGAATCTCCTGTTACCGTAGAACGTTTTGGCGCAGAAGATATAAAAAATACTGCTTCCGCAGATTTCTATGGTGGATTAGAAAACTTAAAAGGAGTAGACGTTAACACCAACAGTTTAACTTTTAAGTCTGTAAACACCAGGGGTTTTGCAACCTTTGCAAATACCAGATTTATGCAATTAGTTGACGGTATGGATAACAGCACACCAGCCTTAAACTTCCCAATTGGTAACTTAGTAGGTATGGTTGAAACCGATGTTTTAAGTGTAGAATTATTACCTGGTGCATCTTCTGCATTATACGGAGCAAATGCATTTAATGGTATTCTTTTTATGCGTAGTAAAAATCCTTTTGATTACGAAGGCATCAGCGTTTCTGTAAAAAGGGGTATAACGTCTCAAGAAGCGGCCGGTGATAACGCATATACCGATTTTGGTATTCGTCTGGCACATAAATTTTCTGATAAATTCGCTGCAAAAGTAAACTTTGGCTATTTAAAAGGTACCGATTGGGCAGCTACTAGCGAGATTGATAAAATTGATCCTACTAGAACAAGAGCGGATACAAATTATGACGGAATTAATGTTTATGGTGATGAGGCTTCAGCTAATATTCGAGCAGAATCTGGTTTAGGTATTATTCCAGACGTTGTGGTGAGTAGAACAGGCTATAATGAAAGCGATTTAACAAACTACAATGCCGAAAGTATAAAAGCAGATTGGGGTTTATATTACCGTCCTATAGAAGGGAAGAGTTTAGAATTATCGTATGTGGGTAAAGTTGGTACAGGTTCCACCATATATCAAGGCACAAACCGATACAATATTAATGGGTTTTTTCAAGAACAACACAAATTAGAAATTAAAAATGATAATTTCTTTTTAAGAGGTTATGTAGTAGCTGATAAAGCTGGTGACTCTTATGATATGGTTTTTACAGGAATTAACATCAATAGATCTTGGAAATCTGATGAAGATTGGTTTCAAGAGTATATAGGTACTTTTGCTGGTATTGAACTTAGTGGGAATCCAAATGGATTAACCGAAGCTCAAAAACATGCTGCGGCAAGAGCTGCTGCCGATACAGGGAGGTTTTTACCTGGCTCACAAGAATTTCAAGATGCTTTTGATAGAGTTATAAAAGATCCTGATTTAACCTCAGGTTCTCAATTTAAAGATGCTTCAAAATATTACCATGCAGACGCGAATTATAATTTTAGCCATTTAATCGATTTTGCTGAAATTCAAGTAGGCGGTTCTTTTAGGCAGTATAGTCTAAACTCTTTTGGAACTATCTATACAGATTTTGATGGACCAATTGACTATTCGGAATACGGAGTATACACACAGATTCAGAAGAAAATAGATTTTTCGAATGATAGAAGTTTAAAATTAACAGGATCTGTGCGTTTTGATAAATCAGAATTTTTTGAGGGATTCTTTTCACCAAGGCTTTCTGCAGGGTATAGTTTAAGTCGTGATCATAATATTAGAGCTTCTGTACAAACAGGATTTAGAAACCCAACTACTCAAGATTTATTTATTGGTTTAGACGCAGGTAGAGCTATCTTAATAGGAGCTGCACCAGATAATTTAGATCGCTTTACAAGACCTTACGACGTAAATCTGGCTGGTCAAAATTCAGGTCAACCAGCAGAAATAGTACAAACTGGTAGAGCGGCCTACGAGAATTCATATTCTAATAGATCTGTAGATAGATTTATTCTGTCTGGAAATATTGATGATTTGGAGGTTGCTAATCCTGATTTAGTACAACCAGAACAGGTAACTTCTTTTGAGATAGGATATAGGGGTAAGGTGAATAAATTAGTGATCGATTTTAGTACTTATTATAATAGTTATAGAGATTTTTTATCTCCAGAAAATGTTGCAGCTCCTCTTTATGGTAATGTAAATGATGGTTCAGCAGTAGCTGCAATTACAAATGACGATTTCGTAAGATACCAAGCCTACACAAATTCTAATGTTGACATTAACTCGTTTGGAGCTTCTTTGGGGCTTTCTATGAAAGTGTTTAATGATTTTGACTTAAGTGGTAGTTATACGTTTACAAAATTAGATTTCGACAGAGCACTTAATCCTGATTTTCAAGTACAATTTAATACACCTGAACATCAATTTAAGGCCTCTTTTGGAAAGGAAGAGTTGTTCAAAAACTTTGGTTTTGGTGTAAATTATAGATTTAGTGATGATTATTTTTGGGAAGCAACCTTCGGTAATGGTGTAATTCCAGAATTTCATGTGCTTGATGCTCAAGTGAACTATACGGTACCAAGTATTAAATCTACCTTTAAATTAGGCGGAAATAATATTGGAGGTGATGAATACTTTACTGCTTTTGGTACTGGGTTTATAGGGTCTATGTATTACCTATCTTGGACAATTAATAACTAATTGAAAATAAAATCAAAATTTGACATGAAAAATTTTAAATATATACTCTTAGTCTCTTCGGTGTTTTTCTTTACGAATTGTAATGACATTGAAGATGTAGATTTGAACCCAATGGAAGTGGAAGAGCCAAAACCAGATTTAACAGCTGGTTCTGCTGATTTTTCTAACTATATTTCTCTTGGAAATTCGTTAACTGCTGGTTTTACAGACAATGC
>JANQTG010000198.1 GCA_030731855.1 Cellulophaga sp. | reverse complement strand
TATTTGGTTGCGTTGAAACTAAAAACTAACTTAAAAAATTATAGTTGATAAATCCACTCTTCAGGGTTTAATCGAGACGTATCTTGGTACAGATAAAACTTCAACAATGTTTGGTTGTTAATGGCGTTCGTGTAAACCTCTCCCAATTCTTGTTTAGCTTTTACTTTATCTCCTTTTTTTACCAATACGGTAGCTAAATTGTAGTAGGTACTTATAAAGTTACCATGCTTCATTTGTATTCCTTTGTTTCCACCAGGCACACTAATAATAGCGATCACTTCGCCTTCAAAAATAGCCCTTGCTTTAGTTCCTCGGTCTGTCGCGATAATAACACCATTATTCTGATGTTGAATTCCAGGGTATACAGCATCTTTATAAACTCCGAAACCAATACTTTTAATTCCTTTTTCTACAGGCCAAATTAATTTACCTTTGTTAGCCGAGAAATTATTGGCGATTACTTTAGCTTCTGGTGTTAATACAAATTTTGAGCTATTCGTTGTATTTCCTACCTTTTTATTAGCACTAACGATAGCACTTTTAATTAAATTTTCTATTTGCTTGTCTATTTCGCGGGCTTGTTTTTCTTTCTGTTGAATGGTAGCGGTGTATTTGGTTTCGTTTTTACGAATGGTGCTTAATAAGTCGTTTTGTGTTGCCTTTTCTTTTACAAGCTCTTTTTTCGCAACCGTATTTTCTGCAACAAGTTTGTCTTTAGTTTTGCGTTGTTCGGTTAATTCTAAATTTAAACTTTTGAGCTCCTCGGTTTTATTGGCGATTTCTAGGCCTTGCTCTTTTCGGTAATCGGTATATTGCTTCATGTATTGAAGCCTTTTAAAGCCTTGGTAGAAACTTTCAGAAGAAAGTAAGAACATAAGTCGACTTTGTTTTGATTTGTTCTGATACGATTTCTGAATCATTACTGCATAATCGTCTTTTAGTGTTTTAAGATCGTCTCTTAATTTCCCAATATTTCGAATATTGGCATTTAATTGACGGTTTAAAAGATTAGATTGCTCATTGGTAACACGTATTAATTGTTCTCGTACGCTAATTTTTTTATCGAGCGCACTCATTTGGTCTAAAACAGTACCTTTTTCCTTTTTTTCGGCGAATAACAAGCGATTAATTTGCTGAATTTCTTGTTGTAGCTTAGCTCTTTTTGCTTCTAAATTTTTCTGTTCTGTAGTTTGAGAAAAACCCGCTAGAGAGAATAGGATGAAAAAAAATAAATGGGAGGCGAAGGTTTTAGTGTTCCACATATTATTTTAATGTAATTTCTTTGAAGCCTTTTGGAATATCATACGGAAATTTTAAATTTCTATTAAATTCGATATTTTTATAAGCAATCGCAATTAAACTTTGATTATTATCAATAGTAGCTGATATATCAATCTCATTTGGGATAATTTTCTGATCTATTTCTTGGTAATTTTTATAGGTAATATCTAACAAACGGCCATTTTCTGGTTGCGATATTTGTTGCGTACCTATCTTAAAATTTTTAGGCTCTATCTGAAATAATATTTTAAATAAATCTAAAGCTTTTTTAGGTTTTAATTGATAATTTTCATTGGCAATTGTAGCATCATATTTATCGTTCCTAAGATCTAATATCGCTTGGCCAACTAATAAATTTTGTACTTTTTCAAAATCTAAATCCGTTCCTAATAGGTTGCTTAAATAAGAAAAATCCCCATCAAAATAAGAACCATCTAAACGGTTGTAAAAAGAAACTCTTTTTGGAGTAATATAAGCTTTAACAACACCTAATGGCGCACTAATCCAAATAGCTTTATCCTTTTCCATTCTTAAACTAACATTAAAACCCTGAGAAGCATTTTTATCTTGAAAATCGATATCCATTCTACCAGAAATGGTTTTAAAGTCTAAGGCATTTGCATAATGTGATTTAATGATATTTTTAGCATTCAAATTTTCATCGATAGTACCACCTGTAACTACTTTTGTTGATTTGCATGATACTATAAAAAGGGCAAAAACACTAAAAACGATATTTTTTATCACAATATTGATTTTTAAAATCCGGGTTTTATTTTTCTAAGATAGATATTTGCTTTCACAGGGTTATTTAAACCTGTGTAAGCTTCTGAAAGTTGGGTATAAATTTTATTCGCTAAAGGAATATCGTCTAACATGTAGTCTAGCGATTCTTCTAAAATTGCCGCCGCTTCACGAAACCTATTTTTTTTATTTAAGGCCAAACCGCGGGCGTAATAAAAATAAGGCTGAGCAGGAAAATTTTCTAGCGCTTCACGTGAAACGGAATCTAAAATCAAGTAATTTTTTGTCCTGATAATGTTCTCAATATTATTTTTATAACCTTTAATAGTATTGCCGTCTTCGTTGCTATTTTCTGCGGTAACTACGGAAGTGCTAAAGGTAAAAGTTTCGGTATTTTTTTCTTGCTGTTTAAGACCATCTTT
>JANQTG010000197.1:6309-11311 GCA_030731855.1 Cellulophaga sp. | reverse complement strand
AAACTTTACAGTTTTTCCCGCACTATCTTTTACGAACTCTAAGGTAATAGGTGCCTCTTTGATAAAGAATATATTTTCAGCTTCTGAATATAATACAGCTTTCATTTGGCCAGCGTCCATTCTTAAAGTATTATCATCTGTCAAAGCAATAACTACAGACCCAGTTTTTGGTGCTTGATAGTTGCCAATAAAATCTTTGAGAGCATTGTAATCCAAAGCGATCACTTCCTTAAAATCATTTTCTGAAGCAGGTTGATGGTCATAACTTATGACTCTAGACATTTGCCATTTGTTATCTGTCTTTTTCCAAATGTGGGTAAATTTACCTCGTTCAACTAAATGCTCTTTTTGTTGATTCTCGGTTTGATAGAACAAATGTTCTCCTGTAATTATGGCTCCGTAATTATTTAATGGATAAATGTGAACACTTTCTTTAATTGCTTCCCTTCGTAGTTGAATACTTTTATTGCCACATAGTCCATTTGAAACTTGTTCCATCAATGTAGACGATGTATTAGTAAGGCCACCTTTATCATGGTAAAACTCTAGATCATCAGTCAAGAAGGTTTTGAAGTTTTTAAGGTCGCAAGTGTTATACGCTTGCCAAAATTTTGAGTCTAATTCTAAAATCGTTTCTTCTAAATTTGAGGATGCATTATCTTTCTTTTGTGCGTTAGTAGGATATGTACATAAAAACATACTCAAGACTACTAGTTTGATTTGAAATTGAAATTTTGTTGTCATTTTTTTAATTGATTTAATTGATGAATTATTATTGATTTAGTATGTGAGTTTCAAGAACTCTCTATTGATTGTAATTTTTTTTGAACCGAATGGTTTTAAAAAGTTTTACTCAACTTTTTTTGCAACCATTTCTCTACCTTGATCCAAGGTTAGGCTTATAATTTTTTTCTTATCGCTATTAAAGGTTAATTTGGCATCGATATCTCTTGCTATGAATTGATGGTTTCCGATAGGTATCAATTCTTTTTGATCCTCTCTTATTTGACCAATTAAAGTGTTGTAATCGATTTTAACTTCAAAATAAAAATTAGGACCAAGTTCATATTTGCCGATATATTTTTTAAGTTCATTAGGTTTTACTTTCTTTGGTTTAATACTTTTTAAAGTAGCATCAATACGTTTCCAATTTGTAATCCGATTTGTGTTATTTTCAACTAGATGAATATCCTCGTTATCCTGTTTTATAGACCAAGTTATTAATGTATTTTCAATATAGAAGGCGTTATCTTTAAAAGGAATGAGCTTGTTTTTTGTTTGTCCTCTATCAAATAATAGTAGATTTTTATCCTCATACCGAACATGTTTTTGGTCGCCAAATTCATTTTCATAGATGCCATTGGCATATTCCATTTTTGATTTAGACAGCTCTATTTCATTTAACTCATAGGGCTTGTCTAATGCAATCGCTGCAAGTTGAGATGCAATATCTTCAATGTCCTCAACATTTTGAGAGTTGGTTAAAATAGCAACGTAAATATCTTTTTCAGGGATAGATAGCACTTGACTAACAAAACCATTAATACCACCACTATGCTTAACCGCTTTCACATCCTGTACATTTCCAATTTTCCATCCGTAACCGTGTAAACTTGGTCTTCCCGATTGCAATGTATATCGACTGTATGCAGCATTTAATGTTTTGGCACTTACTAATTTATAGGTAGCTAGTGCTTGGTTCCATTTAAATAAATCTTCGGTAGTAGACAATAAAGATCCTGCTGCATAAGGTAAGGTCATACTCAAGAAATCGGGATTAACATAATTATTACCTTTCTTTTGATAACCAGACACTCTGTTCTCTATTAAAGAGAAGGTATCGTCATAAGATGTATTGGAAAGATTTAATGGTTCGAAAATATGCTTTTGCATATAATCTTGATATGTCTGATTCGAAATAAGTTCTATAATATGACCTAAAATAATATAACCAGAACTACTGTAATTATATTTTGTCCCAGATTTGAAATCCATAGGTTCATTTTTGAAATAATCAATTAACTCTTTTGGACTCCTATCGTTTCTTTGAAATGCTTTGTTAAACCCCTCAATATTTAGATAGTCTTTAATCCCTGAAGTGTGGGATAGTAAGTGCTCAATAGTAATCGTATTTCCTTGTGTTGGATAATCATTGATATATTTAGTGATGTTATCTGATATCTGCAACTTTCCTTCTTCCGCAAGTTTTAAAATGGCTATAGCCGTAAACTGTTTTGAAACAGATGCGATGCGATAAACACTTTCTGCAGATGTTGAAGCGTCTAACTCTAGATTCGCTTTCCCATAATGATAATCATAAATATTTTTCCCGTTTTTAGAGACTAGAACGGAACCGCCCGGACTTTGGCTTTCGAGCTTTTCCTTTACTAATTTTGAAAAAACGTCTGTGTAATTTTGTGCTTGAGATAAATTACTGCTTGAAAAAAGTACAGCTATTAGTAATACTATTTGATTTTTGATTTTCACGATTTTGATTTATTGATTGATTGATGAATACTTAGCACTAGATAATAAGGATAATTTTTGTTATGATTTGTTACAATTAACCCTATTAAATTTCAAATTGAATCTTGTCTGAACAATCGAAATTTAAGAGGGTTTATAAGATTTGATGACTGATTAAAATTTTATCGCTCGCAGGCCAGGTGTTCCGTACTGTGATATGTACAAAATTCTTTTTCTATGATCTGCCGCAATACCATTAGGTTGTGAAAAAGTGGCCTCGTCCAAATTACCATCCGCGTTACCTCTTTCTCCAGTTCCGGCGAAAACTTCCACAGTCCCGTCAAAACCGACCTTATATATTTGGTCTTGATTGATTGCCGTAGCATAGATGTTATCCTCGAAAATCGTCATATATCCTATGGCGAAACCTTGGGTTAAATTAGGAATGTTGGCAATCAGAGAAACCTCTCCTTCTTGGGTAATTTTTAAAATATCCGCAGTAAAAAAGTTGGCGGCGATTATGTTCCCTTCATAGTCCACATCGATACCCACGCAACCAAAAAGGCGGTCATCGGTCGCCAATACGGAAATTGTGCCATCGGGCAGAATTTTGTGTAACGTCGGCGCAAAGAAATTTGCCGAGTAGATGACATCATGATCATCTACGGCAAGACCCGAAGGCCAACCTGCAATTTCACCCACTTGAGACGATGTGCCGTCGGGAGCAAGTTTGACCAAGACACCCGATACCACATCGTTATTGTTCTCGGTGTTGAAATAGAGGTTGCCTTTGCTATCCTGTACACTGCCCATGGGAGCCTCAAAACCTTCCGCTTTAACCTTAACACCTTTCTTGGTGATCTCAAAAACTTGAGTACCGTTGTACTTTCCCAACTCGGCATCGAATACCCCAAAATTGGAAGCGAAAATGGTTCCATCGGGTGCTACATGTAGCCCGTCGTTTGCAGGGAAATCCTCCCCGATCATGGTCGTTACTTTTTGTCGTTTGGGAACTCCACCAATATAATCCTTGAAACAGGAGGTCAAGGGTAACATGCCTATGCATGCCAATAGCATTCCGACTTTTCTGAATACATTTCTTTTTTTCATGGTATTAAAGTTTTAATTGTTATGAAGTAAAACTAAGGTTGCGATATTGCGATATCGACAGATTGGGTACAACCATACCATGTTCTAAGCTACTTTTTGGTTTTTAGCATAATTACTTGGCGTTTCTCCAGTAACAACTTTGAACGCTCTATTGAACGTGGCCTTTGAATTGAACCCCACGTCCATGGCCAGGGCTAAAAGCGTGTGCTTTTCATGTTGTTGGTTTTCTATTTTCTTAATAAATTCTTCTATGCGATACTTGTTTATATAATCGTAAAATGTAGTTTGATATACTTGATTTAAAAGCCATGATAGATTATTGGATGAAGTATTTAATTTTTCCGCCAGAGCCTTCAGGGTTAGATCTGGTTGCAGGAACACTTTCTCTTCCGCCATAAAGAAGTTAAGCCGCTTTTGGAGTTTCTGGATTTCTTCTGGTTTAAGTCGGTCTTTTTCGGATTTGGATTTCTTTTGGAAAGGAATCCGAAATATTTCTGGTTGCCTGAGGCTATAGTACCCTACCACGTAAATGAACAAAGGCGTCGATATCCACATCGTTACATAATTGATATATGCAAAAGGTCTTCTCAGGAAATTAGCGGATAAAAAACTGATCAGCCATAAGACTATGAAAACGAACAATGTCGCTAGTAAGAACTTTAAAAATTGAAATACCTTTGGATGGAAGGAAAGCTGCTTTTCCTTTTCGGAAGCATATACCCGAACCAATAGAAACGTCTTTGTCCAATAAAAAATAAAGGATAAAAGTCCTGCAGCTTCTACTATGAAGAACATCAGGTTCAAGTTGCCCGAAGCATATAAGGTATTGAAATCAGTAAGTGGAATGCTTAGCGTCCAAAAGTAGTACCCCAGATGTAGCACCGCAGGGGTAGAATGGAACCAAATTAATCGAAACTTTGGACTTTCGGAAAAGACCAACCGTCTCACATAAATGTAAACAAGAGGGCCGAAGAGAAAAATCGTAGTATCGACCATAACCCCGAAACGCCAAACCCAATCCTCGGGAATACGATAGGCGGTAATCCTACCGAAAAGCATGAGAACCGCGCACAGTAGAAGCCATGAAAGTAAACCGTTGGCCAATTTATTACGGTTATCGAACAACTGCAAAGAGATAGCTAAAAACAGTCCTTGGCTGACCCCAAGGAAAAGGATAATGTCTATGTAGTTGAAATTAACCATAACTATATTTATGTTGTTGCAAGTTAAAACTTATTGGGTTAAAAACGGTGTTAATGGGTACGATGATACTCTCTATAGTAATAGTAAAATTTTAGTTAAAGAAAATACCTGCCTTTAATTCCTATCCTTTAGAGTTTTTTGTCAGATGTAAATGCATTTTATTTAAAACAAATGGTACGTTAAAGGGACATCCTTTACAAAGTTAAACGGACATAGTTTACAC
>JANQTG010000197.1:5296-6228 GCA_030731855.1 Cellulophaga sp. | reverse complement strand
AAATTACTTAAAAAAGTAATTTATCATGGTCTGGAAAGCAAAAACTAAAATGGAACAAAAGGTAGAATTTAAACTATTCAAATCAGTGATTCGGAAAATTATGAAACTGAAACAAGTTTCAAAAATTATAAGAACTGTTTTGATTTAAGCTTTTGATATTTCTAGAGACAATGAAAGAAGTCTTACAGTTTCTAACGAGGTTCATTCCAAAACAAATAAAAACTAAAGCGCATTAAAGAATTGAGTCAAAATATTCTAATTCAAACAATGTCGAGTATTTCCTATAATTTGTAATTGATTAACTTGTTTTGATGATGAATTATCTTTATTTTTAATTTATCAGAAAGTAAAGTAATTTCTTTTAAGATCATTTATAGTTACGTCAACAAATCGACTAACAGCTCGTTTTTGAAATTTATAAATGATTGATATATAACATTTTGAAGAGGTGGGTAGGCTTCCTGCCACGAATCCAAGAAAAATAAATCGTTCTTGAACTTGATTGAGAAATCGAAGAAAGAGAACGTGCTGTTAATTCCAGAAATACGCAAGTATTGGGCAGATGATGAACGTAATCAGTTGGTCATCTCACAGCTAGAAAAAAATGGTTTGAAGGTCTATCTGCTGGACGATGTTGAAATCATTGAAAAACCAATGGAGCCCACATTGGAGGCCGTAAAGGAGGACTATCGAAATTACGACTACAATGAAGACGAGCTAATAGAAGCGTTTGACCAGGCTATCAAGACCTACAACGAGGAATTGGAAAAATACAATTCAGCTACAGCCAATGGATTTAGAAATGGCATCGTTTTTCATCCTGAATCGTATCTACACAAAGAAGTTTTCGTGAAGCATATTGAAAAATCCAAAGACGAAAGCGAAGTGCATTCAGTTCCATTATCGAACAGAAAAATGGATGATTGTACACC
>JANQTG010000197.1:0-5286 GCA_030731855.1 Cellulophaga sp. | reverse complement strand
AGCTAGTATCGATGAATTTTATGCAGACCTAACGGGGATGGACAAATTTTTTGGCACCTATAAATTTGCCACCGAATTGCGTAATACTATTATCAAAGAAACTGGATTACCGATTTCTTTTGGTTTTAGTCAGCAAAAGTACTTTTCAGAATTATTGGGCGATACATCAAAAATAACCAAAGTTGAAATCGTTGAAAATTTCAAGAAGAAGTTCAAAAAAGAAATTTTTCATAAGCTGATACGGTATATGCTTACCAAGCAAGTGCATTTTGGCGAAAGTAATCATACCAATAATTTAACGAATATATCATTCTACAATGCCATACAAGGATATCATAAAACTAAGATTACCGATATCGAAAAGCAATACATTGAAAAAAGGGATATACGTGAAGAACGTTTAAAAGCCAGAATAGCAGTTCTTGAAAAGGAAATCAAGGAATTGACAGCGTAGCTTTTGTTGTGAGAGGAAGAGTCGGCATTCGTGCTGGCTCTTCTTTTTTTAGATAAGTATCTTAAAAAAATATTTACAAGAATTGAGTTACCCATCAATAGTCAATACTGATTTTTTCAATTTAATGAAGGCTGATATATTTTTAACCATCTGAGGACGATTCTTCTGTTTCTATGGGTAATCCTACTTTTTCTATTTTGTCTCTCAGTTCTTTAATTTTTAATTGTTTTTCTAAAGATTCTATAGTTTTATCATCTTTATTTTTTAACAGACTCTTACTTAGAGAATCAATATTTCCTATCGATATAGAATCAGATTTTCCGCTTAACATCATAATAGATCCAAGTCCAGGATGAAGTTTGAAACTAAGCTTTCGCAGTTTTTGAGGTGCAGCTACGACAGTTCCCAATTGTGGAATTGGCATCGTGGAGGATTTAACTGTTGACTCTCCTAAGCTAATTGTTACATCCGCATTTGCTGGTATTCTGTAGTAAAAGGCTCCTTGGGTAGGGCTTCCCTTTGTAGCGTTAATCAATTTGGGTACTTCGCTTAGATTTTTCAAAGAGATTTTAACTGTGTTCTTGGCGAGCGTAGTATTCTGGCTGCTTGTAAAAGGGATTTTATTCGATAACAATTTACCTTGGGCATCTTTTGGATACAACCGTATCAATCCATTTGTTTTGTCAATATTGAATAACTCAATCAATTTATTATAATTTGGCTTGTCTTTGCCAGTATTAAAATCTTTAGGATCAATCTCGAAGCTTAATTTTTTAGTTGTAATTTGTTTTGTTCCAGTAAACTTGCCCAATATTGCAGCTTTCATATCCTCTATCTTCGATAACCTCTGCTCCAATTGTTCTTTGGTCATTAGAGCATCAACTTCGAGAATATTCATTATTGCTGTCTGTAGTAAAGATAACCTTTCCAAGTCCTTCTTAGCAAGATCATTATTACAGTTACAAGTATCAGCTAGATCTTTAGCGTCTAAGACTAAGGATGATACTGAAAGGCTTGAAATAGTATTGACTATGGATGTAGCAAAAGGTATGATTTGATTTTCAATGCTCTGGGATGATGATTTGAGTTCTCCATTTACGGCATACTCCAAACTAAAATCTGTCTTGTTAATAAATGACTGATTGATATTCATTTGATAAATATGGTCCGTGTCTAAATAGGTTTTAGGCTTGATAATTACATTTGATATTGTATGTGTAATTTTATCCTCTTCGGTATGAACTTCATCATCTTTAAAATTTAAACAATCTATTGCAATGTCAGCGTAGATTCCTTTAGTAAGAACGGTCTTTTTAATTTCAAATTCTACAATTAGATGCTGCTTGGGAAGAGCATAGTAAAATCCATTATTTGAATTTGATATTTCAGAAAGTTTTTGGGTTTTAATACTTGAACATCCAACTGCAAGCAGCAGAACAAGTACCATTGATAAGGTTTTCATATTAATTGGTTTTGAATGGTTTCTGTTTTGTAAAGTCGGAGGAAGCCCATTTTATTTCGAGTTGAGGACTCATTCCCCTTACTCTTCTAGCTTTCTTGGTTATTTCTTTTTCAAATTCCAAATAGTCTCCTTTAAACTTTCCCTTGTCATATACATCTTCAATAATTTTCGAGAATGTGTCCGGAGGAATTTGTTTACCATCATTGGTAGCGCCTAGGTAAAGAAGGTCTAACGAAAATTCATCATAGTCTAGGGTTTGAATATGTTCTAGTTCTCCGGTAAAGGACACAGAGGTTTCAGAATTGCATGCGTCGACAATAAAAAGGACTCGAGCCATCGATTTTGAATTTCTTAAAATCAAATTAACTTCATCATCCCTAACTTGCCGATTAAAAGTCACAAAGGTCTCATCCATATCATCGACCTCATTATCATAACCAGTAGCGTCGTCAGGTAGCTGTCCTCCGTGGCCGTAATAATAAACAACCAGGAAATCTTCGTCATTAAGTCTTTCTATTTTCTTCTTCAATTCTTTCAGAAAAATAGAATCAGTTGGGCTGTCAATTACTTCAATATCCTCAAAATCTTCCCTTTCGAGAATTTTCTTGATTCGCTTGATGTTGGATTTACTTCTACTAGTCGCAATATTACTAAATTTAGGCAACGAGGTTTTCCGCATACCTATCAACAATGCAGTATTGTTGACTTTGACATCATCAATATCTATCAAATTTACTTTTTTGTTTTCTCCACAAGAAAATAAAGTAAGAAATCCACAGATAAGGATATTTTTAATATGCTTCAATGACTTAATATGCTTCAAAATAGTTTAATGATTTTGTTAAAATCAAATTTAACTATTTAAAAGATACGAGTTTATACCCAATAATGGGTATTTTATTGGTTGTAAAAGTTTCAAGATAGATCTGAAATTTTAAGGGATATAATCAATAGTAGCGCAAAGGTAAACTCGCAAAATACACCCATCAAAAGATTACGGCATAAAACCGTTCGCCTACTCTCTATTTATTCCGTTTCCTTTTGAGCTGAGATTTTAGCTTCCATTTGGGTTCTGCTCAAATATTGTTTAACCAGCCTGTCGGCAGACAGGTCTAAATTCAAAAGCTATGTATTTACACAAATTACAACAAGATGAAATTTTCGTTTCCAATGAAATGAAATCTTTAGAAAGTATTACTGGAATGCCATCCAGAAAAGGACTGGAAAATGCCATCATATCCAATGGCAAAATTGTCAACGTCGTGTCAAGCAGTTATGGACACATACCAAATGAACTCTTCTTCAAGAAAGCTGAACAGCTCTTGATAGATGCCCATTTGAAATACCATAAACGTACTATCAATAGAAATGATAGGTCTTTTATAACCGACTTTATCATTGAGGACGAAAATCAGTTTTCCCTGAAAAATGAAGAGGGTAAAATATTACCGATGCTTCGCTTTAAAAATTCCTATGATGGTCGAGAAAAAACTTCAGGACATTTTGGGTTTTACAGAGAAGTTTGCACCAACGGGTTACACGTTTCAAATGCACAGATTGACTTTTCGATAAAGCACACGAAAAACAACACCGAGTTGATACTACCGAAATTAAACGGACTTTTCGAGCGGTTTTTGGATAACGAGTACTACGAAATCACTCAAAAATTCAAAGAAATGGAAGAAATAACACTTATCGATACTAAAGCCTTCGTGAAAGACATACTGGAAAAAACGAAACTGTTCCGATATGAATGTAGCGATACCAACAATAGCCCTTCCAAGAAATCTAGAGAATTACTAGACTTGATAGCTGTAGAAGGAAATGATTGGTACAAGACACCAACGTTGTGGGATGGATACAATGCCTTCAATTGGATGCTTCACAACACTTTAAAGAAAACCTTTTCCCAACAGGAAAAGTTGGATAAGTTGATATTCGATGAAGTATATGCGATGGTGTAGACCTCGCAAATAGGTTCATCCAGTACCTTAAACTGGATTTTAATTTGAGGTCAAGACAAAGGTTTAACAAGCTTATACACCCAACCGTTCAGCACATTTCCCTACATTTCGCGAAAAGCCTGTCCTGAGCGAAGTCGAAGGGCTACATTCTAGGAAAAGAGCTTCACTACACAGGTCTTGGACACAACTTCAAAGCTTCCGATTTCCATTACGTTAACCCTGCCTGAAATCCGGCAGGAACACTCCATTCCCAATCTACATCTTTAAAGTTCAGTCCGCTTTACATCCAACATAAATTTAAAATAGAGTTTCGTAACCGTTCAGCACATTCCCCTACATTTCGCGAAAAGCCTGTCCTGAGCGAAGTCGAAGGGCTTCATTTCAGGAAAAGAGCTTCCCTACACAGGTCTTGGACACCATCCCCAATTTCAGCTTTCCATTCTGCTAACCCTTTCCGTCCCGAAACCTCGGGACCGGAAAGGAACACTACATTCCCCAGCCAAAATCGTGAACGGAGTCCGCCAAATCGGAATTTTAGTATTCATTTGGTACTGCTTCCTATGTTTCTGTACTTCACAAAAGCCTTTAGATTTACATCCGCACCCTCGCCGTTATACCCTTTTTTTGATAGCAAAATACCAATATTTGGAAGTTGAACAGACTGCATAAACCGTTCTCGCTGCGCTTCACTTTTTATAAGTCTTTATCAATTCCAAATATTAGCAACTGTATCAGCAACAAAAAAAGGTAACAGCGAGGGCGCTATGGGAAGTACATCTAAAATGAAGCTTATGAAATCTTACAAAAACATCCAAAAGGAAGCGGCACCAAAAAAAACAAAAAAGGAAAACGCTCAAGATATAATAAGTAAATCACTTCAAAAAAATATAAAGACAAACTATCTGAATGGTTCAGGTAGTGTTTTATTAATCAGGTCTGAAATAAATCAGACTATAAATACTTTTATTATGAGTACTATAAAAAATCATGTACAGTTAATCGGAAATGTTGGACAAGAGCCAACCATTACAAACCTTGACAACGACAAAAAAGTGGCTCGGTTTTCCATCGCTACCAACGAAAGCTATAAAAATAGCAAAGGCGAAAAAGTTCAAAATACAGATTGGCATACCGTGGTAGCTTGGGGTAAAACTGCCGATATCATCGAAAAATTTGTTAGCAAAGGAAAAGAGTTAGGCGTAACAGGAAAACTTAAGACTCGAAAATATACCACTGATGATGGAACTGATCGCTATGTGACCGAAGTAGAAGCAAATGAAATCCTTTTATTAGGAACTAAAAATGACTAGTCATTTTTAGAACAATTTAAAAGGGCGTTCCTCTCGAAAGTTGCGCCCTCTTTTCATTATTCACTAATTTAAAAAAGCAAAACAATGAAAGCACAA
>JANQTG010000196.1 GCA_030731855.1 Cellulophaga sp. | reverse complement strand
GTAATGTTTCTTTTTGCTTTCTATTTTCATTCCAATTATTAATTTGCAACGCAATCAAAATCCCAATAACTACAAGGATAATTTCACCAATGGCGTATTTGAAATACTTTGATGTTTTGCCTTCGCTGAGCAGGTTTTGGCGGATTTTTCGGAAGAGTTTTAACATTATTATTTAGTTTAGATGTTTAGTCGTTTTTTTGTAGTTCGTGAGCAATTATAGTAAGTATCGCTTGGCAACTATTTACCACATTTGCACATTCAACAATATTGTGCTTTGCATACATTTTTTTTGCGGATAGGTGACTTTGAAAAGTTTTATTTTCAAGTAAGAGCAGAATGTTCACATCTTGCCTTTTTTGAACCTTCCACTTTAAAAGATTGGAATTTCTTTCTTGATAAAATGGTATAGTATTGTCGATGGCTTCGAGATTGCCAAAAGGATAAATTTCAGCTAAAAAAGGCAATATAATATCCTGCGAATAACGTATAGCAAGTGCTTCGTCATCATCCAATTCTGCCTCAACACCCGACCAAAAAGTTAGTAATTTACGGAGTTCATTATTTTTTATAAGGCTAAGATTACCCGAATTTATTAAATTTTCTGAGGCACCAGGACGAGGGGTGTAATCAAACCAATCGAAGACATTATACATGAGTGTGTCAAGTTTTCGTTGGGATAAATTTGGTTCAGAAAAATTGTGTTGCAATGCAGTAACAGCATCATAAATAATTTTATTACCTTCATAGACTCTTTCAGCATCTTTAAGGTTTTCTTCAAATTCTACTTGAAGATCTAGTAGTATTGAAGTCTCTGACTTTCTTTCGATCCGTTCAATATTCCAATTATTAATTTGAAGGGCAATTAAAATCCCAATAACCACAAGCACAATCTCGCCAATGGCATATTTGAAGTATTTAGATGTTTTACCTTCGCTGAGTAGGTTTTGGCGGATGTTACGAAATAGTTTTATCATAGCTAAAAGGTTTTCCCCTTCTTGGAGGGGGGGCTAGGGGTGGTTTTTATTTTTTGAGTTCTCTATCTGTCAAATTAATCATCTCTTTGAGGCTGGCTTTATATTTTGGATAAACCTTAGTCACCATAACACGCGATTTACCATAATGTAAAAAACAAAGGCTTTCGAATTTTTTTGATTGTATGATGGGTTTGAGCGAATACGCGCCCACAGGTGGTTTTCCGAACGTTTGTGTATCAAACCATGCTACGAACGAGTACAGGTGTCTGGTACTAATTAGTTCTTCACCGAAAAATAAATTGTCAATTTTTATGGATGATTCTTTTAGGTTATCTTCTTGCAATTTTACAAGCTTTGTTTTGGTGTCCCAAGAGGCTATTAATTTTCTGATACTATCATTTTTAATATACTGTAAACCACCTGAAGAAATAATTTCATTTATGGCACCGGTTTCAATATTGGTTACTACGTCATTATTATAAATGTCATGATAGAATTTAAAAATGGTTTTATCACTTGTACTGTCTATGGCCTCGGGGGAACTCATTATTTTAATCAATACTTCTTCCCTTTTTATAAAATTTAAAATACGCTGTTCTTCTATTTTAACGGATTGTAGGTTGCTCTCCATTTCGTTTTTTATAGATTTTAGATAATTAATTTCTTTTTTTTGGTCAGCTTTATCCTCATTCCAGTTATTAATCTGTAGGGCAATCAAAATCCCAATCACCACAAGGATAATTTCACCAATGGCATATTTAAAGTACTTCGTGGTTTTGCCTTCGTTTAACAGGTTTTTACGGATATGTTGGAAGATTTTTATCATAGTCGTCTTATTTTTTCTCTAATTCTTTATCAATCATTACAACAACGGCATCTATTTCTTCACTCACATTCATTACCCCTCCAATGATATTTCTTCTAATAGAAGTAGATAGTTGTAAAATTTTAAAAAGTTCCATATCATTTGTGAAAATTTTATAATCCCTTATTTTATAATGATATAGATTCAGGGTGTCTAAGTATTTTCCACCAAGCTTTCGAGGTTTAGAAAAATCGACTTCTTGATATTCTATTTGATACGGAAAAATTAAACTTTCAACATCAAATGCGCTGCGTTCTGGTAGCATGTCAGTAGGTAAACGTGTAAAGCGCAGTTGAAATAGGTTTGTAATGGCAATCCGCAAGCTATCATCAGAAATGGTATTGAGCCCAATGGTTTTTAAATTTTCAAAACCACTTGTTTTAGGTACGATTTCAAACTTTTTATACATATCTAAGAACGCCTGATTAATAGAATCTGAATACGGTAGTTTAAGTCGCATGGCATCGAGAAGATATTGTCCTGAGCGCAACAACTTATTATGACCCTCTACTGCTGTAATAATTTCCTTTTTTGTTTGAAGGACATCACTTTTTAGTTCTTTTAACATTTGAACTTCTAACTTTTGTAATTTTAGATTTTCATTCCAATTG
>JANQTG010000195.1 GCA_030731855.1 Cellulophaga sp. | reverse complement strand
ACCTATTTTAGGACGATACAGTATTCTAGGGTTTCACTAACTTCTTCGCCTATTTTAACAAGACCTTCGGTGGACTCTTCGGGTTCCATGATGACTTCTCTCACCGGTAGGTGGTCTGGTAGTTTATGACGACCTGGGTGTTTTTTCTTTTCTCGCGTGTAGCTTATTTGTTCTTGCTCTACAGCTACTTGTGCTGTTGTTGAATCATCTTCAAATAAGGATAGTTGCTCTGTAATTAAGGAAGTGAACCGCTCTGATTTAAACCCATTAATGAGCTTAAGTAATTGATTGAGCTGAGACTTTAGCTGTGTTATTTCAGCTTTTTGCGCTTTGTTTTCTTGTATTAATTCCTCTAAATTCACATACTAAAAATACAAAAATACAACAATAAAAACAAGTGTTTCAAGAGGTTTTGTACCTGTTTTTTGAAGATAAATTACCTATGGTTATACCATCAAATAATAGGATGAGCTGGGTGTAAGTGAGTTGTATGCTTTTTACAGATTTATCGTAAAGCGGTAACTCAAAGGTTCCTTTTTCTAACCGCTTATAGTATAACACAAATCCGCCTGTGCGCCAGTGCAGTATTTTTATTTTATCACGCAGTTTATTTGCAAAAAGGTAAACAGTGCCATTTGTAGGATCGGCATTTAGATCTGTGGTAACAACACCGCATAAACTGTCAAAACTCTTGCGCATGTCTGTGGGTAATAAACACAGTTCAAATTCATAGGTAGTATCTAAGGTAAGCATATGGTAAATATTTGCTTAGAGACTGTAAACTCAACTCTGTCTGAATAGAAAAAAAGTATTAATTTTATTCAAACAGAAATTATGAACACAACAGAACAACAATTATTAGAAAAAAAGGCTTTAGACCAGTTATTATCGGGTAAAAGTTTATTTGGCAAAGATGGCGCTTTCGGTCCAATGCTAAAGAGTTTTATAGAAAAAGCTTTAGAAGCCGAGATGGATGAACATTTATCAAAATCAGGGATAAAAAACAAACGCAATGGCAAAGGTTCTAAAACGTTAAAAACCAATATTGGCGACATCGAAATAACAACACCCTCCGATAGAAATAGTAGCTTTGAGCCTAGTATTGTTAAAAAACGCCAAACCATTTTAGCAGACAATCTATCAGAAAAAATCATTGGTTTGTATGGTTTAGGAATGAGTTTACGCAATATTTCTAGCCATATAGAAGAAATGTACGACATGCAAATATCTCACACGGTTTTATCTGAAATTACCGATAAAGTAATACCCGATATAAAAGCATGGCAAAACCGACCTTTAGAGTCTCTTTATTGCATTGTTTGGCTAGATGCAATGCATTATAAAGTAAAGGTAGATGGCAAAATAGTACACCGGGCTTTGTACAATATTTTAGGAGTTACAAAAGAAGGAAGAAAAGAAGTTTTAGGAATGTATATTTCTGAAAGTGAGGGCGCTAATTTTTGGTTGCAAGTTCTTACCGATTTGCATCACAGAGGATTAGAAGATATTTTAATTGCTTGTACGGATAACTTAAAAGGATTTAGTGAAGCTATTTTAAGCATTTTTCCGAAGACACAAATTCAAAAATGCATTGTTCATCAGATTCGGAATTCATTAAAATACGTAGCTTCCAAAGACCAAAAAGATTTTATAAAAGACTTAAAACTGGTGTATAAGGCGATAAACAAATCAGTTGCAGAAGATGCGTTATTAAAATTATCAGAAAAATGGGGTTCAAAATATCCGGTAGTTATAGAAAGTTGGGAGCGTAATTGGGAAGAATTATCTACCTACTTTGAGTACGCATCTCCTATTCGCAGAATTATTTATACCACCAATGCTGTAGAGGGTTTTCATAGGCAAGTTAGAAAAGTTACCAAAACCAAAGGAGCTTTTACAAACGATATGGCACTGTTAAAACTAGTATATTTATCGGTGAAAAATATTGAAAAAAAATGGACATGCCCCATGGCTAATTGGAGTTTGAGTATTCAACAATTTTATATTAAATTTGGCGAACGGGTTCAGTTAGATATTCAAACAAAACCAAGCAACTCGTGACGCTGCCGCTGGGGCTCATTTTAAAAACAATTCGATTTTTTAAACCAGTTTTATGAAAAGAAAAAATCAAATTATTTTTAAAACGGAAAAAATTAACAGACAGAGTTTAAATTACAATACCTTTAAATGTTCGTTGGCTAACATTTAACTGTTTTTATAGCTAATAACTTTGTCATTAAATTAAACATAAAAATGGTTCTATGTTAAATATAGTGGGTAATCGAATTTTAGTTTTCCGCAGGTAAAATAAATCATGTTTATAAAATTGGTTGTATTCCTGTATCCTCTTGCCCTTTTTTTAGCGAGTTGAATCTTAGAATTTATCCCTTCAATTACGCCGTTATTTATTCTGCTTTCTATATAATTTATTATTCCTGACCAATGCGCTTTTA
>JANQTG010000194.1 GCA_030731855.1 Cellulophaga sp. | reverse complement strand
GCGTTATATTGATGCATACGGTGTTGAAAAAAGAATACCAAACCAAATAGGCACATATGTAACGGGAAATAGAAGACAACATGCTATGGATTATAGCATAAATGAGGATGGCTTTAATACACTTCGATCGGAAATTATACCGAATACCAACGAGAAGTTGGCACTCATTGGCGATTCATTTATAGAGGGCTTTCACCAAGATTACAACTATTCTCTGGGAAAGATGATTGAAAAAAAGAAGGATAGTTTAGAGGTTTTTGAATTTGGTTGTGGAGGGTATGATTTAGCGGATCAATTATACTTAGTAAACGCTTATAAAGATCGATTCAAGGCAATGGATCATATTTTGGTCTATCTTAAATATGAAAACGACCTAGATCGCCCAAGCACTGAACCCAATTATGATAGATTAGAGAGATCTAAAGGAGTTATTGCGAAATTGAGACAAAAAAGTAAATTTTTAAGTTACGTTGGCGATTTGGGTATCATTAATAATTTTAGCCAATTTTTAAAATCAAAAAAGAATATCTTTAAAAAAGAAGATAACAGTACCTTAGCACCAAAGACACAAGATTCTTTACGAATCAGTAATTTTGAAAATTTATTGGCGCTTTATAAAGTAGATACTAGTAAATTAAAGTTGTTATTAGACAGTCGTAAAACAAGTGTTGCCTTTTTAGCGTATTGTCAGCAAAATAATATCGCATATATAGATTTTGCGGAGGCTTTTAAACAGGCAAAGCAACAAACAACATATATATATGATGAACACTGGAACAGCTATGGTAGAGAAATCATTGCACAATGCATCGCCGGTTATTTGCATGACAATTAACAACTATAGGTATGGAAGTATTTTTGTTAAATTATAAATATTAAGTTTCCCTAATTTTTTTTATAAAATGAATACAGATCAACAAGATTCAAGATCCATTGAACCGAATAATATTCGTTCAATTTTAGTCAAATACGCAAAGTTTTGGCCTTTATTTTTGGTGAGTTTAATTACCGCTATTGCCATGGTAATCTTATATCTACGTTATTTTGCGGAAAATGAGTACGAGGTAAAAAGTACTATTTTATTAAAAAATGTAGAAGCAGGTCAAGGTTTTGGAGACTTGAGCGATTTTGCAAATATGGGCTTGGTAAAGTCCACCCATAGTTTAGAAGACGAAATAGGCATCATAACCTCTATTGGTGTTTTGGAGGAAGTTATTTCTAAAAATAACTTTCATATAACATTTTACAGAGAAGGAACTATACGCGATGTGGCCATTTATGGAGAAGACATTCCTGTACAAATTACGGTAGACGAGACCGCAGAAAAACTAGTGCATGATCTGCCTATTGCAATCGAGTTTATGGATGACCTAAGCTTTAGGTTAAAAACGCTTATTAACGATAAAGAAATTAGTTCAGAACACAACTTCGGCGAAGTCGTAGATGTTTCTTATGGCATCTTTACCATAGTATTATCGAGTGAGAATGTTGCCCAATTAAAAAAGGCAAAAACACTATTTTTTAAAGTAGGGAACAAAGATGATTATGTAGCTGGTTTTAGAAGTAGATTAGGTGTTATGCCCGCCAATAAAACAGGGAGTTCTTTAGATTTAAGTTTTATCGCAGAAGATAAAGAACAGGGGGAGTTCATACTATCAAAAATTATAGAAACCTATATTGAAAAAACCATTAAATACGAAAATGAACTGGCAGAAAATACCATTAAAATGATCGACGATCGTTTAAAACTATTGTCAGGCGAAATAGAAGAGGTAGAAAATACCGTCGTAGATTTTAAAACACAGAATACCGTAACAAATATTACTAGCAATGCAGACACCTATGTACAGCAGGCGAATGAGTACAAAAGTAGAGTAGCCGATTACCAAACACAGATAAATGTATTAGAAGGGGTAGAATTTTCGTTGGTGGAAAGTAATGCGGAGTCTACGCTTAGTGGTGCAGCTAGTTTAAATGATCCTAATGTTGCCGCTTTAATCACAAAGTATAATGAAACGCTGCTGCAAAAACAACAACTTTTGCAATCGGCATCATCGGAAAACCCTCTTGTGACTAGTTTAGATCAAAATTTAAATGCTCTTAAACAGACTATTTTACAAAACGTGCGTAGTACTAAAAATAGCTTTTCTATTGCTCGGGGTAATTTGTTAGCAAATGCGAGCAGGTATGATTATCAGATAGCCAAGGTACCAGGTATGGAAAAGAAATTACTAGATATTAGCCGTGATAAAAGCACCAAAGAAGGTCTTTACCTATATTTATTGCAAAAAAGAGAAGAAGAGGTGTTGTCTTTAGCGGCACCCGTATCTTCCACAAGAATTGTAAGCTTTCCAAAAGCAGGTAAATTTCCATCGGAATATAAAATCATAATGACTTGATTCGATTCAATTTCTTTTTTAAGATCTAATTCCCAAACTTCCGTCTTTTTACCCGCCTCACGCGTTGGTACAACACGGTTATTG
>JANQTG010000193.1 GCA_030731855.1 Cellulophaga sp. | reverse complement strand
TCACCGTTCTTAAATCTTCAATTTCAGCGATACCACCAAATTTAGCATTTAACTTGCTATCTTCGGAAATGTTACCTGCAATACCACCTACGTGGAAAGTTCTCAATGTTAACTGTGTTCCTGGCTCTCCAATAGACTGAGCAGCAACAACACCTACAGCTTCACCTCTTTGAACCATTTTATTGGTCGATAGGTTTCTACCATAACATTTACCACAAATACCTTTAGCAGCTTCACAAGTTAAGGCAGAACGTACTTCGATTTTTTCAATTGGAGACGCTTCTACTACTTTAACATCCGCTTCTAAAATCTCTTGGCCAGCTCTTAAAACTAGTTCTTCCGTTAAAGGATTGTACACATCATGTAAAGAAACTCTACCTAAAATACGCTCTCCTAAAGATTCTACAATTTCTTCGTTTTTCTTTAAAGCTTCAACCTCGATACCTCTTAAGGTACCACAATCTTCAGTATTAATGATCACATCTTGCGAAACATCAACCAAACGACGTGTTAAGTAACCAGCATCCGCAGTTTTTAAAGCGGTATCTGCAAGACCCTTACGGGCACCGTGTGTAGAAATAAAGTATTCAAGAATAGATAAACCTTCTTTAAAGTTCGATAAAATTGGGTTTTCAATAATTTCACCACCACCAGCAGTCGATTTTTTAGGCTTAGCCATTAAACCACGCATACCGGTTAACTGACGAATTTGTTCTTTAGAACCCCTTGCACCAGAATCAAGCATCATATACACCGAGTTGAATCCTTGTTGATCTTCTCTAATACGCTTCATTGCCAATTCTGTCAACTGCGCATTAGTTGAAGTCCAAACATCAATTACCTGATTGTAACGCTCGTTGTTGGTAATAAGACCCATATTGTAATTGGTCATAATACCTTCAACTTGGCCATTAGCATCATCGATCATTGATTGCTTTTCTGGTGGGATAATAATATCCCCTAAACTAAAGGACAATCCACCTCTAAAAGCGAATTCGTACCCCATAGTTTTAATCTTATCTAAGAAATCACCTGTGGTAGGAACATCAGTTACTTCTAATATTTTACCAATGATATCTCTTAAAGATTTTTTATTTAATACATCGTTAATATATCCTGCCTGTTCTGGCACCATAATATTAAACAATACTCTACCAACTGTTGTTGGTATAATTTGATTTACTAATTCGCCTGCTTCGTTAAAGTCTTTTGCTCTAACTTTAATACCGGCATTTAAATCTACCATTCCTTCGTTATGCGCAATAACAACCTCTTCGTAAGAATAGAATGTTAATCCTTCACCTTTTACAGGAACTTCTGGAGTTGATTTACGCTCTTTGGTCATATAATACAGACCTAAAACCATATCCTGAGAAGGTACCGTAATTGGCGAACCGTTCGCAGGGTTTAAGATATTGTGAGATGCCAACATTAATAACTGACATTCTAAAATAGCTTCTGGCCCAAGAGGTAAATGTACCGCCATTTGATCCCCATCAAAATCCGCATTAAATGCAGTACAAACTAATGGGTGTAAACGAATAGCTTTACCTTCAATTAATTTAGGTTGGAATGCTTGAATACCAAGACGGTGTAATGTAGGGGCACGGTTTAATAAAACGGGGTGTCCTTTTAATACATTTTCTAAAATATCCCAAACAACTGGTTCTTTTTTATCTATTATCTTCTTAGCAGACTTTACTGTTTTTACAATACCTCTTTCAATCAACTTACGGATGATAAAAGGTTTGTATAGTTCTGCAGCCATATCTTTTGGAAGACCACATTCGAATAATTTTAATTCTGGACCTACAACAATTACCGAACGTGCTGAATAATCTACTCGCTTACCTAGTAAGTTTTGACGGAAACGACCTTGCTTTCCTTTTAAAGAATCAGAAAGTGACTTTAAAGGTCTGTTTGATTCTGTTTTAACCGCAGAAGCTTTTCTTGTGTTATCGAATAAAGAATCAACCGATTCTTGAAGCATACGCTTCTCGTTTCTAAGAATTACTTCAGGAGCTTTTATCTCTACCAATCTTTTCAAACGGTTGTTACGGATAATTACTCTACGGTATAAATCATTTAAATCTGAAGTCGCAAAACGACCACCATCTAAAGGCACCAAAGGACGTAGTTCTGGTGGAATAACTGGGATTACTTTCATAATCATCCACTCAGGTCTGTTTTCTCTATTTTCTTGAGATTCTCTCAAAGATTCAACAACTTGAAGTCTTTTTAAAGCCTCTGTTTTACGTTGTTTAGACGTTTCAGTATTTGCTTTATGTCTTAATTCATAAGAAAGCACATCTAAATCTATACGTGCTAAAATATCAATTAAACACTCAGCTCCCATTTTAGCGATAAACTTATTTGGGTCTGTATCTTCTAAATACTGATTTTCAACAGGAACAGATTCTAATATGTTCAAGTATTCTTCTTCGGTTAAGAAATCCATCTTACTGATTTCTTCTCCTTCAGGACCTTTAGCAATACCTGGTTGAATTACCACATAACGCTCGTAATAGATAATCATGTCTAATTTCTTAGACGGCAAACCTAATAAATATCCTATTTTGTTTGGTAAAGAACGGAAGTACCAAATGTGAGCTACAGGAACCACTAAATTAATATGGCCTACTCTATCTCTACGTACTTTCTTTTCCGTTACTTCTACGCCACAACGATCACAAACGATACCACGGTAACGAATTCTCTTATACTTACCACAAGCACATTCGTAATCTTTTACGGGGCCAAAAATACGCTCACAAAAAAGACCGTCACGCTCCGGTTTGTGCGTTCTGTAGTTTATAGTTTCAGGTTTCAAAACTTCTCCTCTTGATTCTGCCAGAATTGATTCTGGTGAAGCTAAGCCTATTGAAATTTTATCGAACCTTTTAATTGTGTTATTATCTCTTTGTCTAGCCATAACAATATGGTGATGATAAATTAAATTGTGTTACTAAATAGTGTCTCTAAAAACCTATTACTACTACTCTTCAAGTCTAATATCTAAACCTAAACCTTTAAGTTCATGCATTAATACGTTGAAAGATTCTGGTAAACCAGGTTCTGGCATTGTTTCTCCTTTTACGATGGCTTCATATGTTTTAGCTCTACCTACCACATCATCAGATTTAACTGTTAATATTTCACGTAGTGTAGCCGAAGCACCATATGCTTCAAGTGCCCAAACTTCCATTTCTCCAAAACGCTGACCACCAAATTGGGCTTTACCACCTAAAGGTTGCTGTGTAATTAAAGAGTATGGTCCGATTGAACGCGCATGCATCTTATCATCTACCATGTGCCCAAGTTTCAACATATAAATCACACCAACAGTTGCTGGTTGATCAAAACGTTGCCCAGTACCACCATCGTATAAATAAGTATGTCCGAATCTTGGTATTCCAGCTTCATCGGTATACGCATTAATTTGGTCTAATGTAGCACCATCAAAAATAGGTGTTGCATATTTTTTTCCTAATTTAAGCCCTGCCCATCCAAGAACAGTTTCATAAATCTGACCAATGTTCATACGAGAAGGAACCCCTAACGGGTTCAATACAATATCAACTGGTGTACCATCTTCTAAGAAAGGCATATCTTCATGACGAACAATACGTGACACAATACCTTTGTTACCGTGACGACCCGCCATTTTATCACCAACTTTAAGTTTACGTTTTTTAGCAACATATACTTTAGCCAGTTTCATAATTCCTGCTGGTAATTCATCTCCTACAGAAATAGTAAACTTATCTCTTCTTAAATTCCCTTGAAGGTCATTTAATTTAATTTTATAGTTGTGTAATAAATCAGCCACTAAAGTGTTTGAATCTTTATCTGTTGTCCAACTTCCACCCACTAAGTGAGCAAAATCATCTACAGAATTCAACATTTTCATGGTATATTTCTTTCCTTTCGGAAGAACTTCTTCTCCTAAATCATTTAAAACACCTTGAGAAGTTTTACCATTAACAAGATTGAAAAGTTTGTCAACTAATATATCTTTTAACTGTTGGAACTTAACTTCGTATTCTAGCTCTAATTTAGAAATAGCCTCTTTATCTTCAGAACGTTTTCTCTTATCTTTTATAGAACGAGAGAATAATTTTTTCTCAATAACAACACCTCTTAAAGACGGTGAAGCTTTTAATGATGCATCTTTAACATCACCCGCTTTGTCACCAAAAATAGCTCTAAGTAATTTTTCTTCTGGTGTCGGATCAGACTCCCCTTTTGGAGTGATCTTACCGATTAATATATCACCAGGTTTTACTTCAGCACCTATACGAATCATACCATTTTCGTCTAAGTCTTTTGTAGCCTCTTCTGAAACGTTAGGAATATCGTTTGTTAGTTCTTCAGCACCAAGCTTTGTATCTCTTACTTCTAAAGAATATTCATCAACGTGAATTGATGTGAAAATATCCTCACGAACTACTTTTTCAGAAATTACAATAGCATCCTCAAAATTATACCCTTTCCAAGGCATAAAGGCAACTTTTAGGTTTCTACCTAAAGCTAGCTCTCCGTTTTCAGTTGCATACCCTTCACAAAGTACTTGACCTTTTTTAACTTTATCACCTTTTCTTACGATAGGTTTTAGGTTAATGCTTGTACCTTGATTCGTTTTTCTAAATTTGACTAGTTCGTATGTTTTAGAATCTTCTTCAAAACTTACTAAACGCTCTTCTTCAGATCTATTATATTTAATAGTTATTTTCTGAGAATCTACATATTGGATAGTTCCATCGCCCTCAGCATTAATTAATACTCTAGAATCAGATGCGACTTGGCGCTCTAACCCTGTACCAACTATTGGTGCTTCTGGTCTTAATAATGGAACTGCTTGGCGCATCATGTTTGATCCCATCAAAGCTCTGTTTGCATCATCATGTTCCAAGAAAGGAATTAATGACGCAGAAATAGATGCAATTTGATTAGGAGCAACATCTGTAAAGTTAAGTTCTGCCGGATCTACTACTGGGAAATCGCCTTCTTCTCTTGCAATTACCTTATCCGCAGTTATATTTCCATCCTTATCCATAGGAATATTAGCTTGCGCTATTTTCATTCCTTCCTCTTCTTCTGCACTTAAATATCTAAAGTTATGAATATCAACTTTACCATCAGCCACCTCTCTATAAGGAGTTTCTAAAAAGCCCATTGAATTTACTTTTGAGAAAACTGAAAGTGAAGAAATTAAACCAATGTTTGGTCCTTCTGGTGTTTCAATAGGGCAAAGTCTTCCGTAGTGCGTATAATGAACATCACGTACTTCGAAACCTGCTCTTTCTCTTGATAAACCTCCAGGTCCTAGTGCCGAAAGTCTTCTTTTGTGTGTAATTTCAGCTAAAGGATTCGTTTGATCCATAAACTGAGATAATTGGTTGGTACCAAAAAAAGAATTAATTACTGAAGATAGTGTCTTAGCATTAATTAAATCGATTGGTGTAAATACCTCGTTATCACGTACATTCATACGCTCCCGAATAGTACGTGCCATACGCGCTAAACCAACACCAAACTGTTGTGATAATTGTTCTCCAACAGTTCTAACACGACGATTAGAAAGGTGGTCAATATCATCAATCTCAGCTTTAGAATTGATAAGCTCAATTAAATATTTTATGATGGTTATGATATCTTCTTTGGTCAAAACTTGTTTGTCCATGGCGATATCTAACCCTAATTTCTTATTCATTCTGTAACGACCAACTTCGCCTAAATTATAACGTTGATCAGAAAAGAATAATTTATCAATAATACCACGTGCTGTTTCCTCATCTGGCGGCTCAGCATTACGTAATTGACGGTAAATATGTTCTACAGCCTCTTTTTCAGAGTTGGTAGGATCTTTTTGTAGCGTATTATGAATAATACCATAATCAGATTGAGCAGCACCTTCTTTATGTAAAAGAACAGTCTTAACGTCAGCATCAACAATTTGGTTGATATGATCTTTCTCTAAAACTGTATCACGATCTAATATAATTTCGTTTCTTTCAATAGAAACTACTTCACCAGTATCTTCATCTACGAAATCTTCATGCCAGGTGTTTAAAACTCTAGCCGCTAATTTACGACCTAATACCTTTTTAAGTCCCGCAACAGAAACCTTTACCTCTTCAGAAAGGTCAAAAATCTCTAAAATATCTTTATCACTTTCAAAGCCAATAGCTCTGAATAATGTAGTAACGGGTAATTTTTTCTTTCTATCAATGTATGCATACATAACGCCATTGATATCAGTTGCAAATTCTATCCAAGAACCTTTAAAAGGAATTACTCTTGCCGAATATAATTTTGTTCCATTAGCGTGGAATGATTGTCCAAAAAACACGCCAGGAGATCTATGTAATTGAGAAACTACAACGCGCTCAGCACCGTTAATAACAAATGTTCCACTTGGTGTCATATACGGTATTGTTCCTAAATAAACATCTTGAACAATAGTTTCAAAATCCTCATGTTCAGGATCAGTACAATATAATTTTAATCTAGCTTTTAGCGGAACGCTATAGGTAAGCCCACGTTCAATACATTCTTGTATTGAATACCGTGGTGGATCTATAAAATAGTCCAAAAACTCTAATACGAACTGATTTCTCGTGTCCGTAATAGGGAAATTTTCCATGAACGTATTGTATAGTCCTTCGTCTCCTCTTTCGTCAGATTTAGTTTCAAGTTGAAAAAAATCTTGAAAAGACTTAACCTGAATATCTAAAAAATCTGGATAATTCGGGATATTCTTAGCGGATGCGAAATTTATTCTTTCAGTCTGATTTGTAATCATCAATGGACAAAGTTTTGATTATGAATACTTACTCTAAAAAATTGTATACAACCAAAGGTCACATACATAAATAGGTTTAGGTCTGACTCCGCCGGGGCGGAAAAAGACCTAAACCAAAAACTATATGGTTGTTGCTTTTATTTAAGCTCAACTTCAGCTCCTGCTTCTTCTAATGATTTTTTAATACCTTCTGCTTCATCTTTAGAAATACCTTCTTTGATAGGCTTTGGTGCACTATCAACAATATCTTTAGCTTCTTTTAAACCTAAACCAGTTAATTCTTTAACCAATTTAACTACTGCTAATTTAGATGCACCAGCTGCTTTTAAGATAACATCAAATTCTGTTTGCTCTTCAGCCGCTTCAACAGCAGCACCACCACCAGCAGCAACTGCAACAGCAGCAGCAGCAGGCTCGATACCATACTCATCTTTTAATATAGTTGCTAACTCGTTTACTTCTTTTACTGTTAAGTTAACTAAATCTTCTGCGAATTTTTTTAAATCTGCCATTTTTCTATCGTTTAATAAATTTTTAAAATATAATTGTTTTTAGTGCGTGCGTTTTATTTCTCTGATAATGTTTTTAGGATACCTGCTAATTTACCACCACCTGACTTAAGACCTGAAATAACGTTTTTAGCCGGAGATTGAAGTAAACTAATAATATCACCAATAACTTCTTCTTTAGATTTAATATTAACTAACGATTCTAATTGATCATCACCAATATAAACTGATTCTTGAACAAAAGCCCCTTTTAAAATAGGCTTACTTTTAGTTTTTAACCTAAAGGCCTTGATTAATTTTGCAGGTTCATTTGATGTTTCTGAAAACATTAATGAAGTACTACCTTTTAAAACTCCTGGAAGTTCACCGAAATCTTTATCAGAAGCTTCCATTGCTTTCTCAAGCAATGTATTCTTTACAACAGCCAATCTAATGTTAGCTTTAAAACAAGCTCTTCTTAAATCTGAAGTTGTTACTGCGTTTAAACCTGAAATATCTGCTAAATATATAGTTGAAGAATTACTTAGCTGCGCAGTCAAATCTTCTATTACGTTTAATTTATCTTCTCTGTTCATAATATTTCCGAATTAAACTGATTTAGCATCTAATTGTACACTAGGACTCATAGTACTAGACATGTAAATACTTTTTATATAAACACCTTTAGCAGCCGTAGGCTTTAATTTATTTAGCGTATCAATAAGTTCTTTTGCATTTTCTTGTATCTTGTCTGAAGAGAAAGAAACTTTTCCAATAGCAGCATGAACAATACCTGTTTTGTCTACCTTAAAATCAATTTTACCAGCTTTTACTTCTGCAACAGCCTTAGCAACATCCATAGTTACTGTACCTGTTTTTGGATTTGGCATTAAACCTCTAGGCCCTAAAACTCTACCTAATGGACCTAATTTACCCATAACACTTGGCATGGTGATAATTACATCAACATCTGTCCAACCGTTTTTTATTTTATCTAAATATTCATCCAAACCAACATAATCAGCACCAGCTTCTTTTGCTTCTGCTTCTTTGTCAGGTGTTACTAATGCTAAAACTTTAACATCTTTACCAGTACCATGTGGTAATGTTACTACTCCACGTACCATTTGATTAGCTTTTCTAGGATCAACTCCTAAACGAACAGCTATCTCTACAGAAGCATCAAATTTTGCTTTTGTTATTTCTTTTACTAAAGCAGAACCTTCTGAAAGAGAATACAATTTGTTCTTATCTATCTTAGAAAGCGCTTCTTTATGATTTTTTGTTAATTTTGCCATTATTTTGCTTTTAAGATAATTAAAAAGGTTTAGTACCTGAAACTTTTAAACCCATAGATCTTGCGGTTCCAGCAACCATACTCATTGCAGAATCCATAGTAAATGCATTTAAATCTACCATTTTATCTTCAGCAATATTTTTGATTTGATCCCAAGATACACTTGCTACTTTGTTTCTATTTGGCTCACCAGATCCCTTTTTAATCTTAGCCGCTTCCATAAGTTGAACTGCCGCTGGCGGTGTCTTTACAACGAAGTCGAACGACTTATCTTTGTATACGGTGATAGCAACAGGTAATACTTTACCTTGTTTGTCCTGTGTACGTGCATTAAATTGCTTACAGAACTCCATGATGTTAACACCGGCAGCACCTAAAGCGGGTCCAACCGGTGGCGATGGATTCGCTGCACCTCCCCTAACTTGTAGTTTAACTACTTTACTTATTTCTTTTGCCATTGTTTAAATTTAAATTAATTGTATTAAATTGGAAGCAATACAATTTTTTGTGTAACAGTTCTTAATATTATACTTTTTCGACTTGCATATAACTTAATTCTAATGGCGTTTTTCTTCCGAAAATCTTAACCATAACTTCAAGTTTACGCTTTTCTTCATTAATTTTTTCAACAGTTCCGTTAAAACCATTAAAAGGACCGTCAATAACTTTGACAGTTTCACCCATAACGAAAGGTATAGCAACATTATCAGTAGTTACTGTTAATTCATCAACTTTACCTAACATTCTATTCACCTCTGATTTTCTTAAAGGAACAGGATCTCCTCCTTTTGTTTCCCCTAAAAAACCGATAACATTTGTAATAGAACGAATAACATGTGCCATTTCTCCACCCAAATTGGCCTTAACCATAATATAACCTGGAAAATAAACCTTTTCTTTGTTTATTTTTTTTCCATTACGAATCTGAATAACCTTTTCAGTAGGTACTAATACATCTTCTAAATAATCTTCAAAACCAAGTCTAGCTACCTCAGATTCGATGTACCCTTTAATTTTGTTTTCTTGACCACTTACAGCCCTTACTACATACCATTTCTTCTCCAATACTTCAGACATAGAATAAGCTTTTTTAATTGATTATATTATCAAAATAAATTTTAATTAACTCACTAAAAAGACTATCTACACCCCAAGTTGCCAAAGCAAATAAAATAGAAAAAACAGCCACTATAACCATAAGATTAGAAGACTCCGCTCTTGTAGGCAAGGTAATATTAGTTCTAAGCTCTTCGATGGATTCCTTGATATATGTTAACATGCTACGAAAGATTTAACTTTATATTTTTATGACTTCAATTTTAGAATCTGAAAGAAACAAAATCGACGATCAATATTATTATTTTGTGTTTCTATAACTCTATCTGAATATGATGATAGATTAAAAACAATATTATTTATTTCTAAAAATTTTAAGAACAGATTTAATATCTATTAGAAAACTACTTAAATTGATATCCTTCTTAAATTTTTACTACGCACGGGAGAAGAGACTCGAACTCCCGACACCTGGTTTTGGAGACCAGTGCTCTACCAACTGAGCTACACCCGTATTTATTTCACATCGAAAGGTATCCTACAAATGTAGGACACCCTTGATGAAAATTTTATTTATTTACTATAAAATTAATCTAAAATTTCAGTTACCTGACCTGCTCCTACAGTTCTACCACCTTCACGGATTGCAAAACGAAGACCAATACTCAAAGCAATTGGAGATAATAAATCAACAATAATAGTAAGGTTATCACCTGGCATAACCATTTCAACACCTTCAGGTAAATTAATTGTACCTGTAACGTCTGTAGTTCTTACATAGAACTGTGGACGGTAGTTGTTATGGAATGGTGTGTGACGACCACCTTCTTCTTTTTTAAGAACGTAAACCTCAGCCTTAAATTTAGCATGTGGCTTAACCGAACCTGGCTTACAGATAACCATACCTCTTTTGATTTGAGATTTTTCAATACCTCTCAACAAAATACCTACGTTATCACCAGCTTCACCTCTATCTAATATTTTACGGAACATTTCAACCCCAGTTACAGTAGAGTTTAATTTTTCTGCACCCATACCAATGATTTCAACAGGGTCTCCAGTATTAGCAACACCAGTTTCTATACGACCAGTTGCAACAGTACCACGACCAGTAATCGTAAATACGTCTTCAACAGGCATCAAGAAAGGCTTATCAACATCTCTCTGTGGCAACTCAATCCAAGAATCTACAGCATCCATTAAAGACATTACTGTATCAACCCATTTTTGCTCACCATTCAAAGCTCCTAAAGCTGAACCAGCGATTACAGGACCGTTATCTCCATCATACTCGTAGAAAGAAAGTAATTCTCTAACTTCCATTTCAACTAATTCTAATAACTCCTCGTCATCAACCATATCCACTTTATTCATGAATACAACCATTCTAGGAATACCTACCTGACGGCCTAAAAGGATGTGCTCACGAGTTTGTGGCATAGGACCATCAGTAGCAGCAACAACAAGAATAGCACCGTCCATTTGAGCAGCACCAGTTACCATGTTCTTAACGTAATCCGCGTGACCAGGACAGTCAACGTGAGCGTAATGACGGTTAGCTGTAGAATACTCTACGTGTGATGTATTAATAGTGATACCTCTTTCTTTTTCTTCCGGTGCATTATCGATTGAGTCGAAACTTCTCATTTCAGACAATCCTGCGTTTGCCAAAACTGTTGTAATAGCGGCAGTCAATGTAGTTTTACCGTGATCTACGTGTCCAATAGTACCGATATTTAAATGCGGTTTAGAACGATCAAATGTTGCCTTAGCCATGTTTATTGAATTTTAATCTTAGTTTATATTAGTGTACAAATTTACCTATTAACTTGAGCCAATGATGAGATTTGAACTCATGACCTCTTCCTTACCAAGGAAACGCTC
>JANQTG010000192.1 GCA_030731855.1 Cellulophaga sp. | reverse complement strand
CCGATACTGAGCTTAAGGAAATTAGCCGCTTGGTAGCGGATTCTGATAAAACGGTTTAAGAATAAACAATTAGTAATATTCTTTTATTAGGTAGTTTTATTTGTGATATTCAATATTTCTTTCTTTGATTTCATAAGGTGTCCAAATTTTATTATATTTTCTAGACGAAATCATATTTATCCGATTCCCTTGATAATCATATTTATATTCAAATTTTTTTTTATCTAATTTTAATCTACCTTGAGAATCTAGTCCATACAAAATTTAATTATTTCAATAAAACTAAACGAAATAACCCGTACTAAAAAATAGTCAAAAAAATTAGTCGAAATTATTAAGCCCTAAGAAAAATATAATATTTTTTTCTTTTTAACTCATTAACTAGTACCCTAATAAACTAACTCACTATCTCACTAACAAACTATCTAACACACTATTTAACAATTTCACTACCTTTACCGAATATTTATAAAACTACATGACATTTAAAGAGTTAGGAATAGCAGCTCCTATTTTAAAAGCGCTAGAAGCACAAGGGTACGAAAACCCTACTCCCATTCAAGAACAGGCGATTCCAATTTTATTAAAAGGCAAAGATCTATTAGGCGTTGCACAAACAGGAACTGGAAAAACGGCAGCCTTTGGGATTCCCATTTTACATCATATTTATCAGAACAATAGCGGACTCGGTAAGCGAAAAATAAAAGCTTTGGTGGTAACACCTACAAGAGAATTAGCAATACAAATCGGAGATAGTTTTACCGCTTACGGCAAATTTACAGGCATAAAAAATACGGTAATTTTTGGTGGTGTAAAGCAAGGCAAACAAACTGACGAGTTACGAAAAGGTGTGGAGATTTTAGTAGCTACACCAGGCAGACTGTTAGATTTAATGAACCAAGGCTTTGTTTCGTTGCGCGATTTAGAGTTTGTGGTACTCGATGAAGCCGATCAAATGTTGGACATGGGGTTTATACACGATGTAAAAAAAATTATTGCGAAACTACCTCCAAAACGCCAGTCCCTTTTCTTTTCGGCTACGATGCCCAAAACAATCGTAGAGCTTTCTCAGAAAATTCTGGGCGATTTTGAACAGGTAACTATTAAACCACAACAAGCTACGGCAGAAAAAGTGGAACAAGGTATCTATTTTGTTGCCAAAGGCGATAAAGTAAAATTATTAGTCCATTTAATTGAAGAAAAACAAACCAAAGCGGTATTGGTTTTTTCTAGAACCAAGCATGGTGCAAATAAAATTGTGAAGTTGTTAGATAAAGCGGAAATTAACGCCGCAGCTATCCACGGAAACAAATCGCAAACGGCAAGACAAAATGCTTTAAACGATTTTAAAGACGGAAAATTAACCGTTTTAGTGGCAACGGATATCGCTGCTCGTGGCATTGATATAGACGAGTTGTCGTTAGTCGTAAATTACGATTTACCAAACGTACCAGAAACCTACGTGCACCGAATTGGTAGAACAGGAAGAGCAGATGCTAGTGGTGTTGCTTTATCTTTTTGCGATGGAGAAGAGCGCCCGTATTTAAAAGATATTCAAAAATTGATAAAACAGACCATTCCTGTAATTACAGATCATCCGTATGTAGATGATGGTTCTAGAAAAAACGAACCTGATGCTGATGAAAGGCCTCCTAGACAAAATAACCGACCTAAAAATCAAAACAACCGAAATCCAAGAAGTAAAAATAGGAATCGGAATCCTAGGAATTAAGGGTGAAAAGTAAAAAGTCCTTATTAAATAGCGAACAGTAGCCAGAATTCAGTATTTATTTTGCTTTATTAGAAATTGAGTGAGTAATTGAAAATATATTGTTTAAATAAACTGCCAACTACTGCTGAAAACTGACAACTAAATCAAATAATTAAAAAACTAAAGAAGCCTCACTTTGCAGCGAGGCTTCTTTTTTAAAAAATTATTCAAGTCTATTTTCCAAGCATTAACAGCTCGTTACATTTTATTTCGGTAATGTAGCGTTTCTCCCCTTCTTTAGTTTCATAAGAACGGTGTACTAATTTACCTTCGACAGCTACTTGCTTGCCTTTGGTTAAATAGGTTTCTACAATTTCCGCAGTTTTTCCCCAAGCAACAATATTGTGCCATTGAGTATCTTCTACTTTTTCACCTTTGGCGTTTTTATAACTATCGCTTGTGGCGATAGAAAATTTGGCTAATTTTGCGCCACCATCTAAGGTTACAATTTCTGGGTCGTTACCCAAGTTTCCAATCAACTGTACTGAATTTCTAAGTGCGTTCATAATTTTAATTTTAAGTTATAACAGTTCATACTATCGCAACACTATTGTTTCGACACTGCAAACATAAAACAGCATTTCAATTGCATACGGTTAGGAAATAGTTACTTACGTTTACAAACGTTTGTTGTCATTTGTAAACTATTATATAATTGATTTTCAATACTTTAAAAAAAACAAGTTAAAGTTAAATTATCCTTTTTTAATAGTAATTTACAAATCTCTACAAAATTCACATAACATTTTATCATTTTTAAGACACCATCTAAACTTCCGAAGCACCGAGATTAACTTTTTAAAAAAGGAATGAAAAGTGCTTAAACCCAAAAAAAACTTAAAGTTTTTATTTATCCTTAGGTATTTTCTACTTTTACAGCAAATGAATAAAAACAAGAAAATAGTAACAACAAAAGAAATAATGCGAGAAATTGCATCGTTTTTACTGTTGTCTATGTTGTTTTTCCCTAGTACAATTCAGTTTGCACACGCGATTGAAGGTCATGAACACACCACTTGTCAAGATGTAAATACACATTATCATGAAGCGGTCACAGACTGTGATATCTTTGATTTTCATTTTGTTCCGTTTACCTATAATCTGTATAGTTATCCAGAGTTAATAGTTTCTACTATTCCTGCGAAAGTTAAAAAGCACTTTTCGCCTTTACCCTACACTCCTTTTTTAAAAACCAATACACAATTAAGAGCACCACCATATTTTCTTGCTTAGTTTAAATCTATTTAATCTTAATCAAGAATACTTTTATGCGCGTGTATACCTCGCTGTTAATGCTTTTTATTAGTATTACAGCCATTTCACAAAATTGTAACAACACACTTTCTGGGAAAGTTATCGATCTACATGATAATATGCCACTTGCTGGTGCTAGCCTTATTGTTGCCGGTACCGAACAAATGGTTACCACGGACGCAGAAGGTAATTTTAGTATTAATAATCTATGCGATTTAAGCTATAATATTCAAGTATCTCACCCTTACTGCTTAACTAAAGGTTTAACGGTAAAACTTAATGGCAATGAGATTAAAAACATTTATTTAGAGCATCATTTAGAAGAATTAAATGAAATAATTGTAAACGGATTACTAGTGAACAAAAAGCTAAATACCATCATTGAGAAAAATATTTCTGAAGAAGATTTAGAGCGCTACAATAGTGGCTCTTTAGGTGATGCCTTAAATAGTTTGTCGGGAGTATCTTCTTTAAATACAGGAAATACGGTAATTAAACCCATGATAAACGGCTTACATAGTAGTCGTGTAGTGGTTATTAATAATGGCGTTCGGATGGAAGATCAAGAATGGGGTGCTGAGCATGCCCCAAATCTAGATATTAATGCTATAGGAAACATTGCCGTTATTAAAGGCGCTGGAGCCTTACAATATAGCGGAAACGCTATTGGTGGTGTCATTATCGCAGAAGCAGCTAAAGTGCCTGTAAAAGATAGTCTTTTCGGCAAAACGCTAATGACCGCGGCCACAAACGGCCGTGGCGGATCAGTGAGCTCTCAACTTACTAAAAGTTATAAAAATGGATGGTACGGAACTGCGCAAGGCACTCTAAAACGTTTTGGCGATTTTGAAACACCTGATTATGTGTTAAGTAATACAGGTATTTATGAGCGCAACGCTTCTTTTAGAGTTGGTCTAAACCAGTTTAAATATGGTTTTGAAGCATTATATTCCGTTTTTAAGAATGATATCGGAATTTTAAGAGCATCGCATTTAGGTGGTGCAGAAGACCAATTTAGAGCCATAAATAGCGACAGACCTTTGATTATTAATGACTTTACGTACAACCTTGATGAACCACGACAAGAAGTTACGCATCATTTAGCGCGTTTAAAAGCGTTTAAAAGGTTTAACGGATTGGGGAAACTTAGTTTACAGTACGATTTTCAGCAAAATAATCGCTTAGAGTTCGATGTTCGTCGCGGTGAAAATAGCGGAAAAGCTTCACTGGATTTGGCCTTGAATACGCATACACTGATGTTAGATTTAGAAAATAAATTATCCGATGCTTTAAATCTTAAAACAGGTATGGTAGGCCGTTATCAAGATAATTTTGCAAATCCAGAAACTGATGTAAGAAGGCTAATTCCTGATTACGATAAATACGATTTGGGTATCTATGGTATTGTAGATTATAGTTTAAACGACAAATGGTTACTTGAAGCTGGCGCACGATTCGATTACACCTTTATTGATGCTTTAAAGTTCTATAGAACTTCGTTTTGGGAGCTACGTAATTACGATCAATTATTTCCAGAATTAGTGATTGAAACTGAAGGCAATCAAGTCTTAACTAATCCAGAGTTAAGTTTTGGTAATAGTTCTGCTACCCTTGGTGCGAATTATTTTATTAATGACGGGTATACTTTAAGTTTTAATTATTCTTTAGCGTCTCGTGCTCCCAATCCGTCTGAACTTTTCAGTGAGGGTTTACATCACTCCGCATCACGGATAGAGCTTGGTGATTTACGTTTTACGTCCGAAGTAGCCCATAAATTTACAGTGAACTTTCAGCGAAAACACGAAGTGTTTAGTTTTTCGGTAAACCCATATATAAATACCATAAACGATTTTATGTTGATTGAGCCCACTGGCATTCAACAAACGGTTCGTGGTAATTTTCAAGTTTGGGAATACCGCCAAACCAATGCGCAATTGTTTGGTGTTGATGTTGACGCGGTATATAATTTTACCAAAAATATACTTTATAAACATCAATTTTCCTTGGTAAAAGGATATGACCAGACCAGAAATTTACCCATAATTAATATGCCCGCGGTTAATACACAAAATGAAATTGTTTATCAAAATTCAAAGTTCAATAATTTAAGACTAAGCATTCAAAGCGATTTTGTTTTTAGACAAAACGAATTTCCAGATAATAATTTTGAAGTTTTTATTCCGGAAACACAAACCACAGAGCTTATTGATGTAAGTACGCCACCCGATGCGTACCATCTACTTAATTTTAACGCTAGTATGGATTTTGCGATGAACGAAAAATCGATGCTTACTTTAGGGTTTTCGATGACAAATATTACTAATACACGATACCGAAATTACTTAAATCGTCTGCGATATTATGCAGATGATTTGGGTAGAAATTTTTTATTTAACATAAAAATCAATTATTAATAATTAAAATATAAAACATGAAAAAAATACAATTTTTAGCAGCATTTTTATTTACCGGATTACTTTTGACTAGTTGTGATGATAATGACAACCCAATAGCTATAAATGAAGAAGAGGTAATCACTACCTTAACCGCTACATTAACTCCTGTTGGAGGTGGAACGGCTATTACTTTACAAACTCGTGATTTAGATGGCGACGGCCCTAATGCACCTGTGGTAACCGTTTCTGGTAATTTAATGGCAGGTGCAGTTTATAATGGAACGCTTGTATTATTAAATGAAACCCTAAATCCGGCAGAAGATATTACAGAAGAAGTAGAGGAAGAAAGTGATGAGCATCAATTCTTTTTTACCATTGGCGGTCTTGATGCTACTGCTGTATCAACAAATAATGATGGCAACGGAAACCCATTAGGTACCATGTTTACTCTTACAGCTGGTGCGGCAAGTACAGGCACTTTAACATTTACATTACGCCACGAACCTAAAAAGCCAAATACTGGTTTAGCAGATGCTGGTGGAGAAACAGATATTAGTGCTACTTTCAACTTAGTTATTCAGTAAAATTCAGGAATAAAAACTTCAAATTTTAAAACACCCTTTTTAGCTTTTGCTATTAAGGGTGTTTTTTATTTAAACAACTTCTAATTTTTTAAGTTTATTACGGTGTAGTAGGTAAAAAAAGTACCTGCGATTATTTGTTTAGTTTACTACTAAATAGGCTACTACAATGAAATAATAAAGCATATAAAAAATCAATAAAAAACATCCACTTAAAATAAAGAAACAAAAGGAGATTTAAGTAAAATTTTAGCGTACTCTAGGTTTATAAATAAAGAGTAAATATTTTATATCTAGACGTTTACCAAAAAATCAAAATTTACGTCATTCAAAATAATTCTACTTAATTATTTAAATAAAATTCAAGGCTTTTTAACGCAATAAAACTTCTGAAAAATCATAAAATAATTTTATCAATATCATAGTTAATATAAATAAAAATATATGTAAATTATTAATTAACTTAGAGCTATAATTAAACCTTCATAGCCACCAACCTAGACTTAAAGAAAAACAATTAGAAGTATTAAAATTAAAAGATAAAAAGTTTAAATACAAGTACAGGTCGTTATCAAATAATTATAATTGAAATTAAATAAAAAGCTATGAAAACTAAAATTCTAATTTTGTCGGGGATGGTATTATTATCCTCTAGTTGTGCAGTGATAAGGCCGGGAGAGGCGGGTATAAAGCAAACTTTGGGGAAATTTTCTGATAATGTGGTCACCCAAGGTACTATGGTTTACAACCCACTAATAAGTCGAGTTTTAAAAGAATCTACCCAAACCAATAATGTAAACTTAATTATGTCTTTACCTAGTAAAGAAGGTTTAAGTGTTGATGCGGAAATATCTATTTTATATCGTTTAGAACAGAATAAAATTCCTGACGTTTTAAGAAATTTAGGACAAGGATATGAAGATATTATAACAAGTGTCTTTAGATCTGCTTCTTCTGATGTTTGCGCTAAATTTTTAGCAAAAGACATGCACTCGGGAATGCGTGCTGATATAGAGCAGGAAATAAAAGTTAAGATGAACGAGAATCTTCTTAAACAAGCAGAAGGCATAGAACTTATCTCTGTGCTAATGAAGCGCATAAGACTCCCGATGGGTTTATCTACTTCTATTGAAGAAAGATTAGAAGCTGAGCAAGATGCTTTAAGGTTAGTATTTGTTATTCAGCAGGCGAAATTAGAAGCGCAAGAAAAAATTATTATTGCTGAAGGCCAAAGAGATGCCCAAGTAATTTTAGCTTCTGGATTAACTCCTGAAATTATTAAAATAAGAAGTTTAGAGGCATATAATAAGTTAGCAGAATCTCCTAACCCTAAACTTATTGTTACAGACGGACAAACACCTCTACTGATAAATAATAATCAAGTAATACAAAAAAAATAAGGCATCATTTAAAATACTACCTAGCATAATTACACCTGTTTCGCAAGCATTGCAGTTAAATTTGCTGAATGATTATTAACATGTACCGCTAGGATGGTTATTTAAATAAAAGCTAAAGAAAATCAAACAATATAAATAAACATATCATGAAAAATATTTTTTTAATTTTAACAGGAATTTTAATTCTATTCTCTAGTTGCGCTGTAATAAGGCCCGGAGAAGCGGGAGTAAAACAGACATTAGGTAAATTTTCAAACGAAGTACACACCGAGGGAACTGTTTTTTATAACCCCCTGGTAAGTAGAATTATAAAAGAATCTACACAAACTAGCAATATTAAATTGGTTCTGAGTTTACCAAGTAAAGAAGGTTTAAATGTGGACTCAGAAATCTCTATTTTGTATCGACTAAAACAAGATAAAATACCTACTATTTTAGAAAATATAGGACAACAATACGAAGAAATTATTACCAGCGTTTTTAGATCTGCCTCGTCTGACGTTTGTTCTGAATTTTTTGCTAAAGACATGCACTCGGGAATGCGAGCGGATATAGAAGAGGAAATTAAGAGAAAAATGGAACAAAATCTTACAAAGCAAGCAGAAGGTATTGAACTTATTGCTGTTCTAATGAAAAGCATTAGACTTCCTAGAGGTTTAGCTAGTTCTATCGAAGCTAAGTTACAAGCGGAACAAGATGCAATGCGAATGGAGTTTGTGCTTCAGCAAGCGAAATTAGACGCTGAAAGAAATATTATAGATGCCGAAGGAGAACGCGACGCCCAAATAATTTTAGCAACTGGGCTTACCCCAGCAATTATTGAAATAAAAAGTATTGAAACCTTCAATAAGTTAGCGAGCTCACCGAATACAAGAATCATCATAACGGACGGTAAATCACCAGTGATGATTAATTCTAATCAACAATAAATTAATAGAATAGAAAACAATGTAAAACTTCATATTCTAAAGTTCTGAAAGCCTTTAAACTTAGTATAGTTTAAAGGTTTTTTTTATACCTTAAAATTCAGAAAAAGCTTTAAAAATCGTATTATTAATACACTACCGCCTGCAGAATTTATAGTATCAAAAAAGACTTGATCCTTGCTGGTGTAATTTAAAGTCGAAAACTAAAATTAAAATCGGACCTATTTTTGATCCAAGTTGCAAAAAACGGTCAAAGCAATACCTCCCTTGGTTGAAAAAAATAAGCGTAGTTAAATTATCAATAACTCACGATATTGTATTAATTTAAAGCTGTAAATTACTTGGTTCAATTTATTCACTTTTAATGGTTGTCATCATTTGTCTCATCCATGTCACGAAAATCTCTATTTTTAACAACACTTATGCAACAGGCACAAATCCTAAATGTAAGGCCTGGTATTGGTATTTAATTCTAAGGTTTGTGTCTATTTATAAAGTCCGCAAAATCTTTGGGATTTTGCTTGGTAAACAAAAAGATATAACAAAATAAAAACATTTTGCTAAGTTTAAGACGCAAAGTAATAACTTATTTTCCTACGTAATAGTTATACTTGCTCCCTCTAGATTAATTATTTACTTTCGGTAAATATAAACATACCCATATTGGGCACACACAAGGTATATTATTAATTGCTGGTTCTAGCCTACTATCTAAATTCTTGCGGAATTTTCAATTTGGTAAGTACCTGCAAAGTTAAGAGCTAAACTAGGCAACTACTTAAAGCCGAGACCTTCAGCCGCAAGTTGAGTGCTTTATACAAACATCCGAATTCAATGAAAAAAGGGGAAATCGAAACATATCACTTTTTAAAAAACGAGCCTAAAAAACGACAGTTTGATATCTATGATTTAGCCGAATATCAAAAATTAAATTCCGCTCATTCAACAAAACCACACTCACATAGTTTTTACCAGATAATTTGGTTTAAAAACAATACAGGAATTCACGTTATCGATTTTGAGAGCTATGATATAAAAGCGGATAGACTATTTTTTGTCGCAAAGAACCAAATACATTATTTTGAAAAACGGTCGGACTATCGTGGATATTTAATCCATTTCAACGAATCATTTCTTTTGAGCAATGAAACAGACATTAATTTTTTTCTTACCTATTCAATTTTTAATAATAAACAAGAACCGTATTTTCAAACACCAAAAAAGCTTGAGCAAAAATTAACAACCTTTTTTTTACAAATCGAGGATGAAGTTGCAAACACCGATGAATTTGGAAATAGTATCATACTTTCAAACTTGTTAAGAGTATTGCTTTTGGTAATTGAACGGGAAAAGCGGAAAAATACCAAAGGAAACAAGAAATCTGATAACAATAATTACCTCAAATTCCGTGACCTTTTAGAATCTAATTTCTATAAAAATTGGTCGGTTTCCGACTTTGCTAAGGAATTGTCAATGTCAACCAAAACGCTAAATTCGATTGTAAAGACAGAAACTGGAACAACAGTATCTCAAACAATTTCAGATAGAATTATTCTTGAAGCAAAGCGAAAATTAACTCATTCTAATTCATATATAAACCAAATTGGTTTCGATTTGGGTTTTAACGATCCGTATTATTTTACCAAATTCTTCAAAAAACAAGTTAATTGCTCGCCAGCAGAATTTAGAAAGTCTATTTCCTAATTTTACCATTTTTAGTCGTTTTTGTCCATTTCATAAAGTTTTAATGAAACATACTTTTGTATGGTAACAAATAATAAACACAATGAATATTAAAAGAAAATTATCAATCGGAATATTGTCGATATTTTCGGCAATAACATTCTTAACTTTAACATCAATGAAAATGGAAAAAAAAGAAACAAATGCCTATTTAGAAATTACATTAAACGTAAAAGCAGAAAATCGTGAAAAAGCTGCAGGAGTGTACTTAAAGTATAAACAACCTTTCTTAAAACAAACCAAAGGAGCAACTTTAAAGGAACTTTTAATAAGAAAAGATGATGTTCAAGTGATTCACGGTTTTTTATCTGAAGCAGATGCAAATGCCTATTTATCCACAGAATTATTCCAAAATGATGTGGTAAGGGAATTAAAACCATACTTGGAAAGTAATCCTGAAATTAGAATTTACGCTGTATTCAAAGATTAAATATTCGGTAGCTTGGAAACTAATTTAGTGTAGAGACTAATCTTTAACTTTTGTGAACTATGTATCTTAATGCAGTGAAAAAAAATCTAATTACTTAAGTATTACCAAAGTCTACCATAATATTTTGGTAGGCTTTGGTATTAAGTGTAGAAAAAAAATCTAAATAAAAAGCACCATAAAAATTTTAGTGCAAATGTTAATCGTTAACTTAGTGAAGATATTTTCATTAAAGGAAATTTAAAAATGAAATTTTACACAAAACTTCAATGAAGATATGAAATATAAAAAACAAATTATGAAATCACTTTCCAGACTTAATATTATTCTTTTATTATTCATAAGTTTTGGATGTTCAAAAGGTGACAATAGAACAAAGCAAGAAGCTGAACTAACTGTCACTGATGTTGACGGTAACATTTATAATACTATTAAAATGGGCAACCAGATTTGGATGTTAGAAAATCTCAAAACAACAAAATACAATGATGGCTCTCCAATTACCCTTTATACTTTTGAGGAACACGGCAACAATTGGGGCAGTTTAGATAAGCAAGAAGCATTCTATCAATGGGCATCTACAGAAGATTTAAATAATGTATTTGATGAAGAATTACCTTTTGATTATTATGGTGCAATGTATAACCATTTTGCAATTGAAAGTGGCATGTTAGCACCACAAGGTTGGCGCATACCAACCGAAGCTGATTTTAGAGAATTAGAAAACTTTTTGGCTAGTGATGGTCATACAGGCAATGAAGCTACTGTACTAAAAACAGAAACAGGATGGCTACCAGGTTTTGGTGGAGGAACAAATTTATATGGTTTTAACGGTTTGCCAAATGGTTATGTAAGTGCTTTGGGGACTCCAACTTTTGGTCAAGGTGTTTGTACCTGGGCTACTTCTAATGTAATTGGCGATAACCTACTATCTCAAAGAAGAATTTTGGTTCAGTTACTTGATCAAAACACCATATTTTTTGACGATGCAGCAATTCAAATTGGAGCAGGAATTAGATGTATCAAAGAATAACGTTTTCCAACAACACATCCTATCAAAAGTTTTAACCCCATTCTTTAAAAATATTGTTCCGTTTTATTAAAAAACAAATCAATGATATGATTAGGTTAGGAAATTTTGCTGAATTCTCGTTTCTTGATTTCGGAGACATATAATATTTCAAGAATATTATCTAAGATTTAGGGTCATCAATAGTATCAAAATGAAGACACACACTCTTGTTTTTTTTAAATAAATAACACATAACCTGTTGTTCATTGAGTACCTTCAACACTTTTGATAAACTTTTTTTGTTATCTAATTTGAGGACATTTTATCAAGATTCTATGTTTTATTTTGATACCCATAAAAACATAAAAACATGTTAATCATATGATTAACAGGTTTTTGATCTAAATTGACACTACAATTTGTCGGGATGACAGGAAGCCTACCTACCTCGTCAAAATGCTATATATCAATCATTTATAAATTTCA
>JANQTG010000191.1 GCA_030731855.1 Cellulophaga sp. | reverse complement strand
TATTCCTATTTTTCGGAGGAATGTTAAGTTCTTGGGGACAAACTATCTCGGGTACAGTTTCTGCTGAAGATGGTCCTTTACCGGGAGCATCAGTTCTTGTAAAAGGTACAACTACAGGTACAACCACCGATTTTGATGGTAATTATACTATCGCAGCAGATGCGCAAAGTACGCTAGTGTTTTCTTACATAGGCTATGCAGCAAAAGAAGTAAAAGTAGGTACACAAAAAACGATTAATGTTAGTCTAGAATCGGATAATAAGCTCGATGAGGTTGTTGTTATTGGATATGGTACCCAACGTAAATCAGATTTAACTGGCGCTGTATCATCAGTTGATGCTGAAAGTATAGCTAATATTCCAGTAGCAAGGGTAGATCAAGCCTTACAAGGTAGAGCAGCTGGTGTTCAGGTAACCCAAACTAGTGGTGCGCCAGGGGCTGGTACTTCTATTCGTGTAAGGGGAGGTAATTCTATTACAGGGAGCAACGAACCACTTTGGGTTATTGACGGTATTATTGTAGGCACAAATTTTAATTTGAACAATATTAATGCTTCCGATATACAGTCGATAGAAGTTTTAAAAGATGCATCATCTATAGCTATTTATGGTTCCAGGGGTGCTAATGGTGTGGTTTTGGTAACCACTAAAAACGGAGCGCGTATAGGCGGTGGTAAGCCAGAGGTTAGTATAGGGGTATATACCAGTACTCAGATGGTTCCAGAAAGACCAGCTTTTTTGACTCAAGCACAACAAATAGACTATTCCAACGAAGATGCAAGATTTAGGGGGGTAGCAGAACCTTTTCCTAACGACCCATCTACCTATGAAGATAATGATTTTTTTGATCTTTTATTAAATCCCGCACTTATCCATAACGCAGATATATCTGTTGCCGGAGCCTCTGAAAATGGGAATGTAGCTTATTATAATTCTCTTAACTTTTTTGACCAAGATGGTTTAATCGAAAATTCAGGCATCCAAAAATATATTTTTAGGTCGAATATAGATTTTAAAATAAGTGATAAATTAAAGGCTGGTTTTCGTATTAATTACTCCAGACTTAAGCAAGATAATGGTGTTGTAGGTTATGGAGGACTATTAAATATTCTTCCTACTCAGCCTGTATTTAACCCAGATGGTTCTTTTAACGGTTTTAATGAAATAACTGGCGGTGAGTTTAATAATCCTGTGGCTATTGCACAGTTGGATACTGATGAAACTTACACAAATAATCTTTTAGGAACGGTTTACTTAGAGTACAGTCCTATTAAAAATTTAATTATACGTTCTACATTTAATCCTGAAATTAATAATATAAAAAGAAACGAATTTATCTCCAGTCAAAGACCGGATCGTCCTTTTATAGGGGAACAAGGTATTGCTAAAATATCTGGGGCGTCATCTTTGGGTTGGAATAATGAAAATACGATACAATATAACACGAAATTTGGTGAAGACCATAGTTTAACTGTTCTTGGTGGTGCATCTTTTCAAAAAAACACCATAGAAACTTATAGTGCCGAAGCTTTTGGAATTACAACAGATGCTACTGCTTTTAATAATATTGGATTAGGAACAAATCCAATACGAAATATAGTAGGTAGCGGTTTTAGTTCCTTTCAAATTGCGTCCTTTTTTGGAAGAGCAAACTATGCTTTTAAAGATAAATATCTTTTTACCTTAGTAGGTAGATCAGATGGTTCTTCTGTTTTTGCCCCAGGAAATAAATATAATTTTTATCCATCGGTAGCTGCTGCTTGGAAGATTTCGGAAGAACCTTTCATGCAAAACCAAACTCTTTTTAAAGATTTAAAATTGAGAACTAGTTATGGGCAATCTGGAAACCAAGCTATAGGTCCTTACAATACTTTAGCTGTTTTAACGGAGGCAAACACAACACTTAATGGCATACAACAACCAGGTTTATCATTAGGGAGACCAGCAAACCCAGATTTACAGTGGGAGACTACAACTTCATTCGATATAGCCTTGGAGGCTTCCCTTTTTGGAGGAAGACTTTTTACGGAGTTCAACTATTATTATAAAAAAACAGAAGATTTATTACTAGACGTAACTATTCCTAGACAAACAGGATTTACAAATCAATTACAAAACGTAGGTTCATTAGAAAATAAAGGTTGGGAACTTTTAATTAACTCTACCAACATTAGTAACACTAATTTTAATTGGAATTCTACAGTCACTTTGTCATCAAACAGAAATAAAGTGCTTGACCTTGGAGGGCAACAATTTATTGATGTTATAGTAAACCCTGTTCAAGGTGCTGGTAACCTACGTATTATAGTAGGAGAAACAGTTCCAGTATTTACAGGAGCTAGATATTTAGGTACTTGGAAAACTCAAGCAGAAATTGATGCTTCAGGTTTTAACCCAGGCACACAAATAGTAGGTGGCCCTAGGTTTGAAAACTTAAATGGTGACGGTATTATTTCTAATGAAGATTTCGTAGTTTTAGGTAATCCATTTCCAGACTTACTTTACGGATTCGAAAACAATATTACATACAAAGATTTGTCTCTGAATTTTTTCATTCAAGGTACAGTTGGGAATGAAGTTTATAATTTAAGAACAAGAGGTAATTTTTGGACTCGTGGAGAGAATCCTAAATATGCGGAAGTAGCAAACCGTTGGACGCCAGATAATCCTACGTCTAATATACCAAGAGCTGGAGCTGATGGTTTTGTAGGTATTCCACCAAACTCTTTTGAGGTCGAAGATGGCTCGCATTTAAGACTTAAAACAGTAACCTTAACCTATAATTTACCAATTGAAAAACTAGGTTGGAATGGGGTTAAAAATATGTCGATATATACTTCTGGGACGAACCTACTGTTATTATCAAATTTTAGATTAATAGATCCTGAAACTAGTGCATTTGGAAGAGAAGGATTGGGTAACATAGCACAAGGATTTTCAAATGGAGAGTATCCTAATCCTCAAATTATAAGTCTTGGTCTAAATGTAACTTTTTAAAAAATAAACTTATGAAAAAATTAAATAATAAATATTTCTATATTTTTTTAATGATATTCACATGTATTAGTTGTGAATCATTTTTAGAAGAAGATCCGCGTGATATTATAGCTCCTGAAAATTTCTTTGCATCTAACGCTGATGCTAGGCAGGCTATTAATGGTGTATACTCTATATACAAGAATAATTCTATGTATGGTCAAGTAGGTCTAGATTTATTTTATGATAATGGTTCAGATATTATTGAACCAAACAGACCTGTTGGTTTTGTGACCCCAATCGGTAATTATACAATGGACGAAGCTTTAGCAGATGAATCTTCACAAAGAATGAGTGTTTCAGATACTTGGAAAGATTGCTATAAAATTGTTTTAAATTGTAATATTATAATCGATAGAGTGTCAGATAACGATGCTATTTCACCAGGAGTACAAACTGAGGTTATTGCAGAAGCCAGACTTTTACGTGGCATGGCGTATTGGCATATTACCAACCTTTGGGGTGATGCTCCTTTTTATACAGACAACATTAATATCAATGAAATAAGAGTACTAGGTAGAACAGATAAAGAAATTATATTAGCTAGTGTTTTGGCAGATTTAGAGTTTGCAGAAGCTAATTTGCCAGCTGTTTATTCTGATGATCAAAGAGGTCGTGCGTCAAAATGGGTGGCTAGCATAGTATTGGCAAAAATATATATGCTGCAAGAAGAATGGCAATTAGGATTAGATAAGTGTCTTGAAATTATAAATCAGTCACCTTATAGTTTATTAAACAGTTATGCAGATGTATTTGATCCTGCCAATGAATATAATGCTGAATTAATTTGGTCTTTAGATTTTGCCAAAGATATTAGAGGTCAGTTTGAGGAAGGTGTGCCAAGTATAGCAGGTAATGGTAACTGGAGGCCGAGCATGTTTAACCCTCGCTTAAGAGATGAACCATTAAATACAGCTCAAAGAGGGGCGCTATCTGCGGCACTTACGGCTAGAGGAGAATCTTTTAACGGAACAGGATTACAGATAGCCTCAAAAGATTTTGCCGAAAAATTTCCGTTGAATGATTTAAGAAGACCTTTAAATGTTTTAGATAATTATTTAGGGTTTGATTTAGCATTCCCTTACATGCCAAAAAATATGAATTTAAACTTGGATACATCACCACGTTTTAACCATTCGGACAATAGAATTGTATTTCGCATGGCAGATGTACATTTGATGGCAGCCGAATGTGAAAATGAACGACCTGGAGGAAGCCCTGCTGTAGCATTCGAATATATTAGACCAATAAGAGAAAGAGCCTTCGCAACTTTACAAGAAGCAGAAGCAATTAATGGTTTAAGCCAACAAGCCTTCAGAGAAGCTATTTATGATGAGCGTAAATGGGAATTAGCAGGAGAAGCCCATAGAAGATATGATTTAATTCGTTGGGGTATTTTATTAGAGGTGGTTCAAAATACAGAATACCGTATCGGCGAGCCAAACCTAAATATAAGACCTTGGCATGTGTTACTACCAATTCCATTAAACGAATTACAATTAAATCCTAAATTATTAGAATCAGACCCAACGAATAATGGGTATAGATAAAAATTAGTTTTGAGTTAGTTTTTTTAGTCACTAAAGCCGAAATAATTTTTATTTCGGCTTTTTTTTAACTATTTCAAACAGCACAGTACAGGTTACTTTTCATAATGTTTAAAATTATATTGCTCACTATTAAATACAAGATGTATGAAAATCATAATTTTACTTTATATAGCTTTTGCATTCAATTTTGCCACTTCCCAAATAAAACACGGACAACGTGATGCGCAAGGGCGTCACTTAATACCAAGAGGTTTTGTCATAAATACAAATGATGGAGGAGGTGAGGTGTTTTTTAAGAGTGATGACTATGCTCGTATGGTTAGAATGGGAGCTAATACTCAAGTAATTCGTCTAGAATTAGGAAAACTTAGTAACTTCCCTGGCGGAAAACTAGAGCCTAATTATCTTAAAAAGCTAGATACATTGGTACAACTAGGTCAAAATTCAGGAATTAAAACAGTTTTTAAAATGACTGTTTATGGGGTAGATAAATTTATATGGGAAGAGTTCTGGTTAAATAAAAAAGGAGAGTATAAAACGTATATAGATGCTTGGAAGGTAATTTGGCAAAGATATGCTGACCACCCATTTGTTTTTGGATATGATGTTGTGAATGAACCCAGAAAATTAGAAATGGAAATTTCCTATAACGATTTAACAAACAAATATTTAATCCCACTATACCAAAAAATTATCGATGAGAGTCAAAAAATAAATCCAGATAAAATGGTACTGATACAATCTATCTTTATGAACAAAGGAGAAGGGATTGATCATAATCAGTATGCCGAAATTACTTCTAGTGTTAATCGGAAAAACATGATTTTTGCACCTCACATATATCAAAATAAACTAGATTTTATAAAACCAGTTATGGATCGCTTTGATAAGGAATCTGAAATGCTGAATGCACCTATTCTTATTGGCGAATGGGGCTTTCCAACCTTTGCGACTACCGATACGTTAATTTCTGGTAAACTAGGACAGTTAGCATACAGAGAGTTATATATTAAAACTGCTGAGGTATTTGATCGTATGGGCGTTGGGTCAATAAAAGCATGGTATTTGGGCAACAGAACCATGCAGAATTTTATGCCAGAAGGCCCATCAACCTGGTCTATTTTTAGTGATAGTACCGATGCTGGAACTGTTGAACGTAAGTACATTACTGATGTTATTGCAAGACCATTTCCACAAACAATTGCAGGTGATATTCAGTCGTTTATGTTTAATCATGCAACGAGAACATTAGATCTGAATATTATTTCAGACAATAGCAAAGGGGCTTCAACACTTTTTATAGGAGCAAATCGGCATTACCCAGATGGTTTTTCTATCCTAATAGAGGATACTATTATAATATATCATGACCCAATAAAAAAAGTACGTTTAGAAACCTACAAGGCACCTACCGATTTTAATCCCTCAGACTTTATTTGGGATGAATACACTCAAAAATTAAGTATTCTAAAATGGCACAAGGATAAGAGCAATTTAAACATTAAAATTGTCCCTGGACTCCGTAATTTTTAACGAATTAAATCAAACCTAATATAAAAAAGAAGATTAATGAAAAATATAGTATTCGTTTGTTTTATTGCAGCAGTATTGTGCAGCTGTGATTCAAAAAAATCAACTTCAAATTCTAATACTAAAGAAGATGCTGAAATTGCTGCAAAAGTAGAAAAGCTGATCAGTCAAATGACCTTGGAGGAAAAAATTGCGGAAATGACACAAGACGCCCCCGCCAATGATCGCTTGGGTATTCCATATATGAAGTATGGAGAAGCATTACATGGATTATGGCTTGTTCTAGATTATTATGGTAACACAACGGTTTATCCTCAAGCTATTGCCGCCGGTTCTACATGGGAACCCGAGTTAATCAAAAAAATGGCTTCTCAGACAGCATTAGAAGCACGTGCTTTAGGAGTTACACATGCGTATTCGCCAAATTTAGATGTCATTTCTGGTGATCCAAGATATGGGAGAGTAGAAGAATCTTATGGTGAAGACCCTTATTTGGTTTCAAGAATGGGCGTTGCCTTTATCCAAGGTTTACAAGGTACTGGTGATGAGCGGTTTGATGAAAACCATGTTATTGCAACTGCCAAGCATTTTGTAGGTTATCCTGAAAATCGACGTGGTATCAATGGTGGATTTAGTGATATGTCAGAACGTCGTTTACGAGAGGTTTATCTTCCACCCTTTGAGGCTGCCATAAAGGAAGCGCAGGTGGGTTCGGTTATGCCCGGTCATCAAGATTATAATGGAATTCCTTGCCACATGAATACCTGGTTATTAAATGATTTGTTGCGTGATGAATTAGGTTTCGACGGCTTTATAGTTTCTGATAATAATGATGTTGCCCGCTTAGAAACCATGCATTTTATTTCTGAAACGAGAGCTGAGTCAGCTATCTTAGGCTTAAAAGCGGGTGTTGATATGGACTTAGTGATTGGCAAGAGTGTAGAACTATCATCGTATCATACAAATGTATTGAAGGATACTGTAACGAAGAATCCAGAATTGATGAAATATATTGATAAAGCTACATCTCGTATTTTAACCGCAAAATATCAATTGGGTTTGTTTGATGCAGAACCAAAAGAGATTGATACTAAAACGGTAAATGCAGGGAGAAAAGAACACCAAGAGTTTGCTTATGAAATGGCTCAAAAAGCTATGGTGTTATTAAAGAATGAAGGCCAAGTATTGCCGCTCGATATGTCTAAAATTAAGTCCTTAGCCGTTATAGGGCCAAATGCCCATGAGGAAAGACCAACTAATGGTACCTATTCTCTTCTTGGAGGCTATTCTGGACTTCCTCCTTATTATGTTTCGGTTTTAGATGGTTTAACTAGTAAAACCAAAGGACAAGTAAAAATTAATTACGCACAAGGCTGTACTTTAACGGGAGAAGATACCTCGGGATTTTCAGAAGCCATTGCTGCTGCCAATAATTCGGATGCAGTGGTATTAGTTGTGGGAGGATCAAGAAGCACCGGCGGAGAAGGTGCTGACCGTTCGGATCTTGATTTGCTTGGGGTTCAAAATCAACTAGTAGAAGCTATTCATAAAACAGGAAAACCGGTGATTGTAGTGTTAATCAATGGAAGACCCTTATCCATTAACTACATTGCAGAAAATATTCCAGCCATTTTAGAAACTTGGTATTTGGGTATGCATTCTGGGGATGCTATTGCCGATGCTATTTTTGGCGACGTAAATCCTGGCGGAAAACTTACCGTATCTTTCCCCCGTTCTGTGGGTCAAATTCCAGTCACCTATTTAGAACGTCCAGATTTCATTGGTTCAGGAAAAGGATTATACAAATACACAGATAAATCGCCTTTGTTTCCTTTTGGATATGGTTTAAGTTACACTAGTTTTGAATACAGCGAGCCAAGCCTTTCAAAAGCCACTATTGCTGCTGATGGTACTACAGAGATTACCGTTTCAATAACCAATACGGGTAAAAGAGCGGGCGACGAAGTGGTGCAAATGTATGTTAGAGATGATTTTGCTTCTGTAGGTCGTTACCTAAAAATGCTAAAGGGTTTTGAGCGGATTACCTTAAAACCAGGAGAAACTAAAAAAGTAAGTTTTAAATTAGGGTTTGATGAACTGAATATTTTAAATCAAGAGTTAAAAAAAGTAGTAGAGCCAGGCACCTTTACCATTTCTGTAGGAGCATCGTCTATGGAAAAAGATTTGCACAAAGTAAAACTAACAGTCAAGTAATTTTTCGAAATTAACAAGTTTAACAAGATCAGTTTACTATTTTTTTTGATGAATCATTTTATATAAGCAGCACAGTATGGTAAATTCTATTCGTTCGTATTTAGTGCTGTTTTGGATAGTTTTTTTTAGTGTTTCCTTATACGCTCAGGATTTTAAAAAGACCCTTTTTGCAGATAATATCATTACTATAATTGATGCTACTGATATTTCAAACGACAATCCACAGGCCATTACATTTGGTAAATCGCAGCTTTTTATTGCTATTGAAACGGCTGGTGGTAGTATTCAAAGTGTTACAGAAGCTTCATTAACCAACCAAAAAATGTATTTAGTTTTAGGTACTTTAGAAAATAATTTGGTCAAAAAAATGGTTTCGAATGATACCACGATTATACCAAATAAAAAAGAAGGTGTTTTTTATCAATGGCTAGAAACTGAAAATGGTACGGCACTCGTTGTCGGCGGAACAGATGCAAAAGGACTAATGTATGCACTTAACGAACTTTCGCAACAAATTGATGATAAGGGGCTTATTGCTTTCTCAGAAATTGAAAATACAGTAGAATATCCTGATAATGCCATTCGTGGATTAGATAAATTTATAACGGATGAAGAAGATGATGTTTGGTTTTTTTCAGAAGAATATTGGCAATATTACATTCAACAACTAGCAAAAAACAGATTTAACAGACTTACCTTAATTACGGGGTATAATGACGGAAGTAAGTCCGACTTTATGATGCCTATTTACCCATATCTTGTTAACTTACAAGAATATAATGGGGTGCAAATACAAAATAAAGCTTTAAAATCTCCCGAAGAACGCTTAAAACAGTTGAGGCGAATAGGTCAAATTAGCCATGAACATGGACTGGAATTTGTATTTGGAGTTTGGAGTCACGGAAGAGCTGATGATTTAATTCAAGGCTTACCCGAAGATGCCGTACTATATACTGAATTTTGTTCCGAAGGTATGCGTCAACTTTTGCGGCAAGTTCCAGAGATTGATGGTATTCAGCTTAGGGTTAATTACGAATCGGGTGTAGGTGGTTTCGGAGAAACTGCTGATAATTTTTGGAAACAAATCATAACAGCGATTGGGGATATTTATACAGAACGACAGGGGAAACTTTTTTTAGATATTAGAGCAAAAGGAATTACCCCTAAAATTAGAGATTGGGCTTTAGCAACAGGTATAAATCTACATGTTACCAGTAAATATTCATGGGAAGGTGTGGGCTTACCGTATCATCCAACGGAAATGCGAAAACGAGAATTAGATAATTTGGATAATGTTGATTTGCGCCAAAGATACGGTTATGCCGATTTTTTAAATAAGTCTAACAATTTTGGCTATATCAACAGACTTTGGGGTATTGGCACCCTGCGGATGTTCACTTGGGCAGACCCAGATTTTGCGCAGCGATTTTCACATTCTACAAGTTTTGGAGGAGCTAGTGGGTTTCAAGTAACGCCTCCCTTGGCGAGAAAGAAAAATACTTGGAAACTTTTTCCAGACGAATCAATGGTGTATTATAAATGGGAAGATGAACGGTATTGGGCCTGGTATGAATTGTTTGGAAGATTAGGGTATTCAAAAGATACTCAACCAGAGGTATGGCAACGAACTTTCAAAAAACATTACGGCAAATCATACCAAGCTGTTTTAGATGCTTATAGTTCAGCAGGAAAAGTATTGCCTTTACTAACATCGTCGCATCTTACCTATCATCCCGCAAATTATAATTGGGCAGAAATTGAGAGTGGAGGAGCACTTTTTATTGAAAATAGTGCTAGTATATTTCATAAAGAAAAAGAACGAACCTACCAATCCGCAGAACCAGGCGACCCTGGTTTATTTTATGGTATTAATGGCTATGTAAAAGATGTTTTAAACAATGATGTACAGCCTAAAATAAATCCCGTACAATTATCAGCCCTTTATGAAAAACTGGCTAATGAAACCTTAGCAGCTTTATCCAATGTTAATAAAGAGGATATTCCAGCGCCATTTTTAAAAGAATTTTTAACCAATGAAATGGATATAAAAATTACGGCAGCTCTTTCATTATATCATTCGTACAAAATAAAAGCAGCTACAGATTTTGCTTTTTATAAAGCGACGCAGAACAAATCTTATTTAAAGTCGGCACTTTTAAATATGAAATTAGCCCAAAATTATTGGAAAGAAATAGTGCAGTTAACTGAAAAACTATACTATAAAAAACCACTTTTTCTTACCGATAATGCTACTTGGAATGATAGGTTAATAGAGATTGAAAAGGATATAAAAAAATTAGTTGAAATTATTGGCGACTCAAAGAACACTAAATCCATAAGCCATTGGGATAATTTTAAAAATACAAATAATAACATTACCAATAATTTTGAAGCTATTGTGCCAAAAAACACGAGTGGAAAAGAGGCTTTAAAAGTTACTTTAATTACTCAAAAATCTATACATGAAAAACAAATTCCACAGGTTCATTATAGAATAGCGAATATGACAGCCGGTAAATTTAAACCTTTAAAAATGACATGGAATGGGACTAATTATATAGCCGAAATACCAGCACAAGAGCTTAATCCAGAGTACGATTTACTGTTATATTTTACGGCGATGACTAATGAAGGTAACGTAAGTATGTATCCGGGTTTATTGAATGAAAAGCATCACGCTCCCTATTATGTGGTAAACATTACGGAATAAAATATTTAGTACTGTTGATTAAATAGAATGCTTATTTTTTTGTTGGAGAAGAAAATTTAAAATTGATAAATATTAGCATGAAAAATAATAAACCCTTAAAATATTGTTTGATTTTATCAAGTGTTTTTTTGATTTTTTTATCCTGTAAAAATCAGTATAATCAAGGAAAACAAGGAAGTATAGATGAAAGTTTAGCTATTGCGGAAAATCAATTTTACACTATTTTTAATGGAATAAATTTAGAGGGTTGGAGCGGAGACTCCAAGTATTGGAAGGTTGAAAACGGTATTTTGATAGGTGAGGTTACGAGTGAAACAATTCTCAAAAACAATTCATTTATAATTTATGAGAAAGAACAACCAGAAGATTTTGAATTGAAATTGGAATATAGAGTATCTAATGCGGGCAATAGCGGAATAAATTACAGAAGCAAAATTTTAGATGCAATACCGTTTGCTTTACAAGGCTACCAATATGATATTGATGGAAAAAATAGGTTTACGGGTCAAAATTACGAAGAGAAAAAAAGAACAACGCTAGCATACCAAGGAGAACAAGTTGTGATAAACCCAATGCCCAACAGTATAAGTTCTCTGAGAGACAATGTACTAAAGAATTGCTGGCAAACAAGAAACGTTACAGCGTCATTAGGAACATCAGAAAATCTTAAATCAAACATAAAATCGGATGATTGGAACCAAGTCCATTTAATAGTCAAGGGAAACCGTATGCAACATTTTTGTAATGGAGTATTATTAAGTGAGGTAACTGATTTGGATACCGTAAACAGCACTTTTAAAGGCTATTTAGGAGTACAAGTCCATGTGGGGCCACCAATGAAAATCGAATACAAAAACATTAAATTAAAACACTTAAAATGAACTATTTTAAATTCATTCTTTTCACTTTTTTAACACTAGCAGTACTTTTTAGTTGTAAAGAAAAAGCAGCAGAGTCAAAAAAAGAATTGGTGGAAACTGATACATTGGAGTTTCAAGATAGACCCAATATTTTGTGG
>JANQTG010000190.1 GCA_030731855.1 Cellulophaga sp. | reverse complement strand
CCAAAAATGTTAGAATTTACAGGGCTAACTATGGATAAAATTCTAGAAGCTGGTGATTATAGCGTATTCATCGGATCATCATCAAAAACTGAAAATTCAGTATCTTTTAAACTAAATAAATAATCAAAAAATCTATTTATAAAATGAAAAAGCATAATTTAATTTTACTAGCGGCAGGAGTTTTAACCATTTTGCAGTCGTGCAGCACCTCCAAAGCGAATGCTCAAACTCCACAAAGAAAAGACCCTTTAAGTATTGAGGCTTCCATGATAAAGGCCTTAGAGTGGCAAGAAGCCCATCCAATTTTTTCTTTAGCTCCTACAGATTGGACCAACGGAGCGTATTACGTAGGAGTTTCTAAAGCGCATGAAACTACTAATAATCCTATATTTTTAGCAGCGATAAAAACGGCGGGATATACCAATCAATGGAAACCTTTATACAGAACATTTCATGCCGACGATGTGGCTATCTCCTATATGTACTTATATGCTAATACTACCCGAAGGGACTTAGTAGATTTAGCACCTACCAAGGAGTTTCTAGACATTCATTTATTTGAGCCTAACGCCTGGAAAGACGGTACAGATAAAGCTAAAGAAAAGAAGATTTTATGGTGGTGGTGTGATGCTTTATTTATGGCACCTCCTGTAATTGCTAGTTATGTAGAGCAAACAGGAGAAAAGAAATATTTAGATGCCATGCACAAATATTTTATGGAAACTTATAATTTATTATGGGATAAAGAAGAAAAACTTTTTGCTAGAGATACTCGTTATCAATGGGGAGTAAATGAAAAAGATCTTAAAGAACCTAATGGGAAAAAGATTTTTTGGGCAAGAGGTAATGGTTGGGTGCTAGGTGGCTTGGCTTTGCTTATCGATGATTTACCTCAGGATTTTGAGCACCGAGCTTTTTACGTAAATTTATATAAAGAATTGGCAGGAAGAATTAAAGGACTACAACAAGAAGATGGACTATGGCGTACAAGTTTACTTTCTCCAGAATCTTTTGATCATGGCGAAGTAAGTGCTAGTGGTTTTTATACTTTTGGGTTGGCTTGGGGAGTAAACAACGGCCTTTTAGATAAAGCAACGTATACTCCAGCGATACATAAGGCTTGGAACGCTTTAGTGGCTTGTCAAAAAGAGAATGGCATGGTAGGCTGGGTACAAGATATAGGGGCCGATCCTCAACCCGCAAGCGCTGATAGCTGGCAAAATTATGGAACAGGTGCTTTTTTACTGGCAGGTAGTGAAGTTATTAAACTCCAAAAATAAGAAAGTAGCTTAGTCTAATTTACGTATTAGTTTTAATACATTTTTTAAATCACTTAGAGGTGTTAACATAACACCTCTAAGTGCTAAAAATAATTAAGGTTTAAATTTCTAATGAAGTACAAAAAGGTAGTCGCCTCGTTACTTTGTTTTTTTTCTGTTTTTATAATATGGTGTCAACAGGAAGCAAAGGCAACAAAATTGGTTGTTGAAGCAACACAGCTTAATGTGCCCATAATTAAAACTAACTTTACACTTATAGCTTCAAAAAAAATAGCCAAAGTAAAACAAGCCATTCAACAGGGCGATACACGTTTTTTACCGGCCTACAAGAAGCTGCTAAAAGATGCCGATCACGCTATGGAAGAGGGTGTTTTTTCCGTAACGCAAAAGTCGCAAGTAGCCCCAAGCGGAGATAAACATGATTATCTAAGCCTGGCTCCATATTGGTGGCCTGATCCTACTAAGATCGAAGGGTTGCCATGGATTAGAAAAGATGGAGAAATAAACCCTATGACTCGTGGGAGTAATGTGGATCACCCAGGAAAGGATAAAATGATTTCCAATGTTAAAAATTTATCCTTAGCATTTTTGTTTTCAAATCATGTGGTCTATGCAGAAAAAACTAAAGAGCTTATCCGGGTATGGTTTTTGGAGGAATCTACCAGAATGAATCCAAACCTTGACTATGCTCAAGGAGTTCCAGGTAAAAGCGATGGACGTGGTTTCGGAATTATATAATTTGCAGGGCTTTCCCATGTCATAACTGCGCTCGAGATTTTAAAATTGGAAAATATCATGTATAAATATTTCAGATGAAAAAAAAATTAAAATTATTAACAGTTTTGCTGCTATGTATTGGTTGTTTCCTGCATACACAGGCTCAAATTCAATTAGAAACCGATTTTACAGATAGCACTAGTGCCAAACAAGTGATGCCTTATCATTTAAATGTTTACAATAGAATTACGCCTATCAATGGAGTAAATCCAGCAGGGACTAATAAAAATCCTAAGTTTTGTATCGTAAGACCTTTAGGGGGTATTTCTAAAAAAGGTGTAGCTGATTTAAGTAAAGATTCTTATAAATGGGATAACAATTTCAAAAAATTCTACATAGATTTTTCGTTACTAAAAAGGCAAATAGATGGTATATTCAATCAAGGCCAAGAAATTCATCAAATTGTATTGGACAATCCATCTTGGGCATTTCAACGCAACTCAGAAGGTAAGTTGGCTGGCGACTCATTAAAAGTAGCAACTTATGGAAATGCAGAACCACCAAGAGATTATAAAGCTTGGGGAAACTATATAAAAGAGGTCATTCAATTTCTTGTTGATACTTATGGAGCAGAAAAGATGCTCAATATTCAGTTTGGTATTGGACGAGAAATTGGAACACCAACACATTGGTCTGGAACTCAAGAGCAGTTTTTTGAATTTTATAAAACCTCTATTAATGCTATACATACTGTACTTCCAAAGGCAAAAGTAGGTACACATTTTCTTTGGGGCACAGCTAAAAAAGCATGGGGAACCGATTTTGTAAAATGGGCAAAAGAAAATAACGTACACTACGATTTTATAGGGGTGTCCTACTATCCTTTTTACCAACTTGCAGAACGAACTAATTTTACCGAAGTATATTCAAAAGATTTCGCTGTAATTAAAGATATTCCAGAATGGAATAGTAATGCAAAACTAGAAATTCATGAGTATTCTTTAATAAAGAGTATGAGTAAAGCTGGAAATTCATTTCAAAAAGCACCAAATGCCCATCAAAATGCTTTTATGGTGGGTCTAATGAAAATAATTTACGAACACAATATGCATAATGTATTTCAATGGGGAGATGGTGCATCTTATTTCCCAGCAAGTAAAGAATTATTAACAATGCAAGGAAATATTTATTTTAAAAATAAAAAAGAAGGAAAACAAGAAATAGAAGATAATTATGTGGATGCTATTTTTGCTAAGGATGGTACAAAAAATCAATACAACATCTTAGTTTATAATTATAATGCAAATCCAGAATCTGAAACTACAGAAACTATAAAAATTACGGCAACTGTTAACATTGCTCCAAAAACAAAAATTAAATATAGAGTAGGGCAGTATAATAAAATAGAAAATACTGTATCATGGTCTGGCTGGAAAGAAACTGTAACCGAGGGCGACTATAACGGAAGATCTAAAGTAGTTATTAGTGATGATTTACCAGTATTTTCTTTTTTAAAATATGAGTTTTTTTTACCTTTTTAAGATTAATATAATAGGTTTATAATTTAAAACAGCAGAAGCGCTTTGGGACAAACAGCCTGCCATTCCTTTGAGTTGCACTTTAGACTAGTTTAAAACATAGTTTTTTTTGAATTAAAATTTCTTAAGAAACAAAAAAGCTTTAACTATTTATCTTCCGAAAAGTAAGGAAATTAAATAAAACACGTCCGTTGTAGCACAACCACATTTTTAAAATTATAATCAAAAATTGCAAACAGCTTCTTACCCTTGAAGCAGATACTGCAGGATACATAACCTAAGATTAAGTTTTATTTTTAATCCAAATTTTGATACTATTTTTTTTATGGATAACCCTAATTGGCTTTTACAGTTTTTTGGTCGCTTACATCCTTTAGTTGTGCACTTTCCTATTGCACTCCTGGTTATTGCTTTTTTCTTTGAAATGTTAAGCTTAAAAGGAAAACGTAATGGGCTAAGAGAAGGAATTAATTTAATGGTTTACATTGGTGCTGGTTTTGCAATGTTTTCGGCGCTCTTTGGTTGGTTGTTGAAAACACAAGAGAATTATACTGGCGATTTGGTTGATAATCACCAATATACAGGAATTGCTACTGCTGTTTTAGCTCTAGCTACTGCTTTTGCTTTAAAAAAAAGCAAAACTAAAAATCCACAGTCGATAAAGCTTTATAGGGTTTTGTTGGGTGTTACGGTAGTTATACTAACAATTGCAGGGCATTTAGGAGCTAACCTTACACATGGTGAAGATTATTTAACTTCCGTTTTTCCTGGAAAGGGGAGCAATTATTCCAATGAAAAATCTGGAGTCTTATTAAGCGAGTTAAGTGGATATGAAACTTTATCAGAACCACAACAAAATAAATTAAACATTGAGGTTAGAGGTTTGTTTGCTCATAAATGTTACCAATGTCATAGCGAGGCTAAACAAAAGGGTGATTTGGTTTTAGAAACTAAAGAAGGAATTTTTAAAGGCGGAAAATCTGGAATGGCAGTTGTGCCAGGTAAATCTCATGAAAGTGAAATTTACAACCGTATTATTCTCCCAGCCGGACATGATAAAGTGATGCCTACTAAAGGTAAACTATTAAACTCTGATGAAATAGAATTGGTAAAATTATGGATTGATCAAGGGGCATATTGGTCAGATCAAGCTGTGAAAATATTTCCTGAGGCAGATTTAGCCTTAACAAAACCAGAATTGCCTTTAAATAGTATAGAAAATCATCCTATTGATAAATTGCTAGACCTGTACTTTAAGGAAAATAACTTAAAGTGGCAAAAAGCAGCAAATGACAGAGTTTTTGTTAGAAGGGCTTATTTAGATGTTATTGGACTATTGCCCGAACCCGGAGTAGTTGAAGCATTTATAAAAGATACAAATTCTAATAAAAAAGAAGTTTTAATTGATAATTTACTTAATGATACTACAAATTATACACAAAATTGGATAAGCTTCTGGAATGATTTACTGCGCAATGACTACAGCGGAACAGGATATATCACCAAAGGTCGTGAACAAATTACAAATTGGTTGTACAAATCACTCGAGAGTAATAAAACCTATGACCAAATGGTTGTAGAATTGGTCAATCCAACTAAAGAATCAGAAGGGTTTATTAAAGGTATTGAATGGCGAGGGGTAATAAATTCAAGCCAAAGTACCGAAATGCAGGCAGCACAGAATATTGGACAATCACTAATGGGGGTAAATGTTAAATGCGCATCTTGTCATAATAGTTTTGTAAGTAATTTAACTTTAGAACAAGCTTATGGTTTTGCCTCTATTTTTGCCAAAGAGCCTCTAGAATTAAACCGATGTGATATTCCAACTGGTAAAATAGCAAAAGTTAATTTTTTATACCCTGAACTTGGAGCTATTGAAAGTGATCATTTGAGTGAGCGATTATTGCAACTTTCAGAAGTAATGATTAATAAAAAAAATGGAAGATTGTACCGCACTATTACCAATCGTTTTTGGGAACGTCTTATGGGTAGAGGGATAATTGAACCAGTAGATGAAATGGATAACACCCCATGGAATGCGGAGTTGCTAGATTGGCTATCAACGGATTTTGTTGATTCTGGGACCGATTTGAAACACCTAATTAAGCGAATTATGACTTCTAGGGCATATCAATCATCCACCGTAAATTATAAAACAGAAGAAGATTTAAAAAAAGATTATGTTTTTAACGGCCCATTAATAAGACGTTTAAGTGCCGAGCAGTTTTCAGATGCTATAAGTCAAGTAATTGCGCCTGTTTTTAAAGCAGTAGAATATAATCCTACCGAAGAGAAAATACCAGCTTTACGAATTTGGCATCAAGAAAAAGATTTAACAAATACGGTACTTCCTTTACCTGGGAAGCGGTATTTTAGAAAAACTTTTAACCTTTCAAATAAAACTATTGAAAAGGGATTAGCACTTATTTCTGTTGATGATTCTTATGTACTTTATATTAATAATAATAAGGTGGGTGTAGGTAACGATTGGACACAAGTTGGTAAATATGATGTTACAGCGTTTCTAGTAAATGGAGTTAATACTATAGCCATCGAAGGTGTAAATACAGGAAAAGAAGACAACCCAGCGAGTCTTTTGTTTTCAATGCAAATATACCTTAAAGGAAATGAGGTAGTTCAAATTAATTCAGATAAAACTTGGAAAAGTACTGCTGTTAAACCAACAGATAATTGGATGAAAAGCTCATTTAATGACAATAACTGGCAAATTGCCCATGATTACGGATTTAACAATTGGAGTAAGTTATTAGATTTTAGGTTTAATGGCAATCAAGATGAAAAATTAGTACGGGCAAGCCTCGTAAAACAAAATCCTTTTTTAAAAGCACTAGGTAGGCCGGATAGAGAAATCGTAGTATCTAAACGAGAAGAGCGGGCTACCCTTTTGCAATCCTTAGAGCTTACAAATGGTACTTTTTTTAATAATGTGCTTAACAAAGGCGGTTTACAATGGCTTAAAAAGTACGGAAACAATAATGAAGCCATCCTAGAGGCCTTGTATCAAAAATTATTAGGGAGAAATCCCTCGGTTAATGAAAAAGAAATTTTGCTAGCCGCTTTAGGTAAGCAACCAAATGTTGAGCAAATTCAAGACGTTTTTTGGGCCGTATTAATTTCGCCAGAATTTCAATTTATAAATTAAAATATAGTGGTAATTAGATGAAAAATAATGCTATTAACAATACTTCTCGCCGAGATTTTATTAAAAAAATGACAGCTGCAAGTATAGCAGCATCTGCAACTACTATTCCTATAGCGAGTTTTTTAAGCTCGTGCTCATCTTCTGTTCAAAAAATGGCCGCATCAGCCGATAGTGTTATTCTACTCTGGATGGCAGGTGGTATGGCACATACCGAAACATTTGATCCCAAAGCATATGCACCTTTTGTAAAGGGCTTAGAAACGAAAAAAGTTTTGAGTACCTTTCCTAAACTACCAACTGTTGTTGATGGCTTAGAGTTTTCAGAAGGTCTTCAAAACATAGGTAAGGTAATGGATAAGGGAGCTATTATTAAATCATACAAGGCTGCTGATTTAGGGCATATTTTACATACACGTCATCAATTCCATTGGCATACGTGTTATGAACCACCTCAATCAGTCCAAGCGCCGCATATTGGAGCCTGGATAGCCAAAGAATTAGGACCTATAAATCCTGTTATTCCTCCTTTTATATCTATAGGGCAGCGCTTTACTATGGGAGAAGCAGAAGAGTTAAAAGCTTTTCATTCAGCAGGTTTTTTAGGAAATGAATATGGGCCTTTTTTAATACCAGATCCGTCTGAAGGTTTAGATAGTGTAAGACCACCACAAGGAATGTCACTTAAACGCTTTGAAGCAAGGCATAAACTGTTTAAAGAACTTGCGAATAAAAGTGAAGTTATGGAACAGGCTAGTGATTATCAGCGAGAATCTTTAATGCGTTCCATGGAGCAATCGTATCGATTATTAAATTCTCCTGAAGCTAAAGTTTTTGACTTAGCACAAGAACCAAAAGAGATTTACGATACCTATAATACAGGACGTTTTGGTTTAGGATGTTTATTGGCAAAACGATTAGCTATGAATGGAGCCCGATTTATTAGTGTTTCAACGGAATATGAACCTTTTTTGGGTTGGGATACTCACGCCAACGGTCACACACGCGCAAAAGGAATGAAAGCCTTAATTGATAAACCAGTGGCTCAATTAATTAAAGATTTAGATGAAACTGGACATTTGGATCGAACCTTAATTATTTTGGCAAGTGAGTTTAGTAGAGATGCTATAATGGAAGGTAGACCTGGTGTAGAAGTTAGAGATCAAGCTAAGAATCAACCAGATGCAATTGAGAATATTAGGCATTATGGAATGCATCGGCATTTTACTGACGGAGGTTCTATACTGATGTGGGGTGGTGGCATAGAAAAAGGATTAGTTTATGGTAAAACAGCCGATGAAAGGCCATGTGTTTCTATAGAAAAACCAGTGGTAATTGACCAAGTCCATCAATCTATTTATCATGCTTTAGGCATTTTGCCAGATACGCACTATACTATTGAAGGCAGACCATTTTACACTACTCCAGATGGGAACGGTGAACCAATTTTAGATTTATTTGGCAAACCAATGACCGCATCAAAAGAGAAACTTTCTTAATTGTTTTACAAAAATGACAAAAACAAGAATAAACCGAAGAAATTTTATTACCACAACAGCAAAAGCTGGTGTAGGTATTGTTATGGTTCCTCATTTTAATATTATAAAATCAAAACCTAAAATGTATGAAACTGTTATTGGTCATGGGGATTTTAAATATAGGGTTCATAAAGCTTGGGGTGACTTAGATAGAAGTGTTACCCCTGTGAAAAATTGTCACGAAATGGTGATGGATTCTCAAGGAAGATTGATCATGGTTGGCGATGACATTCATAATAATATAGTTATCTACGATAAATCAGGAAAATTGTTAGATTCTTGGGGTATTCGTTACAAAGGAGGGCATGGTTTAACTTTATGGAATGACGGTTCAGAGGATTTCTTATTTATTTGTGATTCTAATGGAGAAAGTATAATTAAGACTACAACTGAAGGCAGAGAATTAATGATTATTGGTCATCCATCAGAATATGGAGCATATGAAAAAGAGGATAAGTTTAAACCCACAGAAAGTGCAATAGCACCAAATGGCGATATTTATATTGCCGATGGTTACGGTTCTAACTATGTGCTTCAGTTTACCAAAGACGGAGAGTTTATTCGCAAAATTGGATCTGGTAGAGGAATAGGAAAAGACCAATTTCAAACAGCACACGGAGTTTGCATCGATTATAGAGGAAAAGGAGAACCAACCCTTTTAATAACATCGCGAGCTGGCAATTGCTTTAAGCGTTTTTCGTTAGATGGTAATTATTTGGAGCAAATAAATTTGCCCGGGGCATATATGTGCCGTCCAGTAATTCATAATGATAATTTATATTCTGGAGTATGTTGGTCCTCAGAAATAGATTTTGTAGAGGGTGATATGGATACGCATCCAATACGTACAAATCCAAAATCTGGGTTCGTAACCATTTTAGATAACAAGGGTAAAGTTGTTTCAAACCCTGGAGGTACAAAACCTGAATATAAAAAAGGAGAACTTCAACGGATGCTTCAAGAACAACCAATTTTTAATCATTGCCATGACGTATGTGTTGATAATGATGAAAACTTATATGTATGTCAATGGAATGCTCGTAAAACGTATCCTATAAAACTAGAAAGGGTTTAATTTCTTTTTATAATGACATTAAATGCTACCAACTATTTTTCAGTATGTTACCTAAAATTAGGTTATCAAAAATAGTTGTAAAGTGTTAATTAAGGCTTTGTTGAGCTTTCAAATTTGGTGTCTTTGAAAAAAACTATAGCCTTACCTTCTTCAACAGAATATGCTCCGTATCTTATACCCGTTTCTATACCTATTTGCGGTTCAGGAACATCCATCCAATGTTCTTTGTCGTTAATTTTAATAGAAACATAATGTTGATGGATAGGATTTCCTTTAAAACCTGTTTTCATTTCAAGTTTAAAAGGCTCATTTTTTTTAACGGTAGCAAGTTTTATAATTTGCCTAGTACCTTTTGAAAGTCTTCCGCCACGTTTTGTAATTTGTTCACTGTAAAGTTCAAAATAAGTGTCACCATTTTTGGTTCTTTTTTTTGCTCCAACTAAGCAAATTGCAGGATCAACATTTACATGACCAATATGTTTTCCTTTAGCTTGAATAATATAAGTACCACGTTTTCCATCGCTAACGCTTTCAATACGGCAAATGCCACTAAAATATTGATAAGAACCATCAGTAGGTTTCTCTCTTTCAAAAATTCGTTCCATTCGTGCAGAATTGACACCATCTGTTGATGAATTTTCAGATACTTCATATTTTCCCCATATTTCCCCATCAATATTATCCTCGCTATAAACATGTTTACAGGTACGGTCATCTAATTTACCTACATTTATAGGATTTGCAATATCTAAGTTAGTATCGCTTTTAGAGCAGTTGTTGTTGCTTTTGTTTTTTGTTGTTTTAAAAACACATGAAGTAAAAGTTAGAAGATAAAAAATAAGGATTGAACTAAGGATTTTAAGATTTAGCGATTTCATAAAGTTGTTTTTTCTAAAGCGCTTATGAGTTAAATAAAATGTGATATTCTAAAAAATTTATATATAAATATGCTTTTTGTAGGTAATAAAACCTAACGCTTTTATAGCTGTTAAATAAACCAAATTCTTTTATAGTGACAAATCTTGAAATTTCAGCATATAAACCTTTCTTCAAAGATGTTATTCTTTTTGAGGCACGTTCCATTCTTGGTTGGTTTTTATCCCCATTAAGATTATTTGTGCCATCGGCAATTTATAAACACCTACAGTTCTCTCATCAATATCATTCTGAAAATAATCTGGAAAACAAGTTATGTCGTCAATAGTAGCTGTCACAGAAATCTGGGTGGTATTAACAGCTATGTCGCCTGCGACCAAACCGGCGTATTTATAATATTGTTCAAATTTATTGGGTTTGCAAGTACCATCCGTTAGTGGCGGATTAATTGATACCCTTTCATCTTCTGCATTATGTTCAATTATATCAGTGATGTCTTCTTCCTTATATTTCAACACTTTTCTTGCATCCGCATATTGAATATGTAAAGAATAAAATAAAATATGATTTTATTAAATGTACCCATCTAAATATTTGTATCATATTAAATTTTCCTTTGAAAAATAAACAAATACTTTTGTTTTAGTATCCTGCACTGTCAGGTTATTACCTTTATTATAGTGCTACTCAATTTATTTTACATGGTCACTATTCAAATAGTGGAGATCATACTTTTTAATTTAGGAATAATTTACAGGATAGTGCAGGATAACTTTTTTAGTGTAGTATATTAATTTTAATAGCATATAATTTAGTTTTCTTGGATTAGGGTTGGATATCGTAAATATTTAGACACTATAAAAAACTTTATAATACTGCATCGAATATACTGGTAATTAACATGACAATTTATATCTAAATATTCACAAAAACGGTTGGAAGCTAATTCATTATTGAGTAGTTTAGCACGAGGCATTAGATAAATAGTTTTTAAAGAAACCAGTAATTTAAATGTGATTTTTTTTGATTTCCTAAAATAGCCAAGGAAATGCAAATAAATTAAAAATTTTTTTTGAAATGAAGTGGATGCAAAATGCCCACAGTTAGATAAGGCGTACGACAAAACAGAAAATAGATATGCGAATGCTTTTAAAAAATAGACGAGAGGTTGCTTTCAAAAAATTTAAGACCTAACTAAACTTGGTAGAAAAGTGATCTTAGCGTAGGGTAATTAAACAAGTAAAATTTAAGAATATGCGTATTATTATTATCATATGCTTTTGTGCGAGTTTGCTGTCATGCAAAAGCAAAAGTGTAATTTTAGAAAAAGATAATACATTTCAATCCATATTTAATGGTAAAGATTTAGAAGGGTGGAGTGGAGATCCTATTTATTGGCGTGTAGAGAATGGAATTTTAATTGGAGAAGTAACACCAGAAACAATTCTGAAACGTAATTCATTCATCATTTTTGAAAAAGCACAACCTGATAATTTTGAATTAAAACTAGAGTATAGAATATCAAAGTATGGTAATAGTGGGATTAATTATAGAAGTGAAAAAATTGACCATTTGCCTTTTGCTTTAAAAGGCTACCAGTGCGATATAGATGGAGAAAATAAATATACGGGTCAAAATTACGAAGAAAAAAAAAGAACCACTTTAGCCTATAAGTCCGAAATAGTGAGCATAACTCCAATGCCAGATAGTATCTCTAAAGATAGCTTGCGCAAAAATATTACAAAAAACAGTTGGCAAACAAGAACAGTGACCAAAACTATTCCTAAAAAAGTACTCGAATCAAGCATTAACCAGAATGGGTGGAATTCGGTTCATTTAAAAGTTAATGGTAATAAAATGCAACATTACATAAACGGCGAATTGTTTAGTGAGGTGATTGATTTAGATGAAATTAATAGGTCTGAAAAAGGCTTTATTGGTGTTCAGGT
>JANQTG010000189.1:77632-82160 GCA_030731855.1 Cellulophaga sp. | reverse complement strand
GTACTATGGCACATAATGAAGCTACTATACCAATTAAGGCTATAATACTATCTCCCTGAAGAATAGCATCAAAATTCAATAGCGTAACATTGTACCCAATTAAGGCAATCGCGATAATAATAAATAGTAAGATGATGTATTTATTCATAACTATATTTTTTATTTAATGTTCTAAAGATATTAACGAATTTAAAAAAGTTGATTAATATTAGAAGCAAATAACTTTACAGATATTGCTAATAAAATTACGCCAAAAACTTTTCGGATAACACTTAATCCACCTTTACCTAATACTCTTTCTATTTTTTTAGAAGACTTTAGTACTAAGTAAACAAAGATAATATTGATTAAAATAGCAATAATAATATTTTCAACAAAATATTCTGCTCGCAAAGATAAAATAGCTGTCATAGTACCAGCACCTGCAATAAGTGGAAAAGCAATGGGTACTATGGATGCGCTCTCAGGTTGATCGTCACGATAAAGCGTAATCCCTAAAATCATTTCTATGGCTAAGAAAAAGATAACAAAAGCTCCTGCAACGGCAAAAGAATTTACATCTATCCCAATAAGTTTTAATATTTCTTCACCTACAAACAAAAAAGCCACCATAATAATAGCCGCAACAACGGAAGCTTTTTCAGAATGAATATGCCCTACTTTATTTCTTAAACCTATAATAATAGGAATACTTCCTAAGATATCAATTACCGCAAAAAGTACCATCGATGCGGTTGCTATTTCTTTAAAATCAAAATGAAATTCCATATTTTACTAAATTCTTTGCAAATTTACGGTTTAATTCAAGTTCTAGATCTTTTAACCAGAAATTTAATTAGATAAGGTATCTTTGCATTTCTTAATTTTAGGTATGTTTCAAATTGGTAAAACCTTAGTTTCTGAGGAAATTATTGAGAAAGATTTTGTTTGTAATCTTTCGGCTTGTAAAGGAGCTTGTTGTGTAGATGGTGACGCTGGCGCTCCGTTAGAAGAAAAAGAAACCGAAATTTTAGTAGATATTTACCAAAAAGTAAAGCCTTTTTTACGCCCAGAAGGTATCGCAGTCATAGAAGATGAGGGTGCTTTTGTAAAAGGCGAAGATGGTGAGTGGGAAACTCCTTTAGTGAATGGTAGTGAATGTGCTTATGTTGTTTTTTCTAGTGATGGTATTACAAAATGCGGTTTAGAAGAAGCTTATAATGCGGGAGTCACCAAATGGAAAAAACCTGTTTCTTGTCATTTATATCCCATTAGAATTCGAGAGTATACCGAATTTGTAGCTGTTAATTACCATAAATGGGAGATTTGCGACCCAGCTTGTTCTTTAGGAGCAGAATTACAAGTGCCTATTTATAAGTTTGTAAAGGAAGCTTTGATCAGAAAATTTGGCAAAAAGTGGTATGCAGAATTAGAACAAGTTGCTGAAAATATGGCTAAATAGTAGGAATAAGTAGTATTACTTTAGTGCCAATAGCGATATTATCTTCGTTAAATTGATCAATAATTTGAATTTCATACGTATTTTGATAGTCTTTCGAGAAATTAGCCAAACGTTCTTTGGTGATATTTATACCGATAGAATTTCTTTTTAGTACCTTACTTTCTTTAATAACTTCTGAGGCATCTCGACCAATGCCGTTATCTGTAATAGAAATGGCAATAATGTAATCATCTTGTTTTTCTACAGCGATGCTTATTAATTTTTCTCCTTCTTTTGACGATAAGCCATGCCAAATAGAATTTTCTAAAAAAGGCTGAAGTATTAAAGATGGTATTTTAATAGCCTGCGTATCTAACCCTTCTTCGATTGTTATGTTAAATTTAATTTCTTCAGAAAACCGAATGTTTTCGATATTCATATACAGCTCTATGGTTTCTAACTCTTCGGCTAAGGTTATTTCTTTTAAAGTAGAAGCCTCTAATATTTTACGAACAAGTTTAGAAAATTTATTTAGATAGTAAACCGCATTTTTCTTTTCATTGTTAATAATGTATAATTTAATGGAGTTTAAAGAATTAAAAATAAAATGAGGATTCATTTGGCTTCGTAACATGCTTTGTTCTAAAGTCAATAATTTTTTGTCATTTTTTAGTTGATACTGCCTATAAAGTATGTATAATATTATGGCAGATAAGGCTAGTAGTAAAGCACTAATTAACAAGGTGTTCTCCTTCTTCTTCAGTTTTAATTGAATAAGTTCGTTTTCACGAGCTAAAGCTTCAATTTGGTTGTTTTTTTTCTCACTATCATATTTAAAAATTATATCGTTTACATACCTAATATTAGTTTCATTATTTATACTCTCTTCTAGCGCCTTTGATTTTTTATAAGCTACTAACGAGGCTTCATATTTATTTTGTTTGTCGTATAATTCTGATAAAAATTTATATCCTTCTGATTGAGACAGTTGTAAGTCATGTTGCTCTGCAAGGGTTATGCCTTCTACTAAATTTACTTCTGCTAAATCGTAATTACCTAATATACTATAGGCCCAACCCATATTAATATAAACCGATGTTGTTATAAATTTATCTCCGATAGCAATTGCTTTTTTTAATGTAGGCCCTAAAACCCGTAAGGCTTCATTTAGTCTATTTTGTTTGATGTAAATTTTAGCAATACTATTATTACAAATAACACGACCTCTGTCGCTATCTATTTCTTCATTAAAGGCTAAAGATTTTCGATAGTAATTAAGTGCCAAATCTATATCATTTAGCGCTTCGTAGCACTCTCCAATATTTTGATTATTAATGGCTAAACCTAGAGGATTATTAAGTTCTTTTTCTAATTCTAATGATTTTTTATAGGTATCAATAGCAACAGTATATTGTTTTAAACTCTGGTATATATTTCCGATTCCGTTCAACGATACATTAATACTTCTTCTTAGCCCATAACTTGGGTTTTTTACCGTTTCTGCTAAGGATAAAGCTTCTTGAGCATAATCTAATGCCGTTTTAATAGCATCTATTCGACTATAATCAACGCTTAACATATTTAGACTATACACCTTTAATTCTAAATTATTTGCAGCTCTCGCTACTACTAAGGCCTCTTTATGCAAAGCAATAGCTTTTGCGTAGTTAGATTTATTACGGTGCCAAGATCCTAAATAATTTAGTGCGTAAGATTGTCCGTCTTTATAGTTTCTTTTGACAGCTTCATTCACAAAATAACGCATTAAAATAGTATCGTAGCGAGACGGTTTTAAAATAGAATCGATATCTGTATATACTTTAGGTGCTGCTTTTATTAAGCTATCTGTAGTTGTTCTGAATTTCAGAGAAATTTCTTGGGAAAATATATGGCAATTGGGTAGCAAAAATAATAGGAACAAAATAGCCGTAAAACGCTTATTCCCAATACTAACTAAATAGTTATAAATTCCTTTTGTTTTAAACATAATTTAATTAGAGTAAATCTAAAAAATCAGATTTTTTTTGACGTGAAACAGGAATTTTGTGGTTAGATTCTAGCACTACATACCCTTCTGTTTTTAAAAATTCTTTGATCTTATTTAAATTGATGATGTACGAATTATGAATTCTAAAAAAAGTTTCTTGTGGTAAAATTTCGTTTACTTCTTTTAGTTTTTTTGTAAGCAGAATTTTATGACCGTCCGTTAAAAAAATTGTGGTATAGTTTCCGTCAGATTCAGCATATAGAATCTGATCACAACTTAAAAAAACTAATTTTCCATCCGTATTTAGGGTTATTTTTTTCTGAATTGCATTGGCATTAAAATTCAATAATATTTTTTCTAGTCTGTCCGCAGAATAATTTTTAGCATTAAATTTCTTGACTTTTAGTATTGTATCGCTCAAATCGTCAGAATCAATTGGTTTTAAAAGATAATCTATAGCATCATTTTTTAACGCTTTAATTGCATATTGATTATAGGCGGTAGTGATCACCACAGGAAACTCTTTATTTTTTAATTGTTGAATAAACTGAAACCCGTCCATCGTAGGCATTTCAATATCTAAAAAAAGACAATCTGGGGTGTTTTCTGTTTTATTTAAGTAAGCTAAGGCTTCTAAAGGGTTCGTAAAAGAAGCGACTACTTTTATCTCTTCACTAAAATTAGTAAGCTCCCAAGATAAACTTTGGAGTGCTTTTACTTCGTCATCTACAATTACAGCTTCTAACATAGGAATACTAAATATAGGTAAAAATAATTGTTATAACTGAGTGCTTAATCCCTATATGTATCAATGGTGGTAATTTACGTACAGTTGGACTTTATTACCTGAAATACCTCAACAATACCTATTAAAGAGATAAAACGCTATTAAAGAGTATGTTATTTTCTTTAATACCAATTACACAATATTGGCGACCATTGGCACATTCCTTCATCCAATAGCTCTTAATTATGTATAGTTTAGCATTGAAAAATTAGAAACCTGCACTTATAAAAATTAAAAGTAATGCATTGCTTAAAACAGTTTAAATATATTTTATTGACATAATTAAATAATGAATCATGCAAAAATCATTTATTCTATTTGTAATCTTAATTAT
>JANQTG010000189.1:69292-77532 GCA_030731855.1 Cellulophaga sp. | reverse complement strand
TAATTAAATAATGAATCATGCAAAAATCATTTATTCTATTTGTAATCTTAATTATTGTAATAACCATTGCGGCAATATTAGAAAATAATATTGATCCTAAACAAAATGCACCATTAATAGCACAGACTACACAAAACAACTAATTAGCCTAATAAATTTGATATGTTATACTTTAAACATTTTACTATCAATATTTTAATGGCTTCATTTATTATAACACTATTTACTTCTTACCTACCAAATGAGACTAATCTATCTTTTGAATCACTACCAAATAAAACCTTAGTTACAGGTACTTTTAATCATGATTTGGGAGAAATTTATTTTACAGAAGCTATAGAAACTAATAAAAAAGGCATCCCGAATGCTAGTTTCACCTTAAAACTAAAAAACGAATCAACATATAAGATGGTCATAGTAATAACTCTAGAGAATAGTTCAAAACCTCTACAAGAAGGTACGTATAACATCACAAAAAGTAATGTAAAGCGAATTAATTATTCAGACGGTGTATTTGGCTACTTTAATAATACTATTTCAAATGAATTGCCTTTTTTTACGGACAAAGGAAAGGTTATTATTACCAAAAAATCAACCGAATTAACAGAAGGCTATCTAGATCTTCATTTAATAAACTCGCTTAACAATAACATTAGTATTTCTGGAAAATTTATTGCCCAAAAAAATTAGAATAAAAATAATATTTTGCATTAAAACTGTCAAACTGAAAACAATTTTAGAGGAACTTATGAATAAATAGGATATCGCTATTTTTACAAATAACCAATAATCATAATTATAGAATAATGTTTGGTTTTTAGGTTTCGGGGGGAACTTCCTAAACCAGCTAATTCAGTAGTAGATTTGGATAAATTATAGCTCTTTAGAAAGTATAGGTTTGGCAGTATTGCAAAATAATTAAGACAGTTGATTGGGAATTATAAAAGCTTAAATACAAAGAGCGGATGTCTGAAAAAACCAAACATCCGCCCTTATATTGAATTACTTTTAAAAAACTTTGAAAATACCTAAAACTACAGTATTTTAAATGGACCAAGCTTTTCCACCCGTTAATTCCTGTACATCTCCACAGCCAATATATTCACCCGGAATAGGCAAATAGGCAAGTACTTCTTCGCCAATATATTCAGAGGTTTTAAAACCCCAAATGGTTAATCCTCTTAAATTATTAGCAAAGGCAAATCGAGAAACACCTTCATCAAGCTCTGCAACTTCACCATCTTCAATAGCTTTATTATACGTGTTAATTAATTTAAAATTAGCAATTTCGTCTTCTTTTGTAACTTTTAAGGCACTCGCTAATACAGGTTCTAAATCTTCACTAGTTAAATCTTCAAGGCTTTCTTTTCCTGAGTCTTTTAGTGCTTTATTTGTAAATTTTTGCATGGCCATCATAAAGAATTTTTGTTCTTTTTCTTCCATAATGTCCTTTGCAAACTTATCTACAAAAATATGTACGTTTACTTCTGAGGCCGAAGGCGTATCCGTTTTTGGTAAAATAATATCTACCAACTTTGTAAGTACGCTACCTTCTGCTTTTGACAAAAATTCGGGAGTCCAAGTAACAACATTTTGTTCATTACAACTTTGAACTAAACTTATTAATGTTGGTGTGGCTACGATATAGCCCAAAGATAGGCCTAGGTTTTTGAGTGCTATTCTTCTATCCATTATATATTATTTTTTTTAAATTCTTCTGCCGCGTGGTTTGCTGCTCTTGCTGTAAAAGCCATGTAGGTTAATGATGGGTTTACGCAACTTCCTGAGGTCATAAAAGCGCCATCAGTAACATAAACATTTGGTACTGCATGTACTTGGTTATTGCCATTAAGCACCGATGTTTTTGGGTCTCTACCCATTCTTGCAGTGCCCATTTCATGAATTCCCAATCCTAATGCTCCGGGATTATCGTACGGTACAACATCTCTAAATCCAGCATTTTTTAGCATTTCAACAGCTTGTTGTTTAATATCTTCGCGCATTTTCCATTCGTTTTCTTTGAATTCTGCATCAAAAGTAACGGTAGGTAAACCCCAATTATCTAACTTATCATAATCAAGCGTCATTCTATTTTCTTGGTATGGTAAAACTTCACCGAAGCCCATAATACCCATTTGCCAACCTCCTGGTTTTAAAATATTTTCTTTTAAATCTTTTCCAAAAGATACTTCTGCAATAGTTTCTTCCCAATTACCTCGGCTTGCGCCACCTTGGTATCCGTAGCCACGAACATATTCTTTCTGATCAGAATCCCCACCTAAATTTCTAAAACGTGGAATATAAACTCCGTTTGGTTTACGACCCTTGTAATATTTATCATCAAAGCCATCAAATTTACCATTTGCACCAACACCTAATTGGTGATCCATAATATTGCGACCAAGTTGGTCAGAATCATTTCCTAATCCGTTTGGAAAACGTTCTGATTTAGATTGCATTAAAATTTGTGTTGAAGCTAAAGCTGATGCACATAAGAAAATTACTTTAGCATTAAATACCAACTCTTCTTTGGTTAAGCGGTCAATAACCTTTACACCCGTGGCTTTTTTAGTCTTTGGATCATAAATAACTTCTGAAACAATAGAGTCTGGTCTTAAGGTTAAATTACCAGTACGTTCTGCCGCAGGTAAGGTTGATGAGTTACTGCTAAAGTAAGCTCCGAAAGGGCACCCACGAATACACCTATTTCTAAATTGACACTTGCTCCTACCATCAAATTTCTTATCGCCTGTTAGGTGAGCAACACGCCCGGCAGTGACTACCCTACCGTCAAAATTTTCAGCAACTTGTTCTCTAAATTTCTGCTCAACACAGTTAAGCTCCATCATCGGTAAAAATTCGCTATCTGGTAATTGTGGTAAGCCTAAAGCCTCGCCACTTATCCCAATAAACGATTCTACCTTACTATACCAAGGTGCAATATCTTTATAACGAACAGGCCAATCAACCCCATGTCCGTCTTTTTTATTAGCTTCAAAATCTAAGTCGCTCCATCGATAACTATGGCGACCCCACATAATTGATCTTCCGCCAACGTGGTAACCACGCATCCAATCAAATCGTTTGGTTTCGTTATAAGGATGCTCTAAATCGTTCACAAACCAAAAGTTGTGCTGTGCTTTTACGGTATAACCCGTTCTTGCTTGTTTTAATTGTTTATCCTTTTCTTCTTTTGATAATTCGCCATTATTAGGAAAATCCCAATCATCTAAGTTTGCTGTCGGATAATCTTCAATATGGGTTACCATTCTACCGCGCTCAAGAACTAGTGTTTTTAATCCATTTTCACACAGCTCTTTAGCTGCCCAACCGCCGCTTATACCAGTACCAACGACAATAGCATCATAAGAGTCTTGCTCTTCATTATAATAAAATTTGTTCATTAAATAGAGTTGTTTATTACGTAATTTGGTTAAATATAAAATAAATTTTTTACATTTAAACGCTTATAATAAAACGATATTCTACTATAACGTTGTAGTAAAATGCTAAATTATTAAATTAAAGTACCCTATTTATGAAAAATCGTAATTTTATGAAAAAAAGCTTTCTACTGGTAGTCAGCTTTTTAATTTTTGGTGTTATTTCTTGCAAAGAAAAGGAACCTAAAAAAGAGCTTTTAGCTACAGAAGAAATATCCTTAGTTTCTCAAGAACCTTTCTTTAAATTGTCTTTAGCCCAATGGTCTATGCATAAAATGATTCTTGAAGAAGGTGCAGACCCTTATAGTTTTGCAGAAAAAGCAAAAGCTTGGGGTTTCTCAGGTTTGGAATATGTAAGCTTTTTATATCATGAAGAATTAGAAAAAGAGAATTTTTCAGAAGATGCTATGGCTGCTTTCGTGGCAAAAAGCAAGGCTGAAAGTGAAAAACATGGAATGAAAAACTTGTTGATTATGATTGACGGTCAAGGAGATTTAGCTACGACTGATGCTACAGAGAGAAAAAATGCGGTGAAAAACCACTTTAAATGGGTAGATGCTGCTGCGGCTATGGGATGTCATTCTATTCGGGTAAATTTGGCTGGAAGCAGTGACCCGGAAGAATGGAGCGCTAATGCCGTAGATGGTTTAACGCAACTGGCATCGTATGCTAAAGAAAAGAATATCAATATTATTGTAGAAAATCATGGAGGCTTATCGTCGGATGCCGGATTGTTGGCCGAAGTTATGACAAAAGTGAACATGGATAATTGTGGTACCCTGCCTGACTTTGGTAATTTTTGTGTTCGCAGAGTGGATGGCTCTTATTATAACGGGGATTGTGCAGAGACCTATGATATGTATAAAGGAGTTAAAGAATTAATGCCCTTTGCCAAAGGAGTAAGCGCAAAATCATACGATTTTGATACAAACGGTAATGAAACTAAAATAGATTACACAAAAATGCTAAAAATTGTAAAAGACGCCAGCTATAATGGTTATATTGGCGTTGAATTTGAAGGTGATGTTTTAAGCGAAGAAGATGGCATAATGGCTACAAAAAACTTACTTTTAGAAGCTTCAAAAAACATAAATTAATTTGCGCACTAGGGTATGAAAAATCTCTTTAATGAATTATTTGATTATAATTTCTATTGCAATAAAAAACTAATAGAACAATTTGAAAGTACCTTAGATAAAGTGCAAGGTAAAAATATTTCATTATTTAGCCATATTCTTAATGCACACCATATTTGGAACGCAAGATTAACAGCTTCAACTGAAAAATTTCAGGTTTTTCAACTTCATAGCATTAAAGAATTTGCAGATATTCATTACGACAACCAAAGAACATCGTTCGAAATTATAACAAATATAAATGATTTTGAAAAACGAATTGATTACGAAAATTCTGAAGGAAGACAATTTGCCAATACCGCTAAAGATATTTTATTTCATATGATTAACCACGCTACCTATCATAGAGGACAAATTGCTACAGAATCAAGAAACAACAATATTGAACCTTTAGCTTTAGATTATATTATTTACAAACGTTAAAAACAAACAACCAAAACAACATACTTTATTATGGATCAATTAAATAAAAATAAAATTTTCGTCGCTGCTTGTATGGCTTTGATTGTTACCTCTATGACTTTTGCAATTAGAGCTGGCATTTTAACACAACTCGGAATAGATTTTGAAATAAGTAATAAAGAATTAGGTTGGATAAATAGTATGGCTTTTCTTGGATTTCCATTAGCCATGCTCGTAGGAGGTCTGCTCTATAATAGTTTAGGAGCAAAAAATTTATTGATTGTTGCTTTTGTGTGTCATATTTTAGGTTTAGTTCTTACTATTTATGCCGGTGGATTCTGGACTTTAATTATCTCTACATTTTTTATTGGTTTCGCGAATGGCTCTGTTGAGGCCGCTTGTAACCCTATGATAGCCGACATGTATTCAAACAATAGAACAGCTATGTTAAATAAATTTCATGTTTGGTTTCCAGGCGGTTTAGTTATTGGTGCTTTAGTTTCTAAATTCATGACAGACGGTGGTTTAGGATGGCAATTACAAATTGCCACTATGATAATTCCGACTTTAATTTACGGTTACTTGGTGTTTACCGAAAAATTTCCTCAAAGCGAGAATATCGAATCAGACACCAAAGCAAATATTAAAGCGTTAGCAAATCCTTTATTCATATTTATGCTTGTTTGTATGACGCTAACAGCAACTTCAGAATTTATACCTCAACAATGGATAGAAACTATTTTAGGAAGCTCAGGCGCAAGCCCTATGTTAGTTTTAGCATTAGTAACAGGTATAATGGCTCTGGGCAGATTTTTTGCTGGCCCTATTGTTCATAAATTAAATCCGATAGGTGTTTTACTAATGTCTGCTATTATCACAGCGTCAGCTATTTACTTTATGAGCGTTGCTGATGGTAATATGATTTATGTTGCTGCCGCTTTATTTGCGTTAGGGGTGTGTTATTTTTGGCCAACAATGATTGGTTTTGTATCAGAATATACAGCAAAAACCGGTGCTCTAGGCATGTCATTAGTTGGTGGGGCAGGTATGTTTGCCACCTCTATTTGGAACCCAATTATTGGTTCACGATTAGATACCGAGAAAGCAACCGCTATAGCTTCAGGCTTAACAGGTGAAGGTGCAGATGTTGCCGCTGGCAAAGCAGTACTAGGTTTCATGGTTTATTTTCCATTAGCACTTATTGTTTTATTTGGAATTTTATTCGTGATCAGAAAAAAAATAGAAACACAAAGAATTCATCAAGATTCTACCATAACATCAGTTTAATAAGCGTAAAAGATTAAATTTTAAAGTATAAAAATGGCAAAAAAAATTAGATTAGGAATTTTAGGAGGTGGAGGCGATTCGTTAATTGGTATTTTACACCGAGTAGCTTCTCAAATTAATGATAACTATGAAATTGTAGGAGGTGTATTCAATGCCAATTTCGAAGAAAATATAGCGTTTGCAAAGCAGATTGATGTACCTACAAACCGAATTTATAAAGATTTTGATACCTTAATTGAAGAAGAAATGAAATTACCTGAAAGCGAACGTATTCAGGTATGCTCTATTTTAACGCCTAATTTTTTGCATTTTCCAATGGCGAAAAAACTGTTAGATAATGGTTTTCATGTGATTTGCGAAAAACCAATGACCACCTCTTTAGAAGAAGCAAAAATACTACAAGAAGCGCATAAAAAAGCAGGTACTGTTTTTGCGCTAACACATACGTATACAGGTTACCCAATGGTTCGTGAAATGCGGGAACGTATTAAAGCAGGCGAATTAGGTAAAGTTCATAAAGTTGATGCGCAATATTACCAAGGTTGGATCAACACCATAATTCATGATAAAGCAAAACGATCTAGCGTTTGGCGTTTAGACCCTGAAAAAGCAGGTATCAGTTCTTGTATGGGTGATATTGGCGTGCATGCTTTTAATATGATTGAATATACCACAGGATTACAAGTAAAATCATTATTGTGCGATTTTAATTATTTATACGAAGACAATAAGATGGATGTAGATGGCACAGTGCTCATTCGTTTGGGAGACCACGTAAAGGGAGTTATCAGAAGCAGTCAAGTAGCTACTGGAGAAGAAAACGGACTAGCCATTACCATTTATGGAGAAAAAGCAGCTTTTAAGTGGGAACAAGAAAACCCTAATTATGTATACAAACTAAGTGATACCGAACCTTTGCAGGTGTTAAAACCAGGTCACGCTTACAACTCTAAATTATCTTTAGACGGAACAAAATTACCACCAGGCCATCCCGAAGGTATTTTCGATTCTATGGCAAATATTTACAAGGGTGTAGCAAAAGCGATTCGTGGTGAAAATTATAACAGTGGAGAATTTCCAACAATGTTAGATGGCGTTCGAGGTATGAACTTTATAGAAAGTACGGTAGCGTCTCATAAAAATGGGAATACTTGGGTGAAGATGGAGTAATCACTAGTAATATTCAAATATTAAAATATTAAAAGCTACTACATTTTTAATACTTACTAAATACGTACAATGATGACTAAAATATATTTTTTATTCTTGTTTATACCTGTTTGTGTTGGTGCTCAAAGTGATGAAATAATAGGGGATGCATTGGAAAAAAACAATGCATCCCCTCAATTTAGTAGTTTTTCTTATCCAGTGGTGGGTAATGGTGAAATACATTCGTATGTTAGCTATAGCTACCCATTGACGAAAAATTTTAGCTGGAAATTTCAGGCAAGCAACAATACGTACAGACTTTCAGACCTTTTTAGATTTAATAACAGTATAGTGTACAAAGCTTCGGATAAATTGTATTTTTTTTCTGGGTTGGTTTCGGAATTTGAATTTGATAAAATTGAAAACCGTATGTTGCCACAACGTTTGTTTTCTTCTAGTGGTGCGGGCTATAACTTTACTGAAAATTGGAATATTGAAGCTAAATATGAGCAACAATTAAATAACACTACAAGAACTTTTTTAAGTACTCCTACCGTATTTTCCTTGCATAGTAAATTCAAGTTTTAAGCCTTTCCTCTTTTCATTTCAGGTTCTAAGTATCAAGGCTATTCTATGATCTTCTTTCGTCGTAAGAATTTCGTACTTCGTGTTTTTTACTTTTCTAAACTCATAAACTTAAAGTCTAAGTTGTAAATTCTAGCTTTCTTTTATCGCAAGTATTTCGTACTTCGTATTTTTTACTTCCACTAGCCACAAGCCGCTATTACCCAAAAACCTTCACAAACTCTTGGCAAACCACAAT
>JANQTG010000189.1:0-69192 GCA_030731855.1 Cellulophaga sp. | reverse complement strand
TAGCCACAAGCCGCTATTACCCAAAAACCTTCACAAACTCTTGGCAAACCACAATCATACTTTCTCTAGGTTCTCTGTTGAATTCAGCGAGTTCTCGAGTGTAATAGTCCCAATGCGTTTTTTTCCAATAGGCCAAACTTTTATCACCTTCACCTTCTTTTTGAGCATATGCATCATCAATACTAAACATTGGTTTTAGTTTTACAGTGGTTGTTTTTACGATACATTTTGCTTTTCCATCCCAATCAGTAATCACCAAAAAGTCTCCAATTTTAGGTAAAGGTTCGTTGCGCAACTGTAAGCCTAAAAGGGAAGGAGAGGTTGCTCTTTTAACATTTTTAAGTACCAAATCTAAACATTCGTTCGCATCTTTTTCATTATCACAAAAATGGATGGTTTTAGGCGCTTCCACAAAAGCATCTTCTAAATGTTTATCTAAATAATCGCCCCACATATTGCGGGCTGAAGCATTGTCCATAATTATAATTTCTTAAGCGAATGTACCTAATTTTAATTGTTCTGCGGCATGCGCTGCCGCTCTAGCGGTAAAAGCCATATAGGTCAATGACGGATTTACGCAACTCGATGATGCCATAAAAGCCCCGTCTGTTACATATACATTAGGTACGGTGTGTATTTGATTGTGTTTATTTAAAATAGATGTTTTTGGATCATGCCCCATACGTGCTCCACCCATTTCATGAATTCCGAGACCTGGCCCAGTTACTTTATCATAAGCAGTAACTTCGTCAAAACCTGCGGCTTCTAAAATACGTACCATTTGCAATTTTATATCTTCACGCATGTTGTATTCGTTTTCTTTAAATTCTACATCAAAATCTAATTGTGGTAAACCCCATTTATCTTTAGCTGTTTCGCTTAAAGTTACCCTATTATCATCATAAGGTAAAAACTCTCCAAAACCAGTCACCCCTATTTGCCAAGTGCCAACTTTTAAAATATTTTCTTTTAATTCAGCGCCATAACCCATTTCAGCAACCGATTCCGTCCAACTACCTCTGCTTGCACTGCCTTGGTAACCAAAACCACGTAGATACTCTTTTTTTTCTGTTTGTCCTTCTAAATTTACAAAACGTGGAATATAAAATCCGTTTGGTCTTCTACCCTTATAATATTTATCTAAATAACCACCTACTTGCGCTCTTGCTCCTAGTTGATAATGGTGATCCATAATTCCTCTTCCTAAGGCATCAGAATCATTGCCTAAACCATTCGGAAAACGTTCCGATTTTGATTGTAATAAAATACCAACAGAAGCCATTGCAGATGCACAAAGAAAAATAATTTTCGCTTTTACTTCTATTTTCTCATTCGTTTCTGCATCAATTAATTTGATGCCTGTAGCTCTTTTTAGCGTATCATCATAAACCACTTCATACACTATAGAATTTGGTCTAAGTGTCATATTCCCTGTTCTTTCTGCAGCAGGAAGCGTAGAAGAATTACTGCTAAAATACCCTCCAAAAGGGCAACCCCTCGAACATCTATTTCTATATTGACAAGGCTGTCTACCTTCAAGTGTGCTATTTTTGTCTGTTATATGGGCAACTCTTCCTATGGTCAGTAAGCGACCATCTTTAAACTGTTCAGCCATTGATTTTTTTAAATCTTCTTCAACACAATTTAATGGCATTGGAGGCATAAATTTACCGTCAGGAAGGTGTTTTAATCCTAAATTTTCTCCACTTACGCCTATATATTCTTCAATTTTATCGTACCAAGGGGCAATATCATTGTACCGAACAGGCCAATCTACTCCATGACCATCTTTTTTATTAGCCTCAAAATCTAGGTCACTCCAACGATACGTTTGTCGGCCCCAAGTAAGCGATCTTCCCCCTACATGATAACCTCTAATCCAATCAAAACGTTTTGTTTCTTGGTACGGGTGTTCTAAATCGTTTACAAAAAAATGTTTATTTTCTTGCTTTGGGTTCCATCCTACTCTGAATTGTACATGCTGTTTTTGTTTATCGTTTGTTGATAGCGCCCCTTTTAAAGGATAATCCCAATCATCATCATTCATGGTTTTATAATCTTTAATATGTTCTACCATTGGGCCTCGCTCTAACACTAATGTTTTTAGTCCTTTTTCACAAAGCTCTTTGGCCGCCCAACCGCCTGTAATTCCAGTTCCTACAACGATTGCGTCATATTCTTGTGTTATATTCATTGCGTTATCTCTATAATATTGTATTCTTATTAGTATATTTATTGCGTATTGAATTTTAAATTTCATAGCAATAAACAAACCCTAAATATAAAAGAATAATTCTTAAAACTTTAGCAATAAGGTAGTAGAAATATATAATTCTTTAAATTAATACTAAGTTATAATGAAAACAATTAAAGGACCAGCAGTTTTTTTAGCCCAGTTTGTAGACCAAAAAGCACCGTTTAATAGTTTAGACGGAATGTGTAAATGGGCTGCTGATTTAGGCTATAAAGGCATACAAATACCTACTTGGGAACCCTTTTTAATTGATCTAGATACGGCAGCAGAAAGCCAAACGTATTGTGATGAACTTAAAGGAAAAGTAAATTCTTACGGATTAGAAATTACAGAGCTTTCTACGCATTTACAAGGGCAATTGGTTGCTGTTAACCCAGCTTATGATACCATGTTTGATGGTTTTGCACCCGATGCCGTAAAAAACAATCCAAAGGCCAGAACAGAATGGGCCATAAAAACCGTAAAAAATGCGGGTACGGCTAGCAGAAGATTAGGTCTAAATGCGCACGCAACATTTTCAGGCGCTTTATTATGGCATACTGTATATCCTTGGCCACAACGACCAGCGGGATTAGTTACCATGGGTTTTGAAGAGTTGGCCAAGCGTTGGCTACCCATTTTAAATCACTTTGAGGATCAAGGGGTTGATGTCTGTTATGAAATACACCCTGGTGAAGATTTACACGATGGTGTTTCTTTTGAACGTTTTTTGAAAGCTACCAACAATCATAAAAGGGTGAATATGTTGTATGACCCCAGTCATTATGTATTACAACACTTAGATTATTTAACGTTTATAGATCATTATCACGAGTTTATAAAAGCTTTTCACGTAAAAGATGCCGAATTTAATCCGACAGGCAAACAAGGCGTTTATGGGGGTTATTCTGATTGGATTGATAGAGCCGGTAGGTTTAGATCTTTAGGAGACGGACAGGTAGACTTTAGTGGTATATTTTCTAAATTAACACAATATGGCTGCGATGTTTGGGCCGTAATGGAATGGGAATGTTGTATGAAAAGCCCAGAACAAGGTGCCCTAGAAGGTGCTCCCTTTATACAGAAACATATTATTGAGGCCACTCAAAAAACGTTCGATGATTTTGCGGGTGGTGCAATAGATCAAGATGTATTAAAAAAAATATTAGGACTTTAAAATATAATTTGATGAAAACAGTAATAGTATTAAGCTTAGGTGCAATGTTGCTTATTGGTTGTAAAAATAATAGAGGTAAAAATTTAGCGACGGATAAAGTAGAAGAAGTGGCACTAAATAATGTAGCTGCTGATAAAAATGACGAATGGACTGTTTTATTTGATGGTAGTTCTTTCGAAAATTTTAAAGAGTATTTAAAAGATGGCGTTTCTGAAAACTGGAAAATTGAAGATAATGCCATGGTTTTTTATCCTCCAAAAGAAAGAAAAAAAGGAGAAGCATTTAATTTAGTGACAAAGGGCAATTATACCGATTTTATGTTGTCTTTAGAATGGAAAATTTCAGAAGCTGGGAACAGTGGCATATTTTGGGGTGTAAAAGAAGATACTAGTTTGCCAGAAGCTTATCAGACAGGACCAGAAATACAAGTTTTAGACAATGATAAACACCCTGATGGTAAAGCGGGTTTAACACACCAAGCAGGCGCTTTATATGATATGGTGGCCCCAACTAAAGATGTCACAAAACCAGTAGGCGAATGGAATATTTGCGTAATTACCATTAACCACAAAACAAATCAAGGTGCTGTTGAGTTAAACGGAGAAGAAATCGTTAATTTTCCTGTAAATAATCCAGAATGGCAGGCTATGGTGTCGAAATCTAAATTTGCTAATTGGAGCGATTTTGGGAAATATCCAACTGGTAAAATAGGTTTACAAGATCATGGTGATGTAGTAGCTTATAAAAATATTAAAATCAAAAAAATATAAATTAATATCAAACTTAGCATGAAATATTTTTACGTAATTACCATTTTAGCGCTTTTTTCTTGTAAAGATTCGGGGAATCAAACCGAAGTAGAAGAGCTTTCTGAAGGAATTGTATATGAAGAATATTCAGGTGTAGCACCTACAACACCAGAAGAAACGGAGTTTTATAAACCTGTACCACCAGTTGTTAAAACCTACGAGAAAAATATAGCGCCTAGCGATGCTATTGTACTTTTCAATAATAATAGCCTAAACGAATGGATCTCAGTAAAAAACCCAGATAGTCCAGCAGATTGGATTATTAATGCCGATAGTAGCTTTACCGTAAAAAATAAAGCGGGTGATATTCAAACAAAAAAAGAGTTTGGTAACATTCAATTACATTTAGAATGGAAGTCTCCTGCGGAAATACAAGGCGAAAACCAAAGCAGAGCTAACAGTGGTGTATTTTTACAAGGCAGGTACGAAATACAAATTTTAGATAACAATGATAATGACACTTATGTAAATGGGCAAGTAGGATCCATTTACAAGCAGCATATTCCGTTAGTAAAAGCATCTGTACCCAGTGGCGAATGGAACACCTATGACATTATTTATAATGCACCTGAGTTCGATAAGAGGGGAAATAAAATAAAGTCGGCCACCATTACCTTACTTCACAACGGTGTTTTAGTACAAAATCACCAAGAAATTAAAGGTACTACCGAATATATTGGTTGGCCTAAAAACGAGGCACATGGTAAAGCGCCAATAATTCTGCAAGATCATGGTGATAATAGTCGGGTGAGTTTCAGAAATATCTGGGTAAGAGAGTTAAAGTGAAATAAAGAATGACTTTATTTTTTTCAGCAACAATAACTTCTATTTTACTATTTGTTTTCGGTACATACTGGTATTATTATCCGCCTAAAAAAATCAATCATCTTTACGGCTACAGAACCAGGAGAAGTATGGCAAATCAGACGATTTGGGACTATGCCAATAAAATAGGGGCTAAAATGCTCATATTTCTAGGATGGCTTAGCTTTATACTCACATTAATCGCTTATTTTACAATACCAGGTTTTAGTGTAATTATAAACATATTTATAATATTAGTTGGGTTGGGTGTTGGTATATATTGGTGCGAAACCCAATTAAACAAGAAATTCGATAGGAACGGAAAGCCAAAAAAGTTAAACTGAATTTTAAGTATCTTTGCCAAAAATTACAGCATTTTATGATTCAATCTATGACGGGGTTTGGCAAACATGTAGTGCAACTGCCAAGCAAAAAAATTACCATCGAAATAAAATCGTTAAACAGTAAAAGTTTAGATTTAAATGCACGTATGCCATCGGCCTACAAAGAAAAAGAATTACAACTTCGAAAAACTATTGCAACGGCTTTGGTACGCGGCAAAATAGATTTTAGCTTATATATTGAGAGTACAGGAAGCGAAACCTCTTCCGTAATCAATGAAGAAGTAGTGTTTCAGTACATAAAGCAATTGAATGCTATTGCAACCGTTAGCGCTGAAAAATCATTGGAAATTGCCATGCGCATGCCCGATGCTTTAAAAACAGAACGAGAAGATATTGATGAAGACGAATTTACGGCGATAGAAGAAACTCTTGAAATGGCTTTAAAAGAAATTAATATTTTTAGATCAGAAGAAGGTCAGGTTTTAGATGATGATTTTGTGGCTCGAATAGCGACTATTAGTTCTTTATTGAATGAAGTAGAACATTTTGATAAAGCCCGATTAGAAACGATTCGCGAACGTTTAGAAAAAGCCGTGTCTGATTTAAAAGTTTCACTTGATGAAAATAGGTTTGAACAAGAACTTATTTATTATTTAGAGAAATATGATATTACCGAAGAAAAAGTACGTTTAAAAAATCATCTAGATTATTTTATCACCACCTTAAAATCTGAAGATTCTAACGGAAGAAAACTAGGATTTATTTGTCAAGAAATAGGTCGTGAAATTAATACCATTGGTTCTAAAGCCAATTTTGCGCCGCTACAACAAGTAGTTGTTCAAATGAAAGATGAACTAGAAAAAGTAAAAGAACAAATGCTAAATGTATTATAATGAAGGGAGGCAAATTAATTATTTTTTCAGCCCCATCAGGCAGCGGTAAAACAACAATTGTTAAACATTTATTAGCACAAGACGATTTAAACTTAGCTTTTTCTATTTCGGCTACTTCTAGACCAAGACGTGGTAAAGAAAAACATGGAGAACACTACTATTTTAAAACACTTTCCGAATTTAAACAGCATATAAAAAATGATGATTTTTTAGAATGGGAAGAGGTATACCGCGACAATTTTTACGGTACCTTAAAAAGTGAAGTAGATCGCTTATGGGCTGAAGGTAAAAATGTAATTTTTGATATTGATGTTGTTGGCGGGCTCAGAATAAAAAAGAAATTCCCTGACCAAACGCTTGCCGTTTTTGTAAAACCACCAAGTATCGACGAGCTTAAAATTCGCTTAAAAAAAAGAAGTACGGAAACCGACGAGAAAATAAATATGCGAATTGCAAAGGCTTCGGTAGAACTGGCAACAGCACCGCAATTCGATAAAATTATTAAAAATTATGACCTAGATATTGCTTTAAAAGAAGCACATGATTTAGTCGCTGAATTTTTAAAAGTCTAACTAAACGTGAAAAAAGTAGGACTCTATTTTGGCACTTTCAATCCCATACATATTGGTCATTTAGTGATTGCCAATCATATGGTCGAATTTTCTGATTTAGATGAAGTCTGGTTTGTGGTAACCCCTCAAAGTCCGTTTAAAACTAAAAAAACGCTACTTGATAATAACCATAGGTACCAAATGGTGTTTGAGGCAACACTCGACTACGATAAGCTAAAACCTAGCACTATTGAATTTAATTTACCACAACCCAATTATACGATAAACACCTTAGTACACCTCGAAGAAAAGTACAAAAACCAATATGCATTTTCTTTAATTATGGGTGAAGACAATTTAAAAGGCTTCCATAAATGGAAAAACTATGAGGTAATTCTAGAAAATTATAGTTTATATGTATATCCCAGAGTTTCCGAGGGTAGTATTGAAAATCAATTTATAAATCATCCAAAAATTCATAAAGTTGATGCTCCTATAATGGAAATATCTTCCACTTTTATTCGTAAAAACCACAAAGCTGGGAAAAATATAAGACCGCTATTACCCGAAGGTGTTTTTAAGTATATGGATGAAATGAATTTTTATAGGAGTTAATACAGTTCGTTTTATTATTCAAAAATCGAAAAATAACTTGGATACTATGTAATTAATAATTCACTTATCATAAGCATATTTTATGATTAACATATATACTATAAATATAATTTACAATTCAATATTGCCCTTTGGCATCTATTTTTGTTAAAATCATAAAACATAAACACATGAGCCAAAAGACTAAAGTTAATTACCGCTCGGAAGACGGACAAGAAATAGAGATTACGCCATTAGTAGAAAAAGTATTAACGGCAGAAGAACAAGCTAAACTAACACCAGATATCGTTATTCAAAGTTTAAAAGATGGCAATACGCGTTTTTTGAATAATAACTTAACCGCAAGGGACCATAACGCTCAAGTTAGAATGGCTACTAATGGGCAATACCCTAAAGCGGTAATTTTATCCTGTTTGGATAGTCGTATTCCTGTAGAAGATGTGTTCGACAAAGGTATTGGCGATTTATTTGTAGCCAGGGTAGCTGGTAATTTTATCAACGAAGATATTTTAGGAAGTATGGAATTTGGCTGTAAAGTGGCCGGTTCTAAATTAATAATGATTCTTGGTCATGAACATTGTGGTGCTGTAAAAGCTGCCGTTGATAATGTAAAGCTAGGAAATATTACTGCTATGTTAAGTAAAATTAGGCCTGTAGTTGAAAAACTACAAGACTATAAAGGCGACAAAACTTCTGCTAACGAAGAGTTTGTGCATATGGTTTGCGAGCATAATGTTAAAAAAGCAATTACTGACATTAGAGAAAAAAGTTCTATTTTAAAGGAAATGGAAGACAGTGGCGAAATAAAAATTGTAGGGGGCGTTTATGATATGGATACAGGTAAAGTAGATTTTATTTAAGTTATATTTAATTAAAATTTGACTAACCTTATACACAAATTATGATCTCTAAATATTACGATGTAAAAAACCTCAAAGGCGACCTTACAGGTGGTTTGGTAGCAGGTGTTATTGCCTTGCCTTTAGCTTTAGCTTTTGGTGTACAATCTGGCATGGGAGCCATTGCAGGTTTATATGGTGCCATTGCTGTAGGTATTTTTGCTGCCATTTTTGGTGGTACGGCTACACAGGCGAGTGGCCCAACTGGTCCAATGACCGTAGTTTCTGCCGCTTTAGTTACCAGTGCTATTGAAATTACCGGAAGCCTAGAAACTGCCATGGGAATTATAGTGCTTACCTTTCTTTTAGGTGGTGCACTTCAAATTGTATTTGGACTAGTAAATATAGCAAGCTATGTTAAATACTTTCCCTATCCTGTGGTTTCAGGGTTTATGAGTGGGGTTGGTTTAATTATTGTTATTCTCCAACTTTTTCCGTTTGCCGGTTTGTCATCTGCAAAATCTACTTGGTTGGTGATGCAAGATTTACCGCGTTTATTTACTGATTTTAACTGGCAAGCCTTGGCTTTGGGTGCGTTAACAGTTTTAATCTATTATGTTTTTCCAAAAATTACCAAAGCAATTCCGAGTGCATTAGTCGCTCTAGTTGTTGCTTCTATAGTTGGTTTTTATTTACAATGGGACGTACCCATTATTGGTGAAATACCTTCTGGATTGCCCTCTTTACAAGTGGCTGGTATTTTAACGATTAATGCTGACGCTTACTTTTTAATAGCAGAATATGCTTTAGTTTTAGCTGTTTTAGGTTCTATTGATTCTTTACTTACTTCGGTTATTGCAGATAATATGACCAAAACAAAGCACAATAGCAATAGAGAACTTATCGGCCAAGGTATTGGTAACGCTATTGCTGCAATTTTTGGTGGAATCCCTGGTGCTGGTGCTACTAAAGGTACTGTGGTAAATATTAATTCGGGCGGTCGTACAAGAGTTTCAGGTACCATTCATGGTTTAGTTTTATTAGCGGTACTTCTTGGGCTAGGTAAATTAGCCGGTTATATTCCCCTTTCAGTATTAGCAGGTTTATTGATCCCTATCGGATTTAAAATTATTGATACCAAAGGTTTTAAGCACTTATTGGCCGTACCACGAGCAGATGCTGTAGTTTTAATTATTGTTCTTTTAATGACAACCTTCGGTAGCCTTATACAAGCAGTGGTTGTAGGACTTCTATTAGCATCGCTTTTATTTATGAAGCGCGCTAGCGATATTGGTGAAAAAGGAATGGAAGTTGGTACTTTAGCAGGTTTTGATGGTGAAAAACCGTGGCAAGACGAATTAGCTTTCTATGAGGCGCATAAAGATAAAGTCTATATTAAACACTTATATGGTCCACTATTCTTTGGGTTTACGTCGCATTTTCAGAATGAAATGAAAAATGTACCTGAGAGTGTTAAAGCTTTGGTAATTCGTATGGATAGGGTTCCTTATATTGATCAATCTGGATTATATGCCCTCGAAAACGCTGTAATGGATTTGCATACAAGAGGTATAAAAGTAATTTTAACAGCTGTTCAAGAACAGCCTTATGACATGTTAAAATCTATTGATATTGTTCCCGATTTAATTCCTGAAGAAAATTTATTTAAGACCATAGATGATGGATTTGACTTTATAGAAACTAATTTCAAACTATAAATTCAAAAAAATAATTCTTAAAAAGCCACTATTTAAATGTAAATAGTGGCTTTTTATTTTAGGATTTTACGCGAAAAAAATTATTTAAACAGCTACTTAAAATGTTAATATTATTCTAAAGTGTCTAAAAGACGGTCTTGTTTTTCTAATTTAGGAAACTGTAAAGGTGCTAAGCGCTAACCAAAAAAGTTACTGAAACCCTACAACCTAAAATTTAAAACTAACAAATGAAAAAACTACTCCTATTTTGTATTTGCTTGTCTTTATTTACCCTACCCAATCTACAAGCCCAAAAAAAGAAAAATAAAAAATCCAAAGGTTCAGAAATGGCAGCACCACCAGCCAAACCTAAAGATAAAGACGCTATTAAAAAGTATAGCGAAGTAATTACCAAAGATGCCATTACCGACGATGGGTTGTTTAAAACACACCAAGTTAAAAAGGCCTATTACTATGAAATTCCTTTTAACACCTTAGAAAAAGATATGCTTTGGGTAAGTAGAATTGCTCAAATACCTACTGGTTTAGGTGGTGGGTACGTAAATGCAGGTTCTAAAACTAATGAGCAAGTGGTACATTGGCAACGGTACCAAGATAAAATTTTATTAAAGATAAAATCGTTTTCGAATATAGCGGATAGTACAAAAGCTATCTCCAAATCGGTTCAAGTAAATAATTATGATCCCACTTTATTTGCATTTGATATTGAAGCCTTTAATGCTGATTCTACTTCAGTAGTTATAGATGTTACCAAGTTTTTCTCTCAAGATGTCCCTGCTATTAGCGGACTCTCTAGCAGACTACGTAGCGAGTATAAAGTAAAGCGTTTAGACGCTGCAAGAAGTTTTATCAACAGCGTAAAAAGCTTCCCTAAAAATATTGAAGTAAAACAAGATTTTACCTATGAAGCATCTCAACCACCCTCAAATTCTGATTCAGAATCTATAAGCCTTCAAATGAACCAGTCTATGATATTGTTACCAGAAAAGCCGATGCAACCAAGATTATATGATCCTAGAGTTGGCTTTTTTACGGTAAGCCAATATGATTATGGCAGTTCTGAATTAAAAGCAGATGAAAAAACATATATAAGACGTTGGCGATTAGAACCAAAAGACCCTGAGGCGTACGCCCGCGGTGAATTGGTTGAGCCTATAAAACCTATAGTGTATTATTTAGATCCTGGTACTCCTGAAAATCTAAAAACGTACATGCGCCAAGGAATCGAAGATTGGCAAAAACCTTTTGAAACTGCTGGTTTTAAAAATGCAATTATCGCTAAAGATGCACCAACACCCGAAGAAGATCCAGAATTTAGTCCTGAAGATATTCGCTATTCTGTTGTTCGTTATGTAGCAAGTACTACCAGAAATGCAGTTGGACCAAGCGTATCTGACCCTAGAAGTGGAGAAATTATAGAAAGTGATATTATCTGGTACCACAACCATTTAAGAAGTTACAGAAACCGTTATTTACTAGAAACAGGCGCTGCAAACCCATCCGCTAGAACCTTAAATACTTCCGAAGAAGAAATAGGCGAAATGATGCGAATGGTAATTGCGCACGAAGTGGGCCATGCGCTAGGTTTTCCTCATAATATGGGTGCAAGTTATGCCTATCCTGTGGAATCTTTAAGAGACGGTGCATTCACCCAAGAATTTGGTTTAGCCGCTAGTTTAATGGATTATACCCGTTATAATTATGTAGCACAACCAGGGGATAAAAACATTCGTTTTGTGCGTCAAATGGGGCCTTATGATCACTATGCTACCAATTGGGGCTATCGTTATCTTGGCGAAGCAAAATCTCCAGAAGCGGAAAAACCAACTTTAAACAAATGGATTTTAGAAAAGGCCGATGATCCTAAATATAAATTCGGGCGACAGTCAAGTACCTTCGATCCGCAGTCACAAACTGAAGGAGTTGGCGATGATCCTGTTTTGGCAAGTACGTACGGATTAAAAAATTTAAAGTATGTAGCGGCAAATTTACCTGCTTGGACATCAGACAAAACCAATAATTATGATGATTTAGAGGAGTTATATGGTGAACTTTTAGGGGTATACTCTCGTTTTATTGGCCATGTAGTAACGAATATTGGCGGTGTTGTTGAAAATTTAAAAACACCTGAACAAGCTGGCTTTATCTATACCCATTTAGCTAAAAAAGAACAACAAGAATCCATGCAGTGGCTGCAAAAAAATATTTTCGAAACACCTGAGTGGTTAATTGATGAAAAAATACTTCAAAATATAGATCATGCTGGGTATTTTGAAAACGTTAGAAGCCTCCAAGAACGACATCTCAACTCGTTATTAAGTTTTGACCGTTTAGGAAGACTAATTGATGCCGAAACTACTAACGCCAACTACTATAGTGCATTAGAAATGATGAAAGATTTACGATCAGGTATTTGGAGCGAAGCTGCAAATAGCAGAAATGCAAGTATTTATAGAAGAAACTTACAACGCTCATATATTGATAGAATGGGATATCTATTGACCAATAAGGGAAGTTCAAGAAACTTCAGCAGGCCTGGTTTTGAAGGTGCTATAAGTTACGATGTTAATCTTTCTGATGTAAGAGCTTTAGCTCGTGGAGAATTAAGTGCTTTACGATCACAATTAAAAAGAGCTAAAAACGCAAGTATAAATACCATTACACGTTACCATTATGAAGATGGTATTGCACGTATTGATGAATTACTTGATGGTAATTCGGCTAAGTGATATTCTAATTAAAGTAACCAGTGTTCAGTTGGCAGTTTAAATAATAGCGAACTGCCAACTGAACACTGGTTACTTTTTACTTTTTACTTTTTAAAGATAGTTTAAACAAAAGAATACTCAAACCTTAGTGGTTTTTTCTATAGCACTAATTTATTTTAGCCTATAGCCTACAACCTATTGCTTATAACTTATAGCCATTACCTACTTCTGAGGAGGTTCCACTTTTGCTGGCTTTACAGAATCGTCGTGTTCGTTATAATACAACTCTAATAAATTCATAGTTGCTACTAAAAGATCTTTAGTCTCTTGTAATAAAGAGAAATAAAGAGTCGTGTTTTTAGGACTAGATTCTTCATTTCGAGTACGTTCTACCTGTTTTTGAATTTTGCTAGTTACTAAGCCTAAGATTTCTTGCTTACGTCCTAAAATAGCACCTATTTCTTCAAAGGAACGAGAATCAAAAGCATTTTTAGTATTATTAAAGAACGTATCAAAGCGTTTATCAACTTCTTTTAGCTCTTTAATTTGATTGAATTTTAACTTTTTATGGTTGTTGTGAACATGTTTATGACTCACTTTAGTAATATATTCTAAAGACTGTGCCATGTCTTGTAAATATCCTAAAATATTGATGTAAAAATTACTTGCCCCTAAACTAGATTCATCTAAATTTTTAATAAAATAAAAAATATTATCTCGCAGCTCGTCAATCTCATTAGAGAGTTTAGAAACTTGTTTTTTATTCTTCTTCAATAAATCTAGATCCTGACGTGCTAAACCATCAATAGCGTTGGTGTAAATTTTATTGCTTCGTTTTACAACACTTGAAATATTGTCCGTACTTTCTAAAATAACACCTTGAATAGAACTGCTCTCGGCTCTTTTAAGACTGTCTTCGGCCTTTATTTCTTTTGATTTTTTATTATGGTTAAAATAATTCTTTAAAATCATTGTTATTGCTAGCAGTAAAAAAATAACAATCGCTACCGTGCCGCCGTAATAAATACAAACAGCAATAAAAGCTGATGCTGTAAAAGCAATAAACGCGGTAAAAAACCATCCACCAATAACATTCAGTACTCCGGCAACCCTATAAACAGCACTCTCTGCACCCCATGCTTTATCTGCTAATGATGTCCCCATAGCTACCATAAACGTAACATAAGTAGTCGAAAGTGGTAATTTCATAGAAGTAGCTAATGAAATTAAAATACTAGCAACCATTAAATTTACTGCTGCTCTCACAAGATCAAATGCAGGTTTATCAACTTCTTTAATTTTTAAGGGTGATGGCGGTACTTTTTCAAACCTAAGATTAATTTTTTCTTGCAATTTTGAAGGTAAAACAATTGAAAATGATTCTGAAATTTTTACAGAAAAACGCACTACTTGACGCGATAAAAAATTAGGCTCAAAACGTTCATCTCCTTCGTCTTGTCTTGAGAGATCTACACTGGTTTTAACTACATTCTTAGCTTTTGATGAAAACCAAATCGTTAAAACCATTATTAATCCGGAAAATAGCAATAAATAAATTGGCGTTTGTACAGGATTCGAAAGCCCAGACATGCCATATTCAGTTGGTAAGGCTCCAGAACTAATCCAGTCTTGATAAGATTGTAATGCGGCGATAGGTACTCCGATAAAATTTACCAAATCATTACCTGCAAAGGCCATCGCCAAAGCAAATGTGCCTAAAAGAATTATTAATTTATATATGTTGACTTTGAATAATACGTTTAATAAATAGGATATAAAAAACCAAATGATAAAATTTAGTAAAATAAAAAGCTCGGTCTGCTGTGAAATAAATTCTGATATTGGAGCGCTAAGTATAGAGGCACTCTTAAGGCCTTTAACAATAATAAAATAAATTATAGAAGTTATTGCGAAACCTCCAAATAATGCACTAATCCACTTTGGCTTTTTTTCAAAATTAAATGTTACTAATAATCTAGAAAGAAATTGTACTACAGCACCTATAGTAAACGCTATTATCACAGACAATAGTATCCCAAATATAATTTCAGTGGCTTTATCTGTATTTATATATTCTCCAATACTAGATAAATTTGCATCTAAATTAATAATCTTAAATATTGAAATAGCAACGGCCGCACCTAATAATTCGAAAACAATAGAAACGGTTGTAGACGTGGGCATTCCTAAGGTATTAAAAAAATCAAGAAGTAAAATATCGGTAATCATAACCGCCATAAAAATAATCATGACCTCAGAAAATACGAAATTGCTTGGATTAAAAATACCTGTTTTCGCAATATCCATCATACCGCTAGATGAAATTGCACCCAATGCAATACCAACACTCGCGACAATCATAATAGTTTTAAAGGAAACTGCTTTTGAACCAATAGCAGAATTTAAAAAATTAACAGCATCATTACTAACACCAACGACCAAATCGGCAATAGCTAATAAAGCTAAAGCAATAATCATTAAAAAGTAGATATTTTCGCCCATCAAGTTTATGTATAAAAGCAACAAATATGCTATTATTATTTGGTCTTTAAGTTAAAATAAGGTTATGATATAACTGTCGTGTATAAAAGTACCGAAATATATAGACTTGAGTGTATTTGCAGTCTAAACTATTGGAAAATAAGGAATACCAAGAGACTGGTATTAATCTATCGAAGAAATTTTGTTTGCGCTATTCTTGCTTATTGTTTCATTACCAGCTATTTCAGTATCAGAAAGTAAATCAATGGCAATAGTTTTAGATGTTAAAGCAACGTTCACATTATAATTTTTATCCTCTTTAACGCTGACAGCAATTTCTTTGTCGTCATACCCAAGAAAACTAAAAACTAAAATATACTCACCAGATGCTATGTTTTCAAACCTGTAATTCCCATGAAAATTAGTTTGAACAGAAGCAGCGCTTTCCTTAATTTTTACAGAAGCAAATAATATAGGTTCGTTACCTATTTCAAAATCGGTAACATTACCTGAAATAGTCGCATTTTGTTGTGAAAAAGCACTTGCAAAAATTAAAAATATCGAAATATAGAAAAATTTGTGTAACACAGAATTTGATTTTAAATATTACTACAAATTAAGTGTACGAATGTAAATTTTAGGTTATCTTGATGTTATAAATGTATTTCTTTAAGGTTATTTTTTATGACAACTGCATAACATAACGAGGTAAGTAATTTTTGAAAAATGTATCTTGCAGAAAAATTGTAAGTACATGAATTGGGAGCAACTACTTTCTTTAAAAAGGCAAGGCGATACGCATAAAAGGTTAAGAAAAGAACAAGACGAAACCCGTTTAGGCTTTGAGGTAGATTATGATCGTATTATCTTTTCATCGGCCTTTAGAAGTTTACAAGATAAAACACAAGTAATTCCGCTTTCTAAAACCGATTTTGTTCATACCAGACTTACCCATAGTTTGGAAGTATCAGTTGTTGGCAGAAGTTTAGGACGAATTGCCGGTAAAAAAATATTAGAGAAACATCCGTATTTAAAAGAAACGCATGGCTACCAAATAAACGATTTTGGTGCTATTGTGGCTGCTGCGGCATTATCGCACGATATTGGAAATCCTCCTTTTGGCCATAGTGGAGAAAAAGCAATTGGCGAATTTTTTATTTCTGGAAAAGGACAAAAATACAAAGAGCAACTTACTGCAAAAGAGTATCAAGACATTATTGATTTTGAAGGAAATGCCAATGGATTTAGGCTACTAACCGCTAATAGAGAAGGCGTACAAGGCGGATTGAGACTTAGTTTTGGTACTTTGGGCGCGTTTATGAAATACCCGAAAGAAAGTTTACCTAAAAAACCTACCAACCATATTTCTGATAAAAAATTCGGTTTTTTTCAGTCTGATAAAGAAGCGTTTATTGAAGTTGCAAAAGAGCTTGGATTAAAACAAACTAGAACTGGAGAAAGTATTAGTTTTTCTAGGCATCCGTTGACTTTTTTGGTTGAAGCTGCCGATGATATTTGCTATACCATTATTGATTTTGAAGACGGCATAAATTTGGGATTAATATCTGAAGAGTTCGCTTTAGAGTATTTAATAAAACTAGTAAAAGATTCTATTAGCACGAAAAAATACAATGCAATGGCGCACATGCATGATCGACTGAGTTATTTGCGCGCCTTAGCCATAAATACTTTAATTACCGATGCGGTTGCTGTGTTTTTAGAATACGAAGAAGCCATTTTAGATGGCACCTTTACAGTTTCTCTTTTAGATAAAAGCAAGTACAAAGCTCAAATTGATGATATCATAAAAATTAGTGTCGATAAAATATACGAGTCACAAGAAGTGATTGACAAAGAAATCGCGGGCTACAAAATTATATCAGACATTTTAGATGTATATACTACTGCCCTTTTTAACAAAAAAATGCAAAATTCAACTAATTACGACAATTTATTGATTAAAACTTTGCCAGAAATCTATCAAAATACAACAATTCCATTGTATGAAATATTGCTGAATAACTGCTGCTATGTGGCTAGTTTGTCCGATAGTGCCGCAGTGTATATTCACAATAAAATTATGGGGAAACAGCTTTGAAAAATTTAAGTTCAAAAAAGTATTAAGTATTAAGATAAAAAATTATTAATGCGCAAGTTAAAAAAATACGAAATACGAAATTAGAAGAAAGTATTAAGTATTAAGTACAAAGTATTAAGACCCAAAAAACCATCAACCAGCAACGGATAACTGACAACTATCTACCTAAAAATCATACAACAAACCAACACCTAAAATTTGTCTGAATTGTATTTTAGGAACTCCATTTTGTGTGATGTTACCACTAGCGTCTTTCTGTTCATCAAATAAAATATCGTCATCATAAATTACATGGGTGCCAAAGCTGGTGCTGATATACTTATTTACTTTAAGATTAAAATTAAGCTCCCAATCAATATCAATATTTCCAAAACTATTTAAATAATCGGAATATAGACTAACTCTATGGTTGAGGGTTATATTCTTTGCAATTTCGTTTTCCCATGTATTGGTTACTAAAAAACCAAGCTCCATATACACTTTTTTACCTTCTTCTAGAATGTTGCCATCTGCATCAACAATGGCTTTACGAACACCAAAAGCCCCTCTATTCGCTAGTTCTTGATTTAGAACAAACGTAGCTTTTTGCGTTAGTGGTGAAATGTATAAATTAAGCTTTTTATCATTAAGAATATATGAAGCTCCACCTCCGAGAAACAAATAACCTGGAGCCATAAAACTAGAAATTGGGTTCTCTGTATTTGGGTATTTAAATCCATCAATAAACTGGGTATTGAAATTAGTTTTTACCGAATAATACCAATTACTAATAGTATCACGGCGATACCCAAACGTAGAACTAAACCTAATAACATCTTCTGTTTTACGTAACTCACGACCTTCTTGAGCATTTAATCCAAAACGCATCTCTAAATCGTTATTCCATTGTATATATCTGAACTTATAATTGCGAACAAATTTGGAGTGTGCTAATCCTGATATCACATTATTACCACCCGCATTCCAATTTACAAATGCAGCTTCGCTAAAATTAAAACCAACCTTATTTTTTACATCCCAAAATGAAGGTATCCTAAATCTGTAGTATTTATTCCTTAGAGGTTTTGTTTTTTTAAATGATATTACAGGATTTGTTAAGTTAGCACCACGCGGAATATTTTTAATTCGGTCTTGAAAGGCTCTAATAACAATGGTATCGATTTTAACAGAATCTATTTCTTGAGTAGGTGGAATGCTATCTTGCGCTTTTCCTTGTAAATTTCCAGAAAAAATAAGCACAATTAATATGTATTTTAAGCTATTCAAAAACATCTAAAATCTGGTTTAAATTTGAAATTAATGATAAGGCATCAATTTTAGCAAGCTCATGTAATTCTTCAGTAGTGCCATGCTCTATAAAAACATCATCAATTCCTAAAATAGTTATTGGTTTTTTATATTTCATACTATTTGCAAACTCTAAAATTGCCGTTCCGAATCCACCAATTTTACATCCATCTTCAATAGTAATAATATGCTCGTATGTGCTGAAAATGGTATTTAAAACGGTGGTATCTAATGGTTTTATAAAACGCATGTTATAATGCCCAATTTTTGATTCTTTTTTATGACTTTTTACCACTTCAGAGACCATATTTCCAATCGCACCGATAGACAACACCACAACTTTTGTTCCAATTTTTAATTCTTGTGCTTTTCCGATTTCAATTTTTTCAAAGGGTAGTTCCCATTCTTTTAAATCGCCTCGACCTCTTGGGTAACGTATTGCAATAGGATGTTTTAAACCCAATTGCGCTGTAAATAGCATATTTCTAAGCTCTAACTCGTTCATAGGAGCGCATAGAATTAGATTTGGAATGCATCGTAAATACGCAATATCATAAACTCCATGGTGCGTTGCGCCATCTTGGCCTACTAAACCAGCTCGGTCTAAGCAAAAAATTACCGGTAAATTCTGAATGGCTACATCGTGTATTACTTGATCATAAGCACGTTGTAAAAAAGTGGAGTAAATAGTACAAAAAGGCACTAAACCTTCCGCAGCCATTCCCGCAGCCATGGTCACCGCATGTTGCTCCGCAATGCCCACATCAAAAGCTCTATCAGGAATTTCTTCCATCATAAACTTTAATGAACTACCTGTTGGCATTGCTGGGGTTATACCAACAATATTCGGATTTATTTTTGCTAATTCTACTAAAGTATACCCGAAAACATCTTGATATTTTGCAGGTTGAAAATCGCTTACTTTTGGAACTAAATCTCCTGTTTTCTTATCAAATTTACCAGGTGCATGATACGTAACTTGGTTTTCTTCTGCTTTTTTTAAGCCCTTGCCTTTGGTGGTAATGACGTGTAATAATTTTGGACCTGTTACGCTTTTTAAGTTTTCTAAAGTTTTTATGAGTAGTTCAATATTATGACCGTCAATAGGGCCTGCGTAAGTGAAATTCAAACATTCAAAAATGTTTTCATCTTTAGCGGTGCCTTTTTTAACATTCGTCAAATATTTTTTTAAAGCACCAACACTTGGATCAATGCCAATGGCGTTGTCGTTTAAAATAACCAGAATATTTGCATTGGTATCGCCAGCGTGGTTTAAGGCTTCAAAAGCCATTCCACTAGCAATGGAAGCATCGCCAATAACGGCAACATGCTGCTTATTAAAGTCTCCTTTTAATTGTGACGCAATGGCCATACCTAAAATAGCAGAAATAGCGGTAGAACTATGTCCGGTACCAAAAGCATCATACTCACTTTCATTACGTTTTGGAAAGCCACTAATGCCGTTTAACTGCCTATTTGTTTCAAAAATTTCTTTTCTACCAGTAAGTATTTTATGTCCGTAGGCTTGGTGACCAACATCCCAAATTAATAAATCATCCGGTGTGTTGAAAACATAATGTAAGGCAATGGTAAGTTCTACAACGCCAAGACTAGCCCCTAAATGTCCTTCTTTTGCCGCAACAATATCAATAATAAAATCGCGTAATTCTTGCGCAAGTTGCGGTAGATCTTCTTGTTTTAATAAGCGAAGATCAGTAGGAGAATTTATTTTTTTTAGGAGAGTACCCAAATTAGCACAGAATTAGATGCAAAAGTACTTATTTTAAGGATTTATCAACAACGAACGGCATCTTGTTTTGTTAAATTTTGTTTACCTACCTTTTTTGTTTTTTTGAAATTATTAAATATAGCGAAGTGCTCTGATAATTTCTTATTATATACTAGTCAAAATCATATTTCTTTTGCATGGCATAGCGCAGAAGCTCTCCTGATCCGCTCAATCCTAATTTTCGAATCATATTTTTTCTATGAGTATCAACTGTGCTTTTTCCGATAAAAAGTTCACTAGCTATTTCGTGTGATGTGTTTCCTCTACCAATTAACATTAGTATTTCTTTTTCTCTTGAAGATAAGATACTTTTTGAGCTGTTTTTTATCGGAACGTCTAGTTGAATTTTTTTGTCGAAATAGGTTTCTCCTTTATCCACTTTTCGGATTGCTTCTAGCACTACGTCTAGTGATGAATTTTTAAGTACATAGCCTTGCGCTCCAGCGGCAAGCATTTGATCTATGGCTTCTTGCTGATCGAACATCGTAAAAGCTATTACTTTTATTTTAGGGTATTTTTCTGTGATAATCTTAGTTGCCGCAATACCATCAATTTTTGGCATTCTTATATCGCATAAAATAACAGTAGGCATTTTTTTTACAATTAATGCTAATAATTCTTCACCGTCATTGGCGTGCCCCACAACCTCTATATCTTCCTCGTAAGCGATGTACGATGTTATACCATCAATTAATGCTTGGTGATCTTCTGCTATTAGTAAACGTATCATAAGGGTAAATCTATTAAAATGGTTGTGCCTTTACCTAGAATACTATCAATTGTAAAATTGCCTTCTAAGTTTTCTATTCTCTTTTCAATATTTGTTAAACCAATTCCTTTGTTTTTATATTCTTTTGAAAATTTAAAACCTTTACCATTATCTTCAACAATAATATTTAATGTGTCGTTATGATCAGTGAGTTGTATGGTAACTGTTGTAGCATCTGCATGTTTAATAGCATTTGAAATGAGTTCTTGAATAATTCTGAAAATAGTTAATTCTAGCGAGTTTTGAAGCTTTTCTTTGAGTCCAAATTCAAAAATTTCTACGGTCATTTTATTGGTTGCACTCACTGCAGTAGCCATTTTTTCTAAAGCGGGTAGTAAACCTTGATTGGCAATAACACCCGCATTTTTAGTATGTGCAATGCCTCTTATTTTAGTGTAGGCTTCATCTAAAAGTGTTTGCACAGTAGCGAGTGCTGTATCCGTTTTTTGATTTTTAATATTTTCAAAATGGAGTTTAATCGTCGCTAATAAACTCCCTAAATCATCATGTAATTCATCGGCAACTTTGCGCCGTTCTATTTCTTGGCCTTCAATGATGGCATCAATAGAAATTAACTCTTGTTCTTTGAGTAGGTTGACATTTTTTTGATGGGCTATTTCGATATTTTTTTCAGCGGTTATTTTTTGAACCTCCACCCGCTTCGTTTTGTTGCCAACCAAAACAGCAAACACCAAATTCTCAATCATGACACCAACATACATAGGTAACAATGGATGAATACCTTGTTTATACAAATATGCCTCTGAAATAGCTCCGGAAGTTGGTGTGGACACAAAACTTACAACCGCAGTTGCGAAGTATATTAAAGAGCCTACTAGAAAATAGAACACATCAGGCCCTTTAATTCTGAAAATTAAGCCATAAATAAAAACACAGAGGATAATAAATACGGGAATCACATAGAAGTATATTTTGTGTTGCACTTCATTCGGGAAAAATATTGTTAACACTAAAAATAGTACCGTAAGCGCATACAAAAAGTTCTTTGAATGTTTAAGAATTGAATCGAGTAGTTTACTTTGTTTTTTAGTTTCCAAAAGATGTCTGGCAAACAACACATAAAAAGCAAAGGTTAAAAACTGAATAGCGGGATTAATAAGGTGTAACTGAAAAGGATCGTCGGGCAATCGTTCTAAAAGATAGATAGAAAATGTAAGTGCATACAAACTGTAGTATAAATAGAGCTTTTTCTTGTTCTGCAAAAACATAAAAAAATGATATACCCCAAGCATTATCAGGGCGCCCAATATCATCGCATAAAAATTAGAGCTTAGGTCTAAAAACATGTTAGTAATCTAAAGTTTTTATTATTTAGTGCTATTTTTCAACATAAAAATTGACAATCGTTTTCGTTAAGTTCTTTAGATCTTCCGAATAGCTGTCATAAATTGCTTTCATTTTTTCAGCGTTGGCTTTCGCTGTATTAATTTCGGTAATTTTTACCTCAACTTTTGAAATAGTGAAATTGGCATCTAACAGAAATTTATCGGATAAATAGCGAAAATCTGAATCTGAATTCCTGAAGGAATAATTAATATTTTCTAAATCAAATAATTGAACTACTATTGGGGCAGATGTTTGTTCTTTTATATCCTTTCCGTCAAAGTAGCTTAGTTTAATTTCAATGTTATAATTATTCGCGTTATAGCCACTTTTTGTTTTTGCTCCGCTATATAAAGTTTTCATACTGGTTACTGCAAATACAAAAAACATCTCGTCTGTTTTTATAGGTTTAACCTGTATCTCAAAAGCCGTTTTATTTTCTTCCTTTGAATTTTTAAGCCTAATTTTCCGTTCAATTTTAAAACCACTTATATAATTGTGAGTATTATTATAGGTTTGTTTTGCTGAAAATTCACTCGTGAATTTTTTTAGATTACTTTTAAGTAATTCTGTAGAAATTTTAAAACCAAGGTCTATTAATGACGGAAGAACCAAGGGTATAAGGCTTTCTTTTTCTATATTTTTTACATTCGAACGATTTATTGAACTCTCATTATCAAATTCAAGAAGTGTTTGTTCACCAATGATAGGTACTTTTTTACCATTTTTTTTATAAAATTTACTTTGTCCAGATGCTATGCTGAAAGAAAATAGTAATAAGATACTCAAAATTGATTTCATACTTTAGTTTTGGTTATTAAGCTTACAATCTTATTTATTACTTGTAAAAATTATGCTATAACGGAATATCAATCACAACAGACGTTCCTTTACCAACCACACTATCCACCGTAAAGTTGCCTTCTAAATGTTCTATTCGTTTTTCAATAGTTTGCAAGCCCATTCCGTTGTTGCTTTTATCGGGAACGTAAATAAAACCTTTACCATTATCTTCAATTAGTAGGTTTAAACTAGTTTTATGCTGTGTTAATTGAATGGTCACTTTTGTAGCATTGGCATGCTTTATAATATTTGCCAAAAGCTCCTGGACTATTCTGAAAATGCTTAATTCTAATGAGTTTTCAAGACGGTCTTCTAGTCCAAAATCTAGCACTTCAATAGCCAGCGTGTTTGACGCAGATATGGTATTTGCCATATTCTGGATAGACGGTAATAAGCCTTTTTTAGCCATAACACCTGAGTTTTTTGCATGTGCAATACCTCTTATTTTCTGATAAGCATCTTCTAATAAGTCTTTAGCTTTTTGGAGCGAATTATCCTTTTTATCTGCACTAATATTGTTAAAATGTAATTTTACAGTCGCCATTAAACTCCCCAAATCATCGTGGAGTTCGTTGGCAACGTGTACCCGTTCTTTTTCTTGGCCAGCAATCATGGCGTCTATACTGCTTAGCTCTTGTTCTTTTAAGAGTGTAACTACTTTTTGTTGCTCTATTGCCTTGTCTTTTTCGGCTAATAATTGGGCTCTTTTGGTGTTTTTATAGCCTAAAAAACCAATAAGACTTATTAAAACGGTTAGCATACTAATACCAATCAAAATATTTTTATTTTGTTGGCGTTTACCATCAATTTCTAAATTATCTGCACGGAGTTTTTCATTATCAAATTGTTCTTGAACTTCCGAAATCTTAATATTTTGATCGGCAAGGTTAATTTCATTTTTTATAGAATCATATTTGTATAAATACGTGTAGGCATTTTTAAATTCATTATTGTAATAATAGGCCGCATTAAAATTACCATAGAGTATTTTAAGGCTTTTTAGCGGGTATTTTTTTAATGCTAGTTGCTCCGCTTTTTTATAGTAACTAATGGCAGTGGTATAGTCTTTATCTTTTCTATAGGTATTGCCAATATTGTTGTACAAGTTAAATGCGGTGTTGGTATCTTTAATAGTAGTTGTATCTTTTTCAAAAAGTTGTAGCGCTTTATTATAATAATACCTTGCAGAATCTCTTTTTTGAATGCGACTATTATAAACCGCCCCTACATTTATTAAGGCATTGACTTGTTTTTCGGGAATGTTTGCGTCTACATAATATTCGTATGCTTTTAAAAAATGATTTTTGGGAAGGTAAGGGTCTTTATCACGATAATTTATTCTTCCAAGTTCATTATAACTTTTCCCAAGTAGTTCGGGATCATTACTTTCTTTGGCATAGTCATAAAATGCATTAAAATATTTGGTATTATCAATCGAGGGATTACTTTGTCCTTGAATAAGATTATAAATTTTAAAATTGGTAGTAGCTTGTTCTACTTTTAGACTTAAATTTTCATAACCTTTTAATGCTAATTTATAAGCTACAAAAGAGGAATCTTCTTTGTTGGTATTTGAATATGAATCACCAATTAAAACCTGTATATCTAAATAATTTTTATCATCAGAAAGCTCAAGAAATGCTCCACCTTTCGATGCCACCCAATTATAATTACCACTTGCAAAAGAATCTTTTAAAGCAGTATTTAATTGGGTTTCGTTTTGTGCATGAAGTAGGCTAGTTAAACAACTAAATAGGACGATATGGTATAAAAGTCTTTTAACCACCTGTTAAGATATCACCGTCTTCTTCGTCGGGTAAAATTCCTGAGGATTTGATGCATTTTATATACTCGTATTTTTCAAGTTCTAAAACACATTTTTTATAACTTTCTATATGTTCGGGGGTTAACCTATTCGTATTTAATACATACACAAGGAGCTTTCCATCTGTTTTTAAAAGGTCAGCATTTAATTCTAAGCCTTTAATTGCCGAAAACTCAAAGGTTTTACTTTTAACCCTATTGTCAATCTCAGTTGAACTTAGTTCGTTTTTCTTATCATCAGTCACTCTTATAACAATGGCATTTATCGTGGTGCTAGAAACATTAACCGCTTCATGGATTTGTAAGTTTTCTCGTTTTAACGGAAGTGTTACAATTAGGTTTTTTTCTTTCGTGCTAAAGCTACTTTTAGCAGCTATAGGCTTATAGCTATTCCAAAATATTTCTGGTTTAGATTCGGATTTTGAAACTTCAACGCCATCCGTTTTTTCTTTAGGAGCTTCTTTACAAGATGTAGCAAGTAGTATTAAAAAAATAATACCACTAATTTTTAAAATGCTAGTTTTCATTGTTTTTGGTCTTTTAAGGATTTGTATGCAGATAAAGGTCTTGCATTACAATCTTTTATAAAATACCCATTTGTGGGTATATTTTATATAGCGTCAACAACTAATCTCTTGTAAATTAGGTCAATTTTTTGATGTTTCCAAAATAGAAATATATAAATCACAAAAATTTAAGAATAATGCTAAATTATAATTTAAAATAGAGAGAATTTTTAGTATTTAATGTAAAAAATAAGATTTATGATTTAGTTGTGTAAGTATTTACTTTAAAAACTTCAAAAAGAGATTAAAAATACCCATGAGTGGGTATTTTGTCAGCCTACTACTTACATTAAATTTGTCTCGATTGTAAACATTATGGGCATAAACAATCATTTTTAATGCCTTCCTCAAACCTACCTACTAAAATAACTTACTTTTTAAAATTAAGTATGACTTTATGATTCCTAAAGAAAAACTATTTAAAATTTTTCAAAATGAATATCATACTAATGTCAAAGCTTTTGAAAAACTCACAATTAGAGAAAAAGAAGTTATAAAATATATCGTTGAAGGTAATACCAGTAATGAAATTGCATTGCAATTAAACATATCTAAAAATACAGTTGATACACATCGAAAAAATATTTACAAAAAACTAAAGATAAAATCTAATTACAAGATTTTACTTTTTTCAATAACATTCGATTTATTATAACCTTTTAAAACTAAAAATATGAAAACAAAGATTAGCGCAACTATTTTAAGTATAGCATTTTTAAGCTTTTTAGCTTGTGATAAAAAAAGTACAACTACTACAATCGATGAAGTAGAAAACATTACAGAAAATATCACTATTAGAGGGGCATCTTTAATTACAGGTGATATGCCAGTACCTAATAACGGCATTCAATTGAGTTTGCCAGAGGTAAGCGAAAATGCCTTTTTAGATGCCGGTTTTGAAATACCTATTAGCACAAACGCAGATGTGTCTGGCGCTTATATTCGTTTTATAAATGACAAAAATAAAGCTGCTACCTCCTATTATGATGTAGATTTAGAAGCGAATGAGAATACAGGGAAATCATCCCCATTTAATTCTCCCAGGCTCTTTAAAAAATCAAAGAATACAAAAACAGCTAAAGGCACAGAATTCAGGCTAAATTTAGGTTTTACGCCACAATTTGATGCGGAAACATTTTGTTATGAAATTTGTGTTTATGACGATCAGGGCAATATCAGCGCTCCGCAAACTGTTTGTATTACGGTTAAAGAATGGGGAGGTAGTACTGCCCTACTTGGGCAATGGAATTTTATGTATTATGAAGACTTTTATGAAGGCAGTACAACAATTGAAGAAGCAGGTATTGAGTATTGCGATAGTTTTGGTTGTTATATTACAGACTATGGGTTTTTAATTTTTAATGCTGACGGTACTTTCGCTTATGAATCAAAATATTCACGAAAAGAAGTAAATAGTACTGTTTACGATAGCTTTGATACTTACGAATCCGCAGGTAATTGGTCTTATGATAACGCTAGCAATCTATTGACTTTGGTGGAATACTTTGCTAAAAATACCGATGAAAATGGCGTTAATTATGAGGAACTATTACCTATTCTTGATGCTGACATTTATCAAGTAATTGCAATAATTTCTGGGAATGAATTACAAATTATTTCTGATGAATATGACGATGACGGCGATGGTATTATTGATGAAAGGTATAAAGAATTTTATGGGCGCTAAAAAGCAGTAACTAAAACATTAACCATAACATTTCATTTTGTTTATTTAGTTAGTTAACAAAAACGCTGTTTAGTAACAACATGTTTTAGACAGCGTTTTAATTACATTAAGAAACCTTTAAAATTCAACCATATGAAAAAATTAATCTTAACACCATCATTTATCTTATTAGCTATATGGGTAAATGCGCAGTCTTATTTAGGCATGGAAGCCGATAATTATACCGGTGTGCATGGCATCATTTTTAACCCTGCAAATGTTACCGATTCACGTTTACAAGCAGAAATTAATTTATTTTCAGGCGATGCGCTTTTTGGAACAGATTATTTAGCCTTAACCTTAGATAATGGATTAAGCCTTTTAGACGATTTTAATTTTCAAGAAGACATTACCCGATTCCCATCAGAACAGAATAATTTTCTATTAAACGTAGATGTTGTCGGCCCTTCTTTTATGTTTAATTTAAGTCCTAAAAGTAGCATTGGAGTGGTAACAAGGGTACGAGGAATTCTCAATGTGAATAATATAAATGGCGAATTGTTTGAAAGTCTAGCAGACGAATTTGATTTAAATGAAGACTTTTCATTTAATATGGAACAGTTAAATACCATCACGCACGTTTGGGGTGAAGTGGGTTTAGCCTATGGTAGAACAGTTATTAATAACGAACAAAATTTTTTAAAAGCAGGTGTCACGTTTAAATATCTTTTAGGTGCTGGCGTAGCTCAAGGAAATTCAAATTCAGTAAGTGGAAACTACTCCGCGGCCACAAATACACTTACCACATCAGGCAGTTTTTTGTACAACGCCAGTGTAGATTTAGAAGATGAAGAGTATTCTTTTGAAGATACTACACCAGGTTTCGGAGCCGATATTGGTTTTGTTTACGAATGGAGACCTAATCATGCTGATTATGATGAATACAGTGATGATTATAGAGGCTTGAATAAATATAAGCTGAAATTAGGTGTTGCTTTAACAGATATTGGTAGTATTACGTATACCGATGTAGAAACCTCAAATTATGATATAAACGGCACAGTTACCGCCGATGAATTAGAAAACGATTTAGGACAAGCTTTAGAGGATAATTTTCCCAGCACAACCACTATTGAAGATGTTCAGGTAAACTTACCAACGGCAATCCGATTAAATTTAGATTATAGTTTTAGTAAACACTTTTTTACCAGCGTTAATTATATTCAACCTATGCACAAAAAGGGAGAAGCCTTAACCACAAGAATGTTGAACGTTTTTACCATAACGCCAAGATATGAGTCTAAAGTTTTTAGTTTTTATACACCTATTAGTTTTGGTGAATTTGGCGGCGTTGATATAGGCTCAGGCCTTCGTTTTGGACCACTTATGCTTGGTTCCAGTACGGTTATTAGCAATTTATTTTCACAAAGTGCAAGAGTATTTAATGTATATGCTGGTGTAAAAATTCCTATTTATCAAAGAAGTAAAATAAAAAGATAGAACTATTAAAGTTGTTTTCTATTTTTGAGGCATGATTTTACCTTACGACGACACCTATTTTATGAAAAAAGCTTTGCAAGAAGCTGAAACTGCTTTTGAAAAAGGCGAAGTGCCTGTGGGCGCTGTTATTGTGGTACAAGATAGAATTATTGCAAGAACTCATAATTTAACTGAGCAGTTAAATGATGTTACGGCACACGCAGAAATGCAAGCCATAACCTCAGCGGCTAATTTTTTAGGAGGTAAATATTTAAAAGATTGCACGCTATATGTGACTTTAGAGCCTTGCCAAATGTGCGCAGGGGCTTTGTATTGGAGTCAGATTTCGAGAATTGTATACGCCGCGAAAGACGAAGAACGGGGTTGTGGTGTTATGGGCACAAAATTGCATCCAAAAACTAGAATAGAAGGTGGCGTTTTAGCTGAAGAAGCTGCCACCTTATTAAAGCGATTTTTTAGTCGAAAAAGAAAGTAGTATAAAAAAGGGCAGTTTTAAAACGTAAGTTTTAAATTGCCCTTTTTAAATAATCCCTTAAAAAAAATAATTAGCCAATCACTTCTACTTGTGCAGCAACAATACCTTTTTTACCATCTTCTTCTGTATATTCTACTTTGTCTCCTTCGTTAAGCTCAGCGCCATTTAAAGATGTAGCATGTACAAAAATGTCTTTTCCTGTTTTGTCGTTAGTAATGAATCCGTAGCCTTTAGATACATTATAAAATTTTACTGTTCCGGTCATTTGAATAAAAATTAAAAATAATACTATTACAAATGTATCATATTTTAATAAATTTTCTCAAAATAGTGTAAAAAATTATGATTTACCTTGCTGGTTATCAGACTTTTTAGTGTTTTGGTCTCGCATTTTTAGAATATTTTCTTCGTTCAACATGTAATCCTTTAATTTTTTTCCTTTGCTAACGCTGAGTAAAAAAAGTGGCATGGCGACTAAAAATATACCAACGGTACCAAAACCAATACATTTGTGTGCAAAAGTCATCTGCTCTTCTAAGATAGAAAATCCGTAAACGATACTCACAAAAGAAGCTACTAAAATAAGGGTGATTAGATATTTCAAGACAGTTTTTTTATGTTTTATTTTAAAAATTTACTATTGACTAGCTTAACATTAAAAATGAATTTGCAAGTTCTTACAATAGGTTATTATAGGGAAATTAGCGTCTACAAATATAATCATACATTTTTTGTGCTATTTATTTTTAGTCGGTAAAAAAACGAATCCATAATTTTAACTCTCATAAAGTTTTAAAATGATGTAATTTTTATTGTAATTTAAATACCTTACTCCTGTCCTACTCAATATTCCATTTTCTTATATGTAAACTTTTCGTTACATTTATTTCACAAAACTTCAACTCATGAAAATCTACTACTCCATCATTATTTTTTTAGCATCATTTTACTCAAAAGCGCAAGGAACACAACTACTACGACAACCCACAGCATCAGAAACCGAAATTGTTTTTGTTTATGCAAATGACTTGTGGAAAACGAGTATCAATGGTGGTAATGCTATACGATTAACGAGTAATGAAGGCTACGAATCTAGTCCGCATTTTTCAAAAGATGGTAAAACTATTGCCTTTACCGCAGAATACGATGGGAATACCGATGTCTACATCATTCCATCGGAAGGTGGTGAACCTAAACGCTTAACCTATCACCCAGACGGCGATTTTGTACAAGGCTGGACACCAGATGGCGAAGTACTTTTTAGATCTGGGAGAGAGGCTCAACCTACACTTACCAATAAATTATATAAAGTTTCGGTAAACGGAAGTTTTCCTGTGGCGATTGATATACCTAGAGCCGCCTATGGCGAAATTTCTGATGATGGTAAATATATCGCTTATACACCAATAACCTCCTGGGATCCTGAATGGCGAAATTACAGAGGTGGCCAAGCCATGCCTATTTGGATAGTGAACATGCAGACTAAAGATTTAATGACTACTCCACAACCTACTCAAGAACGCCATTTAGATCCTGTTTGGTTCAATAATAAGGTGTTTTACTTATCAGAGCGAGATTTTGCGAGTAATATTTGGTCTTTTGATCCTGAAACAAAAGCTGAGAAACAACTTACTTTTCATAAAAAATTCGATGTTAAAAGTTTAGATGCCAGCCAAACTGCTATTGTTTACGAGCAAGGCGGTTATTTACATCTTTTAAACCCTAAAACAAGCGAAACAAAACAACTTTCGATCACCGTAAATGGTGATATGAATTTCTCAAGACCACGCTGGGAAGATGTTAGTGCTAGGCAACTAAGTAATGCTAATTTATCTTCAACAGGAAAAAGAGCCGTTTTTGAGCATCGAGGTGAAATCTTTACAGTTCCTAAAGAAAACGGCACTTGGAAAAATATTACGAATTCATCAGGCGTTGCAGATCGCGCACCTGTTTGGTCGCCAAAAGGCGATAAAATAGCGTGGTTTTCTGATGCTTCTGGTGAATATCAATTAGTAACTGCCAACCAAGATGGTGAAAATCAAAAAAGCTATAAATTACCTAATAATACTTTTTATTTTGTACCAGATTGGTCTCCCGATGGTAATTATATTGCGTATTCTGATACGGATTATAATGTTTGGATCATCAATCTAACTTCAGGAAATGCGGAGAAAATAGCGACCGATTCGTATGCACATCCGAATAGAACTATGAACCCAGTTTGGTCTCCAGATAGCCAATGGATAACCTATCCAAAACAACTGGTGAGTAACTTTAAAGCTATTTTTGCCTACAATCTAAACAGTAAAAAAACAATACAACTTACTGACGGTATGGCTGATGCTATTAGCCCTGTTTGGGATGCCTCTGGCGAATACCTTTACTTTTTAGCGAGCACCAATTATGGTTTACAATCGGGCTGGTTAGATATGAGCTCTTACGATGCTAATGTTACTTATAGCCTATACGCCATTGTCCTATCAAAAGACGGAAAATCGCCAAACCTACCTAAAACCGATGAAGAAAAAGCAGTAAGCGAGCCAGAAATCGCATCAAAAAATACTAGAAAAGATAAGGATAAAGAAGAAGATAAAACGCCGAAAGTAAGTGTTAAGATTGATGAAGATGGAATTTATAATAGAATTATCAATTTACCACTCCCAGATCGGAATTATGCCACCTTAGCGAAAGGACCAAAAAATACGGTATTTATTGCCGAAAGTATTCCTAATGAAAACGGACTTACCTTACACAAATACGATGTGGAAAAAATGAAGGCCGAAGAGTATGCTACAAAAGTAAACTCCATGGTAGTTTCTGAAGATCGCAAGCATATTTTACTCAATGTAAATAACTCGTGGATGTTAACCGAAACCGCTTCCAAGCCTGATGCAAGTAAAGATAATTTACCCATAACTATAAAAATAAAAGTAGACCCAACCGCAGAATACGAGCAAATTTTTAAAGAAGGATGGCGCTATATGCGTGATTTTCTTTACGTGAATAACACGCACGGAGCGCCTTGGAACACTATTTACGAGTGGTATTCTCCTTGGATAAAACATGTACGCCATCGTACTGACCTAAATTATGTGGTGGACATTATGAGTGGCGAAGTAGCTATTGGGCATTCGTATGTTTCGGGTGGCGATATGCCCGATGTTGAAACGGTGCCTGTCGGACTTTTAGGATGCGATTTAGTGCTAGAGAATGGCTTTTACAAAATTTCAAAAATCTATACCGGTGAAAGCTGGAATGCTGATGCAGAAGCACCTTTAGCACAGCCAGGTATTGCAGTAAAAGAAGGCGATTTTATTACCGCTATTAACGGAAAACCCCTTACCTCAGCCACAAACCCATATTTACTTTTAGAGCAAACTGCTGGTCGCGAAACAAGACTTACCATAAATACATCAGGAAATACAGGAGGAAAAGAAATTCTAGTAAAACCTGTTCGTAGCGATAGAAGTTTAAGAACTTATGATTGGGTTGAAAGTAACCGACGTAAAGTTGATGAACTTTCGGGCGGAAAACTAGCGTATGTGTACGTGCCAAATACAGGAAACGGCGGCTTTACATCTTTTAATCGCTATTACTTTTCACAACAAGATAAAAAAGGAGTCATTATCGACGAGCGCAATAATGGCGGCGGTTCTGCGGCAGATTATATGATTGATATTATGACGAGAACTCCTTACGGCTATTTTAATAGTAAAACTGAAGGAAACCGACCATGGACTTCACCTGCAGCAGGTATTTTTGGTCCTAAGGTGATGTTGATTAACGAGCGTTCTGGATCCGGTGGCGATTTATTACCCTATATGTTCCACATGAAAAAAGTAGGTCCTTTAGTGGGCACACGAACGTGGGGCGGACTTGTAGGTACTTGGGATACTCCACCGTTTATTGATGGTGGTAGAATGGTTGCTCCTCGCGGTGGTTTTTATGATATTAATGGCGAATGGGCGGTTGAAGGTGACGGTGTTGCGCCAGATATTGAAGTTATTCAAGACCCAAAATCGTTGTTAGCAGGCAAAGACCCACAATTAGAAAAAGGTGTTGAAGAAGCGTTAAGACTTCTAAAAACTCAAGAATTCACTATAAAACCAGAACCTGCCCCACCAATACGCTGGAAAAGACCAGTTGGGTATGGGAATGAATAATTAATAATTGAAAATGGATAATGAAAAGTTGAAAGTTGAAAATGAAAAATTGAAAATGGATAATGAATAATTAATAATTAATAATGAAAAATTGAAAATTGAAAATGGATGATAGAAAATGGTGATAATTTTCTTTTTTAGAGAAAACTTAAGTTCAAGTTTACACTTCGGCGACGCTCAGTGCAAGAGTTCAAAAAAAGTTTAGGAGTTTAGTTAAAAAAATTACGGAATACGAGATTAGAAATAAAAAAAAGTTCAAACTCAATAGACGAAGTAACAAATAATATATTATCTGTAAAGTATTCCCCTCCTTCGGAGGGGTTAGGGGAGACCTTTACTTAATCTCAATCGTAAGTTCTTTATCAGCATCTAACTTAAAAGCACATTCTTGAAAACTAGGCGGTCCAAAGGTTTTCATTTTTCCGATTGAAAATCCTAAAGCTTCTTTAGGATATCCCACGAAATTTGTATCTAACTTTTCGTTAGAATTTTCGTCATGAAAAACGGCTATTGCATAGGTGCCCACTGGAACATTCTTGAACGTTAATGTCGTGGTTCCTTTGCTGGCATCTTCTGCTGCTGCTTTAAAAACCTTATCAAACTTTAAAAAATCTTCGGAATTATCATAAATTGCTGCCCTAATTTCGCCATTCGTGTTCTTTACGTTGGTAATTTTTAGAGTTAAGGTATGCTGTGCTAAAGTTGTCATGGGCATCAAGAATAATAAAAATAACATTTTTTTCATAGTACAAAATTCAAACGAATTGATGTAAAAAACTAACTGTATTGCATATAAAAGTACTGCTAATTACTTAAAATCATAAACTATGCCTAATTGAAAAATGTTAGAGAAAAAATTCTCGATAGTGTACACCTCAAACGCCCCTTTAATAGTGGTAAAGTTTTTAATTCTAAAACTTATATTCCCCGTATAACGCTCAAAATTTGGCTGTTGGCTTTCTGCAAACATCGATGCATCCAAGGTCATTCTAAAATTTGTAGTTTCATTGCCTATATTTACTACAGCACCGCCGCCGCCGTAAAGACGTTCTAAAGCCATCCAATACGGGTACCCGTCTCGTTTATCTACAGTTCCTCTGCTAAATGAACCTTCAATATAAGGAGAAAAGCTAAACTTTTTTTGCTTAACTATAGCCAGCTCAGTTCTTCCTAAAACCAAACCTTCTACTTCCTCATCGGTATAATAATTCGCCTGAAATGCCACTATTTGTTTAGCTCTGTTAGAAATGGTAAACTCATTGTAATTATTAAATTCTCCACGGTATAGATCTAAACTATGGCCTGGTCCAGAACGCACAGGAAAAAAATCTAATTGAAAAGAAGAAAACTGAGCCGCTTTTGAAAAGTTAATTCCGGCACCTGCATGATAATAAAATTCTTCAAAATTATCTCTCTCTACTCTTGCACTTAAAAAATAACGGATGGGTTTATAATTTTGATTTTTAAATCGGTATTCTAGTCCAAATAAATCATGTCGTTTATTTTCATCATCTACAGGAAAAAATAGAATCGGAAACATGTTGCTTTGAGTGGCAGAAATACTATGAATATTTCGTTTTTTATCGAAAAAATTATAACTTAAAATGTTTGAAACCGTTGTAGGCTCTAACCTATCGTTTATGGTGTAACTATTTAAACTAATGGAATTACCTTCTTCTTGACGGATATTTTTATTAATATTCTTACGCATTTGAGGAAATAATAACTCCCCATAATTATCTAAAATGTCTTTCTGTTGTGTGGCATTTAGCGTATTAATATCGTCATTAATTCTTTTTTGTAAGATTGATTTATCTAAGGTTTCTGGCAAATTAGCCGTTATTTGTGCTGACTCTTTAAGTTTGCCCATATAAATATATAATACACTCATAAAGATTTTTGCATTGTAATCTTCTGGGTTTTCATTACTGTAAGCAGTATAGGTAGTTACTAAACTTTGATAATCTTTAAGTTCATATAACCATGATAATTTTGAGGTAATAGACAAGCCTTCTGCACATTCTGACCATTTCAACGCTTCTCTATATAATTTTGAGTTGCTATAGGTTAAAGCAATTTCTTTAGCAATAGGGATTAAATTAGGCTGACAAGGCTGTATATTTTGAAGATTATCTAAAGCATTTTTTTCATCATTAGCTACTAAAATAGTCATGTAAAAAGGAAAATCTGTTTTTTTATAACTTTCAAAAGAGTCACTCTTAACAATCCAACTGTTTAAGGTTTCTTGTGTAATTCCGGTACTACACTTTTCCCATGCTATGGCTTTGTCAAAATGAAATTTATTAGCATAAACCCAAGTAATATCAGTAGCCATATCTGCATATGCTGCATCACAAACAGCTAGTTTATTTAATGAAGGTATTAATTGCTCTAAATCATAGGTCATTAAATGCACTATATAATTTTTATTGTTTACCGGATTTGGGTAAAGTTCAACTAAACGTTCTAAAGCGATATTCACGGTGTTTTTATACGTATCGGAGTTAAAATAGTCTACATAACTGGTTAGTACCTCTTTATTTGTTGTGCCCTCAGAAATTTGTCTAAAAAGCCATTTTTCTCGAACTGTAAGGCTTGGATAATCTGCTATTTTTGAAATATCAAAAGCTAACTCAGCATTTTCTTTCGTTGGTTTTTCTGTGTAATAGGCATCTAACACCTCCCAGATTTTTGTGGTATTTTTTTGCCACATTAAATAGGTGGCTAAGTCTGTCCATATTTTTTTACTAATCGGTGTTTTGTCTTCTTTGATATGACTAATTAGTAGATCGCTTGCCTCTCTTAATTTATTTTCTTCCACCAACTTTCGCACTTTTTCAACAAGAGGCATTAACAACTCTTCTGCTAAAAAATAGTCTTTTGAAGCTTCAAAAGCCTTATTTTTTTCGGCGCCATCATTCAAACCTGCATTATACCCTTTTAAGCGTAGATCGGGTAAAGAAATGTAGGTTTTAGGTGTTTTTATGGTGTACAAACTACCATACAAAAAGGGTGTTTTTTTAAAATCGGCTTGTTGCGAAAGTAAATCTGCATCAATAAGTTTTTGATTTTCGTTACTGGCATAGAGCAACCAAAAATGTTCTTGTTTATTTTTAAAACCCGCATCGCTTTCAACAATATAATTACCATCTACCCGTAAATGCGAAAAATAAGCATAGCGCCAGTCCATTACCAATTCTGAACCTTTTTTAGCGGTTAAAAAACGCGACATTGGATGCGCTTTTTTAAACGATGTAATATGATTTTTAAAGGTATCTAACAATCCTGTTTTTGTGCCTTTTGAATACCATGGTAGGCTATTTGCATTTCTATATTCATAGTCTCCACTTGTTTTAGAATTTGATGCATCCGGAATTTGATACACATCATCTGGGTGCACAAAATGCGTCCAGATACCTGTATATAAATACATTGACTCAATTGCAAATTCATTGAAAGGCTCAAGATAAAAACCACTACTTATTCTTGGGTATCCAAATAAAGCGTTGTTGTAAGGTTCAGGATCAAATTCTCTATTACCACCTTCTTCTAAATCCCCTAAATACGTACTTTGCATATAGCGCAGACTAGGCATACCTTTATGCAATTCTGATATACCAACACTATCTATGATATTTGATGGTGGCACATAACTAACTGGTAAATCTTTAAATTCTAAGGTATTCCATTTTTTAATGGCTGTGTTTAAGGCAATACCTATGTATTCATTTTGTTTCCAATTGTCTTTGGTTATCGACACATGGTTGTACCCATGAAAACCAAGTTCGTGACCATTCGCTAAAATATCTCGGCCCAACCAACTACTTTTTTGTTGTTGTATACCATTTTTTTGAAAGGTATTTTTATCCCATTCTTTAAAGGTAAAAGGCGGAATTACGTAAGCATTATAATCAAAAGTTACATACGCTGTATAATCAATATTCTCCTCTTTGGCTAGTTTTTTCATATCGTTCCACCAATATTCTGTCACATAATCGGCAACCGTTACACCTAACTCTTTTTTTATGGGCTCTTTATTAATATTGTAAATGGGTGATGGAAAATCGTCTAAAAAAATAGTTGCAACATTTACTATTGGGTAAGGAATACCTTGCAATCCGTTTAAAACATTAGAAAACATTAAACCACGAAGATTTTTAGATAAAATATCGGTAGAATTATAAAATATTACCTTTCCCTTACCTATTTCATTTTGAATTATTAACGGATAATTTTTTGCGTCTTGAGCAGTCGCCATAATTTTTATTTTGTCAGAAAAATTATGGTCTTTTAGCCCCTTATGAGGGTAGGGTTTTTTGGCTAAAGAAAAATTCTTTTTTCCAGGAAATATGGCTTCTTTAAAATAATAACCGTTAGCAGTAGCATCGATTTCCATAGTGGCGTCAGGGTTTAACCCTAAAAGAAAACCAAATCTTTTATCTGTTGTTGTTTTTGTAAAAACTAAGGTGCCACCTTTGGCTACGAAAGACAATAGGGTATCTACAGCTACATCGGTAATACTTTGCGGGTCATAAATACAAAGGACTCTTGTTGATAAACGTATGTTTTTGTTTTTATTGAAATCTGTTACTGAAATAGCTTCGTAAGGCATTTTAGTATAATCCGCCACTTTTCTAAGATTGGCTTCTTCAAAAGCACTTTCAGCATCATTATTATGAATAAACTGAATTACTGGCGGTTCTTGGTTTACCTCAGGAATGCTAAATTCTTGGGTAAACTTATATAAATCTTGCTGGCAACTAGTCACAAGAATTGTTATAAGCAGAATACTTAAAAATTTTATTAATTTCATTCAAACTTTCTTTTTAATACTGTAAATACCAATTAGATATCTAAAATTCTTTTTTGATGTGTAATATTTTTAAATAGCCTAAAAATCAAAAATTAAATCATCGATTTTTGAAGCCTTTTCTTTGTTTATAATTTGATAAACCTGCATATAATCGTCTTGATAGAAAAGGGCTATGTTTCTACCCTTTTTTTTAAGTTGTGCCAGTTGTTGTTCTAATACACTTAAAACAGTTTCTGAAGTAGCTAAATCATATTTTGAATTTTCTTTAGCATTTTTTGCGATAAAAACAAAAACACTTTGGGGCAATATGTATTCTGGATGATCTTTAATCACCTGTTTATTATCTTTAACTATTTGGTAAATAGAATCTCTTTTTACGTAGTTTGTGATAAAATCGTCATAGGTTATAAAATGGTGCATATTAGCACTAATGCTTTGCCCATAAGCTTGGTTTACCACTGCGTAAGAATAAGGCAAGTAGTCGTTTGAAAGCTCATCATACACCTTTAAAATATCGGCCTTTAAAACTTCTGATTCTTTCGTGTTATAATCATAAAATCCGTTGGTTAAATAAGAAAATATTAATAATATGGCAAAAAAGATACTTAAACTAATAGCTCTAAGTACTGGCTTTTTAGGGATGGTGATTTTGAAAAAATAAACGACTATACCTACCAAAATACCAAATGAAATAACTAATAAAACGGCTAAAGATTGAAAGTATAAATCTTTATCAAACCAAATAGAATTTATTTTGTTTAACAACATAAATGCATTAAAAAACAATTGAAATACCAAGGCGGGCATCCACTTCCTCCTATTCTTATACACTAGGAACACTAAGAAGCCTGCCGTAAACCAACCTACAATAGTATAAATTAACAAAAGCTGATCTAGAGGTACAATTAACTGAGGAAAATAGGTGTATGAATTTACTTGTAAAAAACTGGTTATTAAAAACTCCTTAAAAGATTGCGATGTATAAATTGACGCTAAATAATAAACACCGAAACTTATAGCCAAACTTAAAAAATACGCTAAGATACTTTTTAGTACAAATTTTGAATTTTTATTCAGATTTAAAACTAAAGCTGGGACAAAATATAAAGGCAATAGTATTACGTACACAAATAAACTGGTAAGACTAATGGCTAAGTATAATAACAAAAGTGCTATAAAAAAAGACCTTTCAGTACCTTTAAATATTCTTGGCTTTACCGTAAATAACATAGCTGGTAAGGCAAAACAAAATGCGAAGTATAGTGGATTGTGTTCTAAAAGTAAATTAATATTTATAGGTAAGTACCTGTAGAATACTGCAAAAAATAATACCGCTATTATTGGAGCTTTAAACTGAGATTTAACCAAGTTTTTTACTAACCAATATAAAATTATAGCTAATCCGAAGCTTTCAATTAAACCAAAAGAATGCATGGCCATTTCATCGCTAGTACTTGTTATTTTAGCATAAAAATTAATGAATGCAAGTTCTCCATTAACTTCTAGTCCTTTTTGAAACCAGCTCCCAGTATTAAATGCCTTTATTTTATCTAAATTTTTAATCCATAAATCAGAAAGGGTATACAAATCGTTTTTCAGAAAAATATATCGAGAAATAAATGTGGTAAGGCCTAAAGCAAAGGCAGAAACAAGAATAAAATTTATTTTTCTCGGATATAAATAGCGTTCATTATTCTTAAAAAGTTTTTTAAAGCTAATGTCTCGTTCAATAAATTTAAAGAAGTTTAATAAAAATGATTTTCTTTTGGCGTTGATCCCTTTAATAATATGAAATGGATTTTTAGACTGAAAATAAACAAGAATCAACAATATCAATAAAATTAATAATAACGAAAACATATCGTACATATTAATCTGAATTAATACAAAAATTAAAATAAGTACGCTTGCACAATATATTGCTAAGCGCGGAACTATGTAATCTAACGTATAGTTTGTTATCGCTTGTCTTGTAATTATTTGATGTACTAACAACACTCCAAAAAAGAGCATTAGCATACGTAAAGGTCCAAGAAGAACGGAATCAAATAAAAACATAGTTAATTATTTATATTTTTAAATTCAGGAATATGCTGTAAATCTATATTGGCAACTGAAAAAGAAAAAGTAGTTTTAGATAACGAAGTTTCTATCGTTTCTTTCATTTTTTCTGATGCAGCATATTCCAAAATATAAATCTGCTTTTTACATTCTTTTTTTAATGTAGTAAGCTCTTGAAGTAGATTTTTTTTTGAAGTATCTTCTCTAAATGCATATTCATTTTTTTCAAAATTGTAAGCGGTCATTACAGACTCGATTAAGATACTGTCGGTAGTATTCTTTAAATCTTTAGCGACAAAAAGTCCAGCATTTTGCATTAAATAAATAGAAGAATGCCTTTTTTTAATTTCTTTTACTAATTGGACTAAACTACACTTATGATCTTTTAAAACACCCCATTGCGAAGCGTTGTCTAAGTTGTCCATAAACAAACCATCAAAACCTTTTTGTAGTATGCTATCTACTTCTTGATAGATAATTTCTTGTGCTTGCGGTTTTGCGATATCAATATAATAACTTCCCCAAATATCATTTTTACCAAACGTATAGTTTTTGATTTTCTCGTATAAGGTAGACGTAGGATGAATTTCAGTTAGACTTATATACCCAATAACCGTATTATTCTGTGCTTTAAATTGTTTAATTTCATCGGTATTATATAACTGAGATTCTAAAATAACCACATCATAACCAAATACTTTTTCGGGCATAATTTTTCCATAACAAATAAAAAAACTATCTGTCTTAGCGCTTTTAGTAGCATTCTGAGCGGTCGCCAAAAAAGGCAATAAAAAATAAAAAAGTTTAATATGCCGCATAGTAGTAATAATCTAATTTTTTAAAAAATACATGTATCGTTTTAATGGTAAGTACCATAAAAACAAAAGCCCCGACAAGCATCCCAATAACACTATATTCATAACTTAAAAATCGACTACATATAAAACCTATTCCTAAATTAATACTTGTTGCTATTACCAAGGCTCTTAATGGCGCTGATGGTTGATTGAGGGTAAATAAGTATAATGCATTTAACATGCCCCAAGTCAGAAAAAAATAGCCAATACCACCTAAAACACAAACTTTAATACTTAAAGGATTTAAAGTTTCCCCAAAACTTGCTTGATAACCCCAAGGTTGTGTTACAATTAAGTACACAAAAGTTGTGGTACCTATGGCGGTTAAAAACAATAAAAAAATGTGTCCCCAGTACATTTTATAGAGACTTTTATTAAATTCTCTTGCATCTAAAAATTTAATATTTTTTTGTTTAATATCGAGAAATTTACTAAAAGCGGCGATAGCATATTCTAACACCCCTGCCAACATAAAAAATATAAGTATGGCTAAATCCATCCCTATTTCATAGTCTTTCTCATATAAGAAAATAAATTTATGCGATATCCCAAATGGTGCCGACCAAGCCAACAAACGATCTAAAAAAACAAAGACATAAATTAAGGCACCATAGAAAAAGTATTTGTAATTTCTATAGATCACCATAATTTTTTTAGGGTTTGATTGTACCGTTTTAGCCGTTTTAATTTTACTCTTAAAAATAAGTTTTAAGAAAATTAATGAAATTAGTATTGCAACACATAAACCTATCCAATGGGTAAAAAATATGTGTAACGTAGTGCATAATTTAAGAGAAAGTGCAAGCAGTGTACCCACAGAAATAGCAACAGAAATTGCCCAACGATGCTTAATGGTATGAAAAGGTGCCGAAACCAAGAGCAATAAGCCAATTAAAAAGGCATAAATAAACGTTATTAAGAAAAAGCTAAAAGGATATAAATTGAATAAAAAATTCACAATTGCTAAAACTGCAAATACCACTACGTTTCCTTTAACACCCGATTTTATAAGCTTGTAAACTACAATTTTAGATTTCTGATACTCTTGGTGATGCCAATAAAACGAAGCTTGCCTTCCTAAAACCTGAACATAGCCTCCGGAAATAATTAAGCCAAAAATTACACCAAAAACTACCGCTGTAGATTGTACTACATTAAAACCTAAGAAAGTCCAAAGGGAATATCCAAAAAGAATAATACAGACAATTTGTATGACGATAGGAAATAAGTGAAAAATGCCCAAAGGATAATACTGTACTAATAATTTTGCCTTTATCCATAAATAATCAGAAATAGGAATAGACTTATCTCCTTTTTTAGGTGGCTTTAACTCGTTTAAGTTTCTTAATTCTGCAATTGGCTTTTGTTTTAGGTCTTTAAAAATATACATCGCCATATCAAAAATAGAGTCAAAACCGTAATCAGTGTCGACATCTTTATTTCTAATCCCGAAGGATTCTAAGGTTGCCAAAACTACCATTTCGCTCACAGGATTACCCACTTTTTGGATGACCTTTTGACTTATATGGGCTGTATTTTCTTGATGTACCTTCATGAATGGGGGGAAGCAATATGAATAACTTTGTTTTTTTAAAATTCGTATTTAGTGAATGATTTTTCGCTTAAAGTCTTTTGCGTTGTATGAAGTTCTTCATAAGTATCTTCAAAGGCGCTAATAAAGTTTTCAATAGTAAAATTCTCTATTATTTTTTTTCTAGCATTTTCGCCCATAAAACGTCTCAATTGTTCGTTTTGTAATAATGTGATGACTTTTTCTGCAATTTCATTATAATCTTTAGGCTTACAAATAAACCCACAAGAATCGTCTAGAGCTTCTGAAACGCCCCCAACATCGGTAGCCACTACAGGAATTCCGCAACTCATAGATTCAATTACCGTATACGGAAAACCCTCGGATATTGAAGTTAAAATAGAAATATCACCCTCCGCAAATAAAAGCTCCGGACGGTCATGAAATCCTTTTAAGAAAAAATTGTTTTCGACGCCTAATTCTTTTATTAAAGCTTCACATTCATCGGTGTACTCGGGTACTGCATCTTTATTACCATAGACAAAAAACTGCACATTCGGGATTGTTTTTCTAACCACATTTGCAGTTTGGATCATGGTTAAAATATCCTTTAAATCAAAAATACGAGCAGCCGCAACAACAGTAGGTATATTTTTTAAATGTGAAGGTTTTTCTCCTGGTTTAAAAAAGTTAGGGTCTACCCCATTGTAAATCACTTTAATTTTATTTACATCAGCGCCATAATATTTTTCCCAAGTCATGTTAAACTTGTTTACTGTAATTATTATTTCAGAATGATGATAGACCAATTTGGTGATACATTCTGAGAAGTTAATCAACATTTTCTTTAAAAAATAAGAATAGTCTGATGCACTAATCGCTATTAATCTTTCTCTAATAAAAACCCCATGCTCTGTAACCATCATGGGCGTATTGTATTTGTATTTTAAAGCTAAAGCGGGTAAAACCGCAATACCTGAAATGGTAATATGCGATATGTCTACTTTGGGCACATCAATAGCTATGGGAATTAAAAAACGATAAATCCAGCGCATACCTGTGGTTAAATGCTCAAGAGTAATGGCTTCTAATTCGGTTTGATTTAAGTTGGCTTTAATTATTTTGCCAAATGAGTTCCAAACAGCTTCACTCGTCATGGTAATTTTATAGTCGTACGATTGAAAAAATTTCCACATAGCTTTAAAACAATCATCTAAAATTTTTACGGAATGTTTTTCTGCATAAATTTCATTGATAAATTTCTCAAAAACGGGACAAAATTCGTTCGCTATTTTAAGCTCAGTGGTATTTTCTCGACTATTTAGAATCTTTGAGTACTTTACATCATAATCAACACAATCAAAAGGCTCTTCTGGCGACCACATAGGCACCTGAATTATTTTTTTAACTGATGGTGTTATTGGATATTGAGTTTTGCTTTCTACCACTGCGTTTATAGCGTATAGAGTATAGTCTACATTGCGAACGTCAGAACAAAGACTATGTGCCCATGTAGAAACACCACCGGTGTTGTAAGGGTAAGTACCCTCGGTAATTAGCAAAACTTGTATTTTCTCTTTCAAGGTTAATTCTCTAACTAATTTTGGTTTAAAAGCTCCAAAATATAGAACACAAAGAAAATCTTAAATAGGTTGATAGTAACTTTTATTAGTTTAATCTCTAAGATTACTCTTTGAAACGCATTTTTGACGAATAATACCACATTTTTAATGGTTTACTCTTCTTCAAAATATTCAAAACCGTCAATAATATCGAGGTAAACACCGTCAAAATTAGCGTTTAAAATTTTATCTAAATAGGCATTTTCACTGCCTAATATTATTTTTTGCCAATCAGCATTCCAATATTTTACTTTAAAATTACCTTTCCAATCTTGGTTTTCTTTATCTAGCCATAGCGGATTTGTGTTTTTCCAAGCTTTTTGCCAGTAAAAACGATACTCTTCGGCTTCTCCGATAGACATGTATGCAACAACTAAACGCCCAGAACCGTTGGCCTTTGTTTTTAATTTTAATATTTCTTCGCTAGTAAATTGCTGTCCGTCATTAAAAAATAAATCAATTAAAATAACATCATAATTGGTGTTTTGAATAGCGCTTAAAAATTCTGATTTAGTATCAAAATTTTCTAGGTTTAATAAGTACAAGAAATTTTTGGCCTGTTTTATGGTTAAAATATCTTCTGTGTTTTCATTGAAAATAGGAAAGTCTTTATTAGGAATTAGGTTTAAATCGCGTTCTGGTGCTGCAAAAGAGACAAACCCTAAAGCGGCATTTTTTGAATACGATTCTGAAACTTTATGAGCTGAATAACAATAATCTGTCACTAAAATTGTATTGCCGTTGGCTTTAGAAACATTCAGAAAATCTACAGTGTAATCTTTGGTGTCTTTAGGAGTTGCCTTATTATCGCCGTTATATCCATAAAACAGACTTTCTTGTCCATTCGCATCAATAGCCTTTAAATAAGCGGTACTTGGTGAGCCAGAAATTTCACCGTTTAACGTAACTAGTTCTATACCATTTTGAGGAATTATTGCAAAATTAGGTTTTGTACTTTTAGCATATTCACTAATTTTAATGACAAAATTTCGCATTTCGTCGCGGTATTTAATCGTGTCATTTTGGGAGGTAATTTGGTTATCTTTTGTCATAGAACTTAAACCTGTATTAGCCGCACAACCAGATACTGAAAACAGACACACACTAACCATTTTTAAAAACCGCATTATCTTAAGCTTAAATATTGAGGTGCAAATGTAATTTAATTGGGTGATTTATGTAATGCTCATAATTCAAATACGAAAACAAGCCATAGCTTAAATTAGTATCTTTGAAAAAAACTCTGAAAATGAAAGCCATCCGCTATCTTATTATTTTTAGTATCTGTTTTAAGATAAATGCACAAATAGTACAGAAAGAAATAATAAGCATTGCTGTAAATGGAGAAAAAGAACTATTAATTCCTGCTTATGAATCGGATACCATTATTTTAACTATTGAACTTCATAACAGTAAAAGAGCTAAAAAAAACAGCTTATTGGTTTATGAATATCCTTCTAATTTAAAAATCAAAGAAAATTTTACTAAAAAATTGGAAACCCAATTAATAGCTTCAAAAAATAGTATCTATAAGTTAGTTTTAAAAAACGACAATAAAAAAAACACTGATTATTCAGTAATCTATACCATAAATTCTAGCAAAAAGAAAAAACCTCAAATAGGCTTTGCCATTCAAAACGATACTACATATGGCCCTGAAATAATGCAATTAGCGCCACAAAAAATATTGGTTACTGAAACCATTCAAAACGAAAAATTTTATATTAATAGCACGTCAAATGCTTTGCTAAAAGGTGGTAAAAATAGGATTATAATTCCTGTTAATATTCCTGAAAATACCAAAGAATGGTATTATGTATTTACGGCATCAAGAGAAGAAAAAGATATCCATAACACCTTATCGTCTTTCAATTTAGCGTCACAGATTACAAAATTTATTAAAGATGATACGTCCATACAAAATGCGGTAAGTAATTTGAGTCCGCCACCTGGCGCTCATATTTGCGATATTTACGTGATTCATAAAGATACCGATGCCGAACTATTTAAAGAAAAAGAAGATTTTACCTCTAGTTTAGAAGGCACACGAGAAAATTTTAAATCAGGAATCGTAAAAGTTACCAATACTGAAAAGAGCTTTTTAGGCATTCGAAATCCTGACAATTTATACGGAATTCATGTCGCAGTTGAAATTATTGCCGTGGTAGAAAAAACCGAACAAGTGAATAAAAAAGTACGTAAGCCTATTATAACAAGTACTAAAATTCCTTACTTTATAGATTAATGAACACGTACGACTATATTATTATTGGTGCAGGAGCTGCTGGTTTACAATTGGCTGAGGCTTTGGGTAAAGATCCTTTTTTTAAGCAAAAATCTATTTTACTTTTAGATAAAGATGCCAAACAAACGAATGACAGAACTTGGTGTTTCTGGGAAAAAGGCCAAGGCGATTTTGATGAGATTCTTTTTAAAGAATGGAAAAGTATTTTTTTCGCTGGCAAAAAATTAAACGAAGAATACCACATTGCACCCTATACCTATAAAATGATTAAGGGTGTTGATTTTTATGCTCGTTATTTAAAAAAAATTAGCGGGTATAAAAACCTAAATTTTTTACAGGAAGAAGTTATAAGTGTCGAAGAAAAAGAGCATTTTCAGGTTGTTAAAACAACAAATAATACCTATTCGGCATCGAAAGTTTTTAATAGCATTTATGATTTTAAGGAGCCTTTAAAACAACAAAAATACCCCGTTTTACAACAACATTTTATAGGTTGGTTTGTTAAAACAGACAAGTCTGTTTTTAATGAAAATACCGCCACTTTCATGGATTTTTCAATCCCTCAAAAAGGGAACACACGTTTTATGTATGTGCTACCGTTTTCGAGCACAGAAGGGCTGGTAGAATATACTTTATTCTCTAAATCGCTGCTTGAAAAAAGGGAATATGAAGAGGCTATTAAAACCTATTTAAGCGATAATTTAGGAGTGGAAAATTACCAAATTACCGAAACAGAAAAAGGAAGCATTCCTATGACTTCTTATAATTTCGCTCAAAAAAATACCGATAACATGCTTTACATTGGTACTGCTGGTGGTTGGTCTAAAGCGAGTACTGGCTATACGTTTATGAATACCACCAAAAAAGTAAAAAAGCTAGTTTTGCATTTAAAAGCTAATGAACCACTGAATAAATTCTACAAGAAAGACAAATTTTGGTTTTACGACTTACTATTACTCGATGTAATTTCAAAAAACAACGCTAAGGGCGGTAGTATTTTTGAATCCTTATTTAAAAAAAGAAAACCACAACTCATTTTTAAATTTTTAGATGAAGAAACAAGCTACTTCGAAGATTTTAAATTTATAAGTACACCTTCTCCGCTGCCTTTTATTAAGGCCTTATTAGGTAGAATTTGGAATGGATTTTAGTTAAACTTCCCGCATCATTAAATTTTCTCCAAATTTTTGAAGTAACATTTTTTTAGCGTCTGTTATGGGTAGCTTTTCTAAAACTTCAAAAGCCTTTTGAGTATAAAACGCAATTTCTTGTTTAGTTTGTTCCGCAGCTCCACTATTCACAAAAATATTTTTTACGGTATTTATTTTATCCGTAACATCTTTAGGCTGTATCGAAAACAAATGTTCTAATTCTTTTGCTTCTTGTTTGGTTACCGACGCCAAAGATGTTAAATACAAAAAGGTCTTTTTGTTTTCAATAATATCACCACCTACTTGTTTCCCAAAAGTTTCTGGATCTCCAAAAGCATCTAAATAATCATCTTGCAACTGAAAGGCAATGCCTAAATTTTTACCAAAATCATAGATATCATTTTGGGTCTTTTCTGGAACATTGGCAATAATTGCGCCCATTTTCATGGCAGCACCTACCAAAACAGCGGTTTTATATTCAATCATTTTTAAGTATTCGGGTATCGTAACATCATCTCGCGTTTCAAAATCTACATCGTATTGCTGCCCTTCACAAACTTCAATGGCTGTTTTACTAAACAGTTTTGCTAAACTTCGAAAAGTTTCCCCTTCATAATTTTCAAATAATTGATACGCATTTATAAGCATCGCATCACCAGAAAGTATTCCTGTATTAATATCCCATTTTTCGTGAACCGTTGGGTTTCCTCTTCGCAAAGGAGCGTCATCCATAATATCGTCATGAACTAAAGAAAAATTGTGGAATACTTCAATTGCCAAGGCGGCGTCTAATGCTTTCCTATAATCAGTATCAAAAATTTCCGTAGTCATTAGCGTTAACAAAGGCCTTAATCTTTTACCACCCAAACCTAAAATATAGCTAATAGGTTCGTATAAATTTATGGGTTCTTTCTCTTTAGTTTTTTGCTCTAAATAGCTAATAAATTCTGATCTATACGTTTCAATGGTTTGCATGCGCAATTTTTTTTCAAAAATACATTAATCAAGTGAATATTCTATTTGTAGAGGCCAACAAGCATCATAAATAATACATTTTATCTATTCCTCTGCTCAATTTAAAGTATTGAGCTCCTTTAATGTTAAATAATTGTAAATACTTAGGAAACTTATTTTGTTTCTAAAGTTTCCTGATTACATTTGCACCCGATTATGAAAGAAAAAGTTTTAGAAAAAGCAACAGAATTATTTTTAACACTTGGTTTTAAAAGTGTTACTATGGATGATTTAGCTCGCGAAATGGGCATATCAAAGAAAACTATTTATACTCATTTTGAAAATAAAACAAAATTAGTTGAAGAAAGCACTATGCATCTATTCTGTAGTATTTCTTCAGGAATAGATACCATTTGTGCTTTACATAAAAACCCTATTGAAGAACTTTTAGATATTAAAAAACTTGTAATGGAACATCTGAAAGATGAAAAATCATCTCCTCAATATCAATTACAAAAATATTATCCGAAAATTTATGCCTCTATTCGCAGTAAACAGTATGATATGATGCAACATTGTGTTGTAAATAACATTAAAAAAGGCATAGAAATGGGTATTTATCGCGAAAACTTAAATATAGATTTTGTTTCGAGAATTTATTTTTCTGGAGTTATAAGCATTAAAGATTTTAAACTTTTCCCGGCAGACATGTTCCCAACAAACAAATTACAAGACGACTATTTAGAATACCACCTTAGAGGTATTATTACCCCAGATGGAAGAAAAATATTAAACAATCTTATCAACTCAAACCACGAATAAATGAACTTTAAAATAGTAGTGATATTTAGCTTTTTTGTTATGCTAAAAGGATATTCACAAGAAATACCAAAAACCTTCACCTTAGAAGAAGCTATAGCTTTTGCCCTAAAAAATAACTATAATGCCATTAATGCAGATAGAGATATTATTGATGCTCAAAAACAAAAATGGGAAACTATAGCAGCCGGATTACCACAAATTACTGGTGCGGTAAGCTATCAAAATCAGCTTAAACAACCTGTTTCTTTATTACCTGGAGAAATTGCAGGTGGTGAGCCTGGTACATTTGTTCCTTTAATCTTAAGCGTACCACAAACCTTGAGCGCAACGGCAACATTATCTCAACAAATTTTTGATGGCTCTTATATTGTTGGCGTACAAGCCGCAAAAACATTTATAAGCTACAGTGCTAATAACAAAGAAAAAACCGCTATAGAAGTAAAAAAATCAGTTGTCGAAGCGTATGGTAATGTTCTTTTAGCCCAAGAAAGTGTTGAAATATTAAATAAAAACATCGCAACGTTAGAAAAAAATCTTTTTGAAACTAAAAAAATATTTGAGAACGGATTGGGCGACGAAGAAAGTGTTGAGCAATTGCAAATTACTTTATCCTCAGTTCAGAATCAGTTAAAAAATGCCATACGTTTAAAAGAAATAACTGTTCAGATGTTAAATTTAACTTTAGGCATCATGACCGATTCTCCAACAACCTTGGCGGAAAGCTTAGACGATTTAACCCTAAAGCAAACCGATTTAAGTTTAATGGAAGCCGACTTTAATATTAATAACAATGTAGACTATAAATTAGCGCAAAACCTAAACGAACAACGTTTTTTTGAACTAAAATTGGCTAAAAGTAGAGCGCTACCTACACTTAATGCATTTGTAAATTATGGCAGCACATCGTTTAACGATCAATTCAATTTTTTACAAAATGATGCGCAATGGTTCGATGCATCTGTATTTGGAGTTGATTTAAGTATCCCTATTTTCAGTTCTTTTAAACGCAGTGCAAGCACTCAAAGAGCTAAAATTGCTTTGGACAAAGCAAAAACACAATTAACAGAAGCCGAAGAGCAAATACGCTTACAGTTAAAACAATCGAGAAGCAATTATATTTTAGCCATTGAACAATACCGTACTAATAAAGAAAATTTGGCCCTTGCAGAACGTATCGAAAACAAAAATCAAATCAAATATGCCGAGGGTATTGCCTCAAGTTTTGAACTCAGACAAGCACAATTGCAATTGTATGATGCTCAAAATCAACACCTACAATCTATGGTTGATGTTATAAATACAAAAACAAGCTTAGAAGCGGTACTTAATGAATAAGGTTACGAGTTTAGAAGGTTAGATGGTTAGAACAATACCATCACTTGATAAAAAACTTTAAACAAAGTTTTTAAATTAAGAAACTCCTAAACACTTAAAATAATAAACTAAATAAAATGAAAATATTCTCTTTTGAAAAATTAAATGTTTGGCAGAAATCTAGAGAACTATCGTTAGTTGTTTATGAGATAACCCAATCATTTCTTGAGGAAGAACATTTTGGATTAATTAGTCAAATGAGAAGATGTGCTGTTTCAGTTTCTTCAAATATTGCAGAAGGTTCAGGAAGAAATTCAGGAAAAGATAAGGCACGATTTACAGAAATAGCTTATGGATCAGTATTAGAGTTATTGAATCAAGCCATTTTATCTTTAGACTTAAAATTTTTATCAGAAGAAAAGTTTATGAACATAAGAACAAGAATTTCAGAAATTACTGCAATGCTTAATGCCTTACAAAAAGCTCAATTAAAATTATAAAACTAAACTTCTAAACACATAAACTAATAAACTTAAACTTAAAAATAATGAAACAATCATACAAACTAATTATCCTGAGTATATCCATATTCTTTGCTGCTTGTGGAGATAATAAAGAACAAACAGTAGACGAGGTTATTGCTACATCGAACCCTGAAATCATAAAAGAAAAAAGAGTAGCGCTTGTAGAACAGCAGCAAGTTTTATTGGGCGAAATTAAAAATTTAGATGAAGCTTTAGCCAAATACGATACAGTACAAAAAGTACCTTTAATTACAACGTTTACGGCTAAAAAAGAGGTTTTTAATCACTTTTTAGAAATTCAAGGTAATGTAACTACAAAAAATTTGTTGGTTATAACGCCAGAATATAACGGAATTTTAACCAATGTATATGTTAAAGAAGGTCAAAAAGTAACCAAAGGTCAACTTTTAGCTAAAATTGATGATGGTGGATTAGGACAACAAGTGGCACAACTTCAAATTCAATCAGAATTGGCTAAAACCACTTTCGAACGTCAAAAACGTTTATGGGATCAAAATATAGGTAGTGAAATTCAATATTTACAAGCTAAATCTACTTACGAATCTCAGGCAAGAGCCGTAGATCAGTTACAACAACAAATAGCTAAAACTAGAGTTGTAGCTCCTTTTTCTGGTACTATTGATGATGTTATTACGGAGCAAGGTAGCGTTGTAGCCGCAGGTCAATCGCAATTAATGCGTATTGTAAATTTAGACAATATGTATATTGAAACGGATGTTCCTGAATCTTACATTACAGACATTACCAAAGGTAAACGTGTTGAAGTTAATTTTCCTATTTTAGGAAAAACCATCGACGCTACGGTAAGGCAAGCAGGTGATTTTATTAATCCTGCAAACAGAACTTTTAAGGTAGAAGTAGCAATTCCGAATAAAGAAAAAAATATTAAACCCAACCTAACTGCACGTTTAAAAATAAACGATTATACCAACGAAAATGCTTTATTAATACCTCAAAGTATTATATCAGAAAATGCCGATGGAGAACAATATGTTTATGTTGTGAACGAAAAAAACAGCAAATCTTTAGGTGTTGCGCAAAAAATTATTATCAAAACAGGTAGAACACAAGGCGATATTATTGAAGTACTTGAAGGCATAAAAGATGGTGCAGAAATAGTAAAAGAAGGTGCCCGTAGCGTAGAAGACGGGCAAACCGTAGAAGTAATTAACCTTTAAGTTTTTAGAGGGTAGTTAACGATATTTATACGATAGTCAATAACCTAAGATTACTTTTAAAATTACAAAATTTATAACTCAGTGGCTGACCAGAGTCGCAGCCTTAAATGTTGAAAAATATAAACAATAAGTGTTAGTAAAATATAGTGCCAAATTTAAATCACTAAGAACTAATTACTAACAACTAACAACTAGCACTAATGACTAAACAAAAAAAACAAATAGATAAAGAATTCGGATTTTCCTCTTGGGCAATTAATAATAAAACTACCATGTATGTGCTTATTGTGGTAATCTTTTATTTGGGTATTGCTGCATTTTTCGATATGCCAAGAGAAAATTTCCCAGAAGTAAATGAAACTAAAATTTATGTGAGCTCTGTATTCCCAGGGAATACGGCAGAAGACATTGAAAAATTAATTGTAGACCCGCTAGAGGATAAATTAAAGACGGTAAGTAATGTTGTTAAAATTACGTCAACATCTCAAGAAGATTACGGGATGGTCATCGTAGAGTTCGATGAAAAAATTAGTGTTGAGGAAGCCAAACAAAAAGTAAAAGACGAAATTGATACAGAAACATCAAGCGAGGACTGGCCTACTTTTAATGGGGCTAAAGTAGAACCCGATGTTTTTGAGCTAAGTTTATCGGAAGAAATACCGATTCTAAACATAAATTTAACTGGTGATTACCCAATTGAAAAATTAAAAGAATATGCTGAATATTTACAAGACGAAATCGAAAATTTATTAGAGATTAAAAAAGTAGATATTCGTGGAGCTCAAGAAAAAGAAATAGAAGTTGCTGTTGATATTTATAAAATGATGGCTGCCGAAGTCACTTTTAACGATATCATTGGGGCTATAAATAATGGGAATATGACTATGTCGGCCGGTAATTTAATTGCAAGCGGACAAAGACGTACCATTCGTATTTTAGGTGAAATTGAATCTCCAGATGAACTCGAAAATTTTGTAGTAAAAGCAGAAAATGGTAATGCCATTTATTTAAAAGATGTTGCCACCGTTACTTTCCAAGAGGAAGAAAAAACTACCTACGCTAGAGAATTTGGTGAGCCAGTGGTTATGCTAGATGTAAAAAAACGAGCCGGAAAAAACATGGTGGCTGCCGTAGAGCAAATACGAGTTATTGTTGATAAAGCAGTAAAAGATGTATTTCCAAAAGATTTAAAAGTTACCGTTACCAACGATCAATCGTCAGTAACTATTGGTCAGGTCGACGATTTGGTGAATAACATCATTTTCGGAGTTATTTTGGTTGTTACCGTATTAATGTTCTTTTTAGGCTTTAAAAATGCCATTTTCGTTGGTTTTGCAATTCCTATGTCGATGTTCATGTCTTTAATGATTTTAAATCTTTTGGGGCAAAGTTTAAATACCATGGTGCTTTTCGGGCTAATTATGGGACTTGGCATGCTCGTAGATAATGGTATTGTGGTAGTTGAAAACGTATATCGCCTTATGGAAGACGAAGGCTTGAGTCGCTTAGAAGCTGCCAAAAAAGGTATTGGTGAAATTGCTTTCCCGATTATCATATCTACCGCAACCACCGTAGCGGCTTTTATTCCTTTAGGCTTATGGCCGGGGATTATGGGCGAGTTTATGAAAATTTTACCCATAACACTATCCGTAGTTTTAGGCTCTTCATTGTTTGTTGCTATATTTTTCAACTCCGTTTTAGTTTCTCAATATATGAGTATTGAAGACAAAGCTATGCCTTTGAATAAAATTATAAAAAATACAGCTATAATGGCGGGCATAGGTATTCTGATCTATATTACAGGGGGCGCATATAGAGGTTTGGGAACTTTAATGGTGATGACAGCACTATTATTATGGGCATATCGCTTGTTCTTGCGCAAATGGGCAAATCATTTTCAAACAAAAACATTAGTAAAATTAGAAAATTGGTATGAACGTCAGTTACGCAGCGCATTATCAGGTTGGAAACCCTTTGCCTTAACCATAGGTACTTTTTTACTTCTTATTATATCTTTTATTGCTTTTGGATTTTCGGTCAGTACACAACGAACCAAAATAGAGTTTTTCCCAGATAATAAACCGAATCAAATCATTGTATACATTGAATATCCACAAGGCACTGATATTCAAAAAACAAATGCGATCACCAAAGAAATAGAAAAACGTGTTTACACCACAATAAACGACAATCAGTACATAGAAGCAGGTCGTAACTTTTTAGTAGAAAGTGCGGTTTCACAAGTAGGTGAAGGGGCTGGTAACCCACAAACAGACGGAGGTTCATCGGCAGAAATGCCACATAAAGCCAAAATAACGGCTTCCATGCGAGAATTTAAGTATCGAAAAGGGGAAGATAGCGAATTGTTGCGTCAAAAAGTACAAACCGCTTTGGTAGGTATTTATCCTGGGGTGCTAATTTCTGTAGAAAAAGATGCTGCTGGACCACCAACCGGTGCGCCCATTAATATTGAAATTCAAGGAGACAATTATGACGAATTGATTAGAACCGCAGAAAAAATGCGAGAATTTATCAATACCAAAAATATTGCTGGTATCGACGAATTAAAGATTGATGTTAATAAAGATAAACCCACCATGCGTGTGGTTATCGATAGAGAAAAAGCAGGAGAATTAGGGATCAGCGCTGCACAAGTTGGGCAACAATTGCGTAATTCTATCTTTGGCGCTAAAGCCGGTATTTACAAAGAGGATGGAGACGATTTTGATATTTATATTCGTTTTAATGAAGAAAACCGATTTAATACCAGTGCCTTATTCAATCAAAATATAACCTTTAGAGATAATACAGGTAAGTTAAAAGATATTCCGCTCTCTACTGTTGTAAAACACACCAATAATTCTGGTTTTAGTGCCATAAAACATAAAGGCACACAACGCTTAGTTACGGTATACTCTGCACTTTCGCCGGGCTTTACAGATGCGGGAGCTATTGTAACACAAATTGAAAACGAAATGAAAAGTTATGAAGATTTGCCTAAAAATGTTAAAATAGATTATACTGGGCAGATTGAAGAGCAAAATAAACAAATGGCTTTTTTAATGGGTGCATTTTTTACGGGACTAGGGTTAATTTTCTTTATCTTAATTTTTCAGTTTAATTCCGTTTCAAAGCCAGCAATTATTATGATTGCCATCTTTTTAAGCTTTATTGGTGTATTTGGCGGCTTGGTAATTTCAGGCAGTGCTTTTGTTATTATGATGACCATGGTAGGGATTATATCCCTTGCCGGTATTGTGGTAAATAATGGAGTGGTACTCTTAGATTATGCCCAATTAGTCATCGATAGAAAAAAGAACGATTTAGACTTAGAAGATTCAGAGTATCTTGAAGAAAAAGATCTATTTGATAGTATTGTAATTGCAGGAAAAGCACGTTTACGCCCTGTGTTACTAACTGCTATTACTACAATATTAGGATTAGTTCCTTTAGCAATAGGCTTAAACATTAACTTTTTTACCTTATTTGCAGATTTCAACCCTAACATTTATATGGGTGGTGATAACGTAGTGTTTTGGGGGCCTTTAGCATGGACTGTTATTTATGGTTTATTAATAGCAACTTTCTTAACCTTAATTTTGGTGCCTGTTTTATTCTTTTTAATCATGAAATTTAAAATGTGGTTAAGAACTAAAACAAGTTCTGAATCTGAAAATGAAGCTAAAGAATTAAGCCCTTTAGAAGTTTAAACTATTAAATTTATAACAAGCAAAAGCCCCAATTATAAAATTATAATTGGGGCTTTTTAATACTTTATTTTGAGTGGAAAAATTATTTAATAACTACTGCACCGTTAGCATCATGTTTGGTTACACCAACAATTCTACTGTCTTCAAAATCTACTTCTTTAAATTCTTCGCCCTTCCAAAAAAACCATTTTCCAGTTTTTTTACCGCTAATGTACTCGCCTGAAGCTATTTTAGTTCCAGCTTCATCAAACATGGTCCATTCGCCATGAAGTTTTCCTTTTAAAAATTCTCCTGTTTGGGCAATTTCTCCGTTTTCATGAAAATACGTAGCTATAACTTTATCGCCATCTTTGGTAAAAGTTGGCTTTGCTTCTTGTGCCGATAGAGCCACAACAAAGAATAAGGCTGCTATGTATGTGAATTTTTTCATGATATTTTTTTATTTATGATTAATTTCTTTTTAACTAACGTATCAAATATACAAATATTACTTATTAAAGTAACATTTAATTTACATTAAATTAACATTAATCTTTTAATTTACTGATATTTAGATAGTTAAATATTACATAGCCAAGTAAAATCATACGATGTAAACGAATGCCTTCTACTTTATCATAAACATAAAGTGTTGGTCTATAAAAGTTTTATGCTTTTTTATTCAAAATATATATCCAAAAAATGTGGGTTGTAGTTCGTGAAAATTTTCACAAAACGATATTTAAACAAAACCCAACTAATTTTAGCTTAAATGCGAAAAGTCTAAATCAGTTCATTAAATTTGCCTTCAAATTATGAAAACCATGTATAGAAGTCATACTTGTGGCGAATTATCAATAGCACAAATAAATAACGAAGTTACCCTATCTGGTTGGGTGCAAGGCATAAGAGATAAAGGATTCATGATTTATATCGATTTAAGAGATCGGTATGGGATTACTCAATTATATTTTGATGAAGAGAACACACCTAAAAATATCATGGCTCAAGCTCAAAAATTAGGACGTGAATTTGTCATTCAAGTTCGTGGAATTGTTGTTGAACGTGCTTCAAAAAATCCAAACATCCCAACGGGCGAAGTAGAAGTTTTGGTGAAAGAATTGACTGTTTTAAACAAAGCTTTAGTGCCACCGTTTACTATTGAAGACAAAACCGATGGCGGTGAAGATATTAGAATGAAATACAGGTATTTAGATATTCGTAGAAATCCTGTTAAAAACAGCCTTATGTTTAGGCATAAAGTGGCCATGGAAGTCCGTAAGTTTCTATCAGATGAAGGTTTTATTGAGGTTGAAACCCCATATTTAATAAAATCTACCCCAGAAGGCGCGCGAGATTTTGTGGTGCCTAGCCGCATGAACGAAGGTCAGTTTTATGCGTTACCACAATCACCACAAACTTTTAAGCAATTGCTTATGGTTGGTGGTATGGATAAATATTTCCAAATTGTAAAGTGTTTTAGAGACGAAGATTTACGTGCCGACAGACAGCCAGAATTCACACAAATAGATTGTGAAATGGCCTTTGTAGAGCAAGAAGATATTTTGAATGTTTTTGAAAATTTAACAAAATATCTTTTGAAAGAAATTAAAGGTGTAAGCATTGATTCGTTCCCAAGAATGACCTATGATGATGCGATGCGCAAATACGGTAACGACAAGCCCGATATTCGTTTTGGAATGGAGTTTGGCGAACTAAATAGCTTTGCGCAGCATAAAGATTTTGGTATTTTTAATGAATCAGAATTAGTAGTTGGTATTGCTGTTCCTAATGGGGCTGAATACACAAGAAAAGAAATAGATGCTTTAGTCGATTGGGTAAGAAGACCGCAAGTTGGTGCTAAAGGCATGGTATATGTGCGCTACAATCAAGATGGTACTTTTAAATCATCCGTAGATAAGTTCTACGATCAAGACGATTTAGCAAAGTGGGCAACTGCAACAAATGCCAAACCAGGCGATTTAATTTGTGTTTTATCTGGCGAAACCAACAAAACACGAACGCAGTTAAGTGCTTTGCGAATGGAACTAGCAACGCGTTTAGGGTTGCGTAATCCTGAGGTATTTGCACCACTTTGGGTGGTTGATTTTCCACTGTTAGAATTAGACGAAGAAACTGGCCATTACCACGCCATGCACCACCCGTTTACCTCTCCAAAACCAGGACAATTGCAATTATTAGATACCGATCCGGGCGCGGTGAAAGCCAATGCGTATGATTTGGTATTAAATGGCAATGAAATTGGTGGCGGATCAATTCGTATTCACGATAAAGATATACAAGCTACCATGTTCAAACATTTAGGCTTTACACTGGAAGAAGCTAAAGCTCAATTCGGATTTTTAATGGATGCTTTTCAATATGGAGCGCCACCACACGGTGGTTTGGCATTTGGTTTAGACCGACTGGTAGCTATTTTAGGTGGACAAGAAACCATCCGAGATTTTATTGCCTTCCCAAAAAACAATAGCGGTAGAGATGTTATGATTGATGCTCCAGCTTTTATAGACGACAATCAATTAAAAGAATTACATCTAAAACTAGATTTAAAAGCGTAAATAATAACTCTAATCCCGAACTATTTCGGGATTCTTTCTATAATGACAGTAAAGAAAAAAACTTGGTTTACGAATTTTCTTATATGGCGTGTAAAGCATATTTCTGAACGCCAGTTTATTTATTTTTTGAGTATTTTAATTGGTATTACTTCTGGAGTCGCTGCACTGATTCTTAAAAATTTAACCCATTTTTTTCAACATTTGTTAGAAGGTAATTTAGTACGGTATTACCATCAAGCTTTTTATTTTGTATTCCCTATTATCGGATTAATTTTTGTGTATTTGGTAATTAAATTTGTAATTCGCCATAAAGTGAGTCACGGTATTCCATCTACCCTTTTTGCCATTGCAAAACACAAGGGCATTATGCGAAAATACCAAATGTTTGGTTCTATTTTAACCGCACCGCTAACCGTAGGTTTTGGCGGTTCTGTTGGGTTAGAAGGCCCTACTGTCGCGACGGGTGCAGCGATAAGCTCTAATATTTCGAGAATGTTTCACATGAACCAAACTACCCGAAATTTATTAATTGGCTGTGCCGCAGCAGGTGCTATGTCATCAATTTTTAAAGCGCCTATTGCGGCTATTATATTTGCTATTGAAGTCTTTAGTTTAGATTTAACTATTGCCTCAATGTTACCTTTATTACTAGCGTCGATTTCTGCTATAATTACTTCTTATTTCTTCTTTGGAAATGATATTTTATTGCCCTTTAAAATTGAAGATACCTTTAAAATTAGTGATATTCCGTTCTTTGCTATTTTAGGAATCGTCGCCGGATTAACAAGTATTTATTTTACGGAGGTTTACGAGAGAGTTCAAAAACTTTTTGACAAAATAGCTTCGCCTATACATCGCTTATTACTCGGTGGCATCAGTTTAGGAATTCTTGTTTATTTAATTCCTCCGCTATATGGCGAAGGGTTTGATACCATCAACAGTTTAGTTCAAGGTGATACTACCAAAGTTTTGGCAAATACTATTTTTGGAGTAGATCTTACCAATATTTGGATGGTTATTTTACTGCTTATGGGTTTAGTAGCCTTTAAAATTATTGCTAGTGCACTCACTTTTGGCGCTGGCGGTGTAGGTGGTATTTTTGCTCCTACCCTTTTTATGGGAAGTATTATGGGTAATTTTGTTGCCAAAATTATTAATAACATAGGCTATTTTAATTTTAGAGTTTCTGAAAGTAATTTTACCCTAGTTGGCATGGCTGGTTTAATGGCTGGTGTGCTGCATGCGCCTTTAACCGCTATTTTCTTAATTGCCGAAGTTACGGGTGGTTACGAACTTTTTATTCCCCTAATGATTACTGCGGCTATTTCTTACGCCATCACCAAATATGTTCACCCACATTCGGTCTATAATATGGAATTAGGCAGAAAAGGAGAATTAATTACGCACGATAAAGACCACGCTGTGCTGACACTCATGGATATTGATAAGGTAATTGAAGATAATTTTGCCATGGTGCATCCTGAAATGAGCTTAGGCGATATGGTACACGAGGCCGTTGTAAAATCTAACCGAAATATTTTTCCTGTCGTTGATCCCGAAGATAAACAGCTTTTAGGCATTATTCTTTTAGATGATATCCGCGCTATTATGTTTAACCAAAGTTTATACAAAGAAGTTTTTGTTAGCGATATAATGCATACTCCTCCAGATATTATCGAATTAAATAAAGATAAAATGACGGATATTATGAAAAAATTTCAAGACAGCGGTGCTTGGAACTTACCCGTTACCCGAAATAATGAATATGTAGGTTTTATTTCAAAATCTAAGCTATTAACAGCATACCGCAGAAAGCTTATTAATTTTACGAAATAAAATTGGTGGTTTATAAACAGAAACACCGCACGAAATAAATCAACACTGTACGCAACTAATGAAACTAGTTTTGTTTAGCAGCGGCATCTAATTCTAATACTTTTTTCAGCATGGTATCGCTTTTACCTTTTACAATAGCAAAAGCATTAGGGTTGAATTGTTGCTCAGCAATGGCTGCTTTTAGGTATAACTTTATTTTATCTTCATAATCGTAATAATCAATACCAGGAACTCTAGGATCAAGAAATCTTGATATGTAAGATATATATTTTTGAAACAGAATATCATCTACCCTAAAATTTGCCAAAAACTCTTTCTCGGAATACATGTCATATCGTTTTCTATCTTCTTCTAAATGATTGAATATAAAACGAGACATAATTACCTCACTTTGCTCAGAGCTAATAGCTTCATCTTCATAGCCACTTATGGGAACAAAAACATCTGGAACAATACCACCACCGCCAAAGACCACTTTCCCTTTAGGTGTGGTAAACTTAAGCGAATCTGCAACTTTAATACTGTCTACAGATATTAACTCACCACTAGCATACCGATCCATAAATTTTTGATAATAATCTTTGTTACCATTATCGTATGGTTTTTGAATGGATCTGCCTGTTGGGGTGTAGTAACGTGAAATAGTTAAACGAACTGCTGAACCATCGCCAAGTTCCATTTCGCGCTGTACTAAGCCTTTTCCAAAAGAACGACGGCCCACAATGGTGCCTATATCATTGTCTTGTAAGGCACCAGCAATAATTTCACTAGCAGAAGCAGAACGCTCATTGATTAGCACATAAATTGGTTTATTTTCAAAAGAACCTTTTTTGGTGGCGAACGCTTTATCAATCTGTCCTTTTTTATTTTTAGTAAAAAGAATTAATTTTCCGTTTTCTAAAAACTCATCTGCCATTTGCTCTGCAATACCTAAATAACCACCAGGATTGTCGCGCAGGTCTAAAGTTAGTTTTTGAGCTCCCTGTTTTTGAAGTTCGGTTAATGCAGTTTTGAATTCATTAAAAGTAGTTTCTGCAAATCTATTTATCTTTATGTAACCCATATCGTTGGTTAACATATAAGAGGCTTCTACACTTTTTAAGGGAACATCACCACGCCTAATAACAACATCAAATGTTTTATTATCTTGTTTGCGATATATTTTTAGTTTTACGGGAGTCCCTTTTAGACCTTTTAATTTGTCTATAACCATTTCATTAGTGATGTCTTGTCCGAACAAAGTATCACTATTGGCCATTAATATCCGATCACCAGGCACTATTCCTTTATTATAACTAGGGCCGTCTTCTATTGTTCTAACGATTGCAATAGTATCATTCTCCATAAAAAAACTTACGCCAATCCCTACAAAATCTCCTTTCATGCTTTCAGAGACTTTTTCCATATTTTTTTTAGGAATGTAAACAGAGTGTGGGTCTAACTTATCTAAAATATTATTTACCGCAACATCAACAATACTATCGGTATTAATATCATCTACATACTCATAATCGATATAATCGATTAACCTGTTCAGTTTATCTTTTTTTGAATTGGTTGTAAATAGTTTCTCAGGAGTGTCATTAAAATGAAGTTTGCCTCCAATAAAAATGCCCATTGCTAGCGTTCCTGCTAGAATAGTTGGCCACATAAAGGACTGCTTTTTACTCATTTTATTCGTTGTTGTTTTATGATTTATCTTCGATATTGGCCAAATGGACTAACTGTACGCCTGCTTTTTGTAAAAATTGAAGTCCTTCATCATCTTTATACGCATTTTGGTATACTACACGTTTTATGCCAGATTGATGAATTAGCTTACTACATTCTTTACAAGGCGATAAGGTGATGTAAAGCGTAGCGCCGTCACAAGATTGTGTGGAGGATGCTAATTTTGAAATAGCATTAGCTTCAGCGTGTAAAACATACCATTTTGTATAGCCTTCGTCATCTTCACAATGGTTCTCGAAACCTGTGGGTGTTCCATTATAGCCATCAGAAATAATCATGCGGTCTTTTACAACAATAGCGCCAACTTGCTTGCGCTTGCAAAACGATAATTTGCCCCACTCAGTGGCCATTCGCAAATAAGCCTTGTCGTATTTTTTCTGTTTTATTTCTATCATTTAATTTTTAAGAGCGTGCACTCTCATGTAATAAACCACTAAGATACCTGCTTTAGGCAAGCATAACAATTTCAAAAGGATAATAATTCGTGAAATTTTCAAAAAGGAAAGGTATTTATCAGCATAGGAATCGTAATTAGTAACACTAAAATTGATGCTCCTAAGATAAACAATGACTGTTTTACCTTAACTATTGATTGCACTAAAAAAGCCAAAACAAGCACCGAAAGCACAATCAATAACTGAGAAAGCTCTATACCTGACGCAAAACCTAATAAGGGCGTTATAATATCGGTCTCTTCTGCCATTAGCATTTTAAAATAGTTAGAAAAGCCAAACCCGTGAATTAAACCAAAAAAAGCAGTAGCTATTCCGTGCCATAATAAGCTTTTCTGTTCTTCTTTTGATTTTACATGAACTAGGTTAAAAATTGCCGTTAACAAAATAGTTACAGGAATTAAAAACTCAATAATACTCACATCAACTTCCAGAATTTTATAGGCTGATAATCCCAAAGATATACAATGAGTAATGGTAAAAATAGTGGCTAAAACCACTACTTTTTTCCACGATTTAAAGGTAAAGGGAATGGTTAAAACAGCTAAAAAAAGAATATGGTCGTAGGCCGAAAAATCTAAAACGTGCTCTAAACCCATTTTTAAATAAAACCAAAAATTATCCATAAGTGTTCATTTCTACAATTAAAAACTAATTAGTACCCCGTTCTTTTTGTATGGTTTCGTAAGCAATCTGTACTTCTTTGAACTTTTCTTCCGCACCTTTTTTAATGGCCTCATTCTCGGTATTTACACGATCAGGATGATATTTTTTAGCCATAGTTCTGTAGGCCTTTTTAACCTCATCGTCTGTGGCCGACTTTTCAATCTCTAGAATTTTATAGGCATTATCCGCCTTTTTAATAAACATAGCTTTTACGCTTTCAAAACTGCTGCGACCTATTCGTAAAAATCTGGCTATTTCTTCTATTTTATTAATTTCCGCAGCACTAACAGTACCGTCGGCTTGTGCAATTCCGAATAAAAAATGTACTAATTGCAAACGGACTTCAATACTCGTCCGCAAGTTCATATAATCACAAATGCGCTGGGCTGAAATTTCTCTTTTTTTAATCACCTCGTTAAAGGTTCTAAAAATAGCATTCGCTTTTTCTTTACCATACGTGCTTACAAAATAACGCTGTACATATTCCATTTCACTGGCACTTACATTTCCATCAGCTTTAATAACCAAAGAGCATAAGGATAGTAAATTAAGTTCAAAATCCGCAGGACTTACAGGTCTTGTGGTTTGAGAAAAAACCTTGGTTTTAGATTTACTAAATAATTTTTGGAGAATGTAAAATAGGACAAAAAATAAAATCCACTTCATCTGTTACTATTTGTTTTTTTAAGATAATTGAAATTAGTACTTAACCATTTTAGTTGCTTATAACTTTTAACGGGCCTAATTTTTAAGCTGAAAATTTTTGTCAAAGATATAATTTTCAAACTCAAAAATTATAGTAATGAAAAGTTAAGGTTTAAGGCATACCACAACAAATTGGTTATCTTTGAAAAATATTATTAAAAATAAAAATTATGTATCCAGCAGATTTAATAAAACCAATGAGAGAAGACCTAGTAGTTGCTGGGTTTCAAGAATTACATACCGCAGATGCTGTTGAAAAAGCCATTAGTGCAAAAGGTACAACCCTAGTGGTTGTAAACTCTGTTTGTGGTTGCGCAGCCGCTAATGCAAGACCAGCAGCAAAATTTAGCTTAACCAATAGCAAAAAGCCAGACCACGCGGTAACTGTTTTTGCTGGGGTAGATTTTGAGGCTGTTGATAAAGCTAGAAGTTTAATGATTCCTTTTCCTCCATCATCACCAAGTATGGCCTTGTTTAAAAACGGAGAATTAGTGCATATGATAGAGCGTCATCATATTGAGGGAAGACCTGCGGAGGTTATCGCTCAAAATTTAATGGCCGCTTATGACGAATTCTGTTAGTCATTAAATAAACTTTTCAGAATTACTAAAAAATTCTAAGTAAAACCGCTCCTTAAAACGAGCGGTTTTTTATTTTTGTCAGATGCAGAAAATTCTAGCCTATCCGTTAAGCATGCTATACCAAATAACTTTTGGGTTATGCTTACTGATTTTTCATCCGATACAATGGCTCGGCCACCAGATATTTGGGTATAATGGGTTAAAAAAATCGGTAAGTCTATTGAATTTTTGCTTATTGAAATCCGCCTGGCTATTAGGTACCAGATATACCTTTACCAATCCATATAAAATACCAACAGATAGACCTTTAATTATTGTAGCCAACCACCAGAGTATGCAAGATATTCCTCCCATAATCTGGCACATGCGAAAGTACCATCCAAAATTTGTAAGCAAAATTGAATTGGGTAAAAATATCCCCAGTGTATCGTATAATTTAGTTCATGGAGGCTCGGTTTTAATAGATCGTAAAGACAGTAAACAGGCTTTAGGAGAAATTATAAAACTGGGTAACTATATTGAAGAACACAACAGAAGTGCCGTCATATTTCCGGAAGGTACCAGAAGTAGAAACGGTGATCCAAAACCATTTCAAACCACCGGATTAAAACTATTAATAAAGAATGCACCTTCGGCATTAATTGTACCTATCAGCATTAATAATTCGTGGAAAACGCTTCGTTATGGTAAATTTCCAAATGGTATTGGTAATCATATTACCTTAGATGTGCATCAACCGATAGAACCTAAAGGAGATTTAAATGAAATAATCGCTCAAGTAGAGCAAACTATAACCGCTGGTATAAAATCTAAAAAATGACTGACTCTGAAATTGTAGAAGAAACTATCGTTTTTGTGAAAGAAACATTGCAAGGTGCTGAAGGCGGTCACGATTGGTTTCATATTCAACGTGTTTTTCGAAATGCATTGTTGATTGCAAAAGATGAAAAAAACTGCGATATTTTAGTGGTTAGCTTAGGAGCGCTTTTACACGACATTGCCGATGCAAAATTTAACAATGGTGACGAAACTGTAGGCCCAAATTTGGCTAAAAACTTTTTAGTTTCTTTAAATATAGATGCTAAAATTATTCAGCATGTAATTAATATCATTGAAAATATTTCTTTTAAATCGAGTCTTGATAAAACAAAAAAGAAATTCAACTCGCTAGAATTACAAGTAATACAAGATGCTGATAGGTTAGATGCTATTGGTGCTATGGGCATTGCGCGTGCTTTTAATTATGGAGGTTTTAAAAACAGACTTCTTTATGACCCTGAGATTCCACCAAAACTCAATATGACTAAAGAAGAATATAAAAAATCTGATGCACCTACTATAAATCATTTTTACGAAAAATTACTTTTACTAAAAGATAAAATGAATACCACTACAGGTAAAAAGTTGGCACTGAAGCGTCATGATTTTATGCTCATTTACCTTGAGCAATTTTATCAAGAATGGAATGGTCAGCCGTTTTTAAACTAAATAACAGTATTATCTTCTTTTAAAATTTACTAAATAATACATTTTTACTTCGGATTTTCTAAAGTTTAAATCGCTCTTCTAATTATATTTTGTAATTTGATAGTCTAAAATTACCTAACAAATTACCATCATGCAAAGAAGAAAGTTTATAACAAACACTATAGCCGCTTCGGCTGTATTTTCCATTGTTCCCAGTTTTGTATTAGGAAAAACACATATTCCGCCAAGTGACACTATTTATATGGGCGCTTTCGGAATCGGTGGGCGCGGTGCCGGTGTTATCAAAGATTTAACCAATACACAAAAAGTAAAATTTGTAGCACTTTGTGATGTGGATGAACGCAATATAAAAGCAAGTACCGAGCTGCATCCTACTGCAAAATTTTACAAAGATTATAGAAAGGTTTACGATAAACATTTAAAAGATATTGATGCGATAATGGTGGCAACACCCGACCATACCCATGCGACTATTTCTTTGCCATTTATGCGTTCAAAAAAACATGCTTATGTTGAAAAACCACTTACACATAATATAAATGAAGCTCGCCTAATGACCACCGTTGCCAGAGAAAATGGTATTGTTACGCAAATGGGAAACCAAGGTGCCTCCAGTGATGGTAGTAGACAAGCAAAAGAATGGATAGATTCTGGCTTTATTGGCAAAATTTACAAAGTAGATTGTTGGACGAACAGACCTGTATGGCCCCAAGGCATTCCTGTGCCTAAAGGTGGTGATCCAATTCCTAAAGAATTAGATTGGGATTTATGGTTAGGTCCGGCAGCAGACAGACCTTTTTATGCGGGATATTTGCCGTTTAAATGGCGCGGCTGGTGGGATTTTGGTACTGGCGCTCTTGGCGATATGGGATGCCACATTATGGAAACTCCTTTTAGCGCGCTAGGTTTGGGCTATCCAACCGAGGCAGAAGCGAGTTGTACCACTAATTGGGTGGGCGATTTTGTAGAGGCCGATTACAATGCATCTTGTCCGGCATCATCTATTGTACGTTTAAAATTTAATACCGAAGCACAAGGCGATATTGCACTCAATTGGTACGATGGTGGCCTAAAACCCGATTTACCAGATGAACTTAAAGACGATGAAACCATTGGCGACTCTGGTGGCGGAAGTATATTTTACGGCACGAAAGGTATTTTAGTCACCGATACCTATTCACGTAATGCCCGTTTATTACCCTCGGAAACTATGGCGATGTTTAACCCGCCAAAACCAACATTAACCAGAATTGAAGGCGATACTTCTGGCCATGCGATGAATTTCGTAAATGGTTGTTTAAACGGCACTCCAACATCGTCTGATTTTGCAAAAGCTGGTCCGTTAACAGAAGCAGTTTTAATGGGCAACTTAGCCATAAAAGCCTACCAATTAAAAGAACTAAAACCAGGCAAAAAGATAGGCGATTGGGAGCCATTTGCTTACCCAGGAAGACGCAAAATTTTATGGGATGGCGCTAATATGCGTGTGACCAATTATGAAAAAGCAAACGAATGGGTGAAAGGTAATTACCGTAAAGGTTGGGAATTGTAATACTATAAAAAGCCACAAACTTAAATCTAAGGTTGTGGCTTTTTATATAAAGTATAATTCATTGTTACATTGCTACATTAAATATATTTTCACATTAACCTAATCACAATTGCCCTCAACATCACAAGCATTTCCGGAGGTATTTGTAATTATCGTTAATTGTTCTTGGTGCTTTTTCCAAGCTTTTTCTAAGGTTTCGGTAAAAACAGCTACAGGTTGTGCGCCTGAAATACCGTATGTATTATCCATAATAAAAAACGGAACTCCGTTTACACCTAAATTTTTAGCTTCCATTTGGTCTTGGCGCACTTCATAGGTAAAGTCTTCTGAGTCTAATATTGTTTTTACCTCAACAGGTGCTAAGCCGACCTGAGTTGCAATTTTTATCAGAAAATCAATATCATCAATATTTTCACCATCTACTAAGTGCGCTTTTAATAGCGCTTCCTTTGTAGCATCGGCTAAAGTGTATTTTTTTGCAAGATGTAATAAGCGATGTGCTTTAAGGGAATTAGCGGGAATCATTTTACTGAATTGAAAATCTAAACCTACCGTTTTAGCCATTTGGGTTACGTTTGCAAACATACCTTCAGCAGTTGCTTTATCTACGTTTTTAGCTTCCATAAAATGCGCTAAACCGCTTATGTCTGTTCTGGTTTTTACCCTTGGATCTAATTCAAAACTTTTCCATTCCACTACAACCTTATCTTTGTGCGGAAAATCAGCCAAAGCTTTTTCAAAATTTCTTTTCCCTATATAACAAAACGGACATCTAATATCAGACCATATACTAATATTCATACAGTGTTTTTTTTAATATTCTTGGTATTTAGACGAAGAATGTCTAATTACCTTTCAGATAAATTATAAGTCTAATCAAAAAGCTGAAGTTAAAAGTGTTAGACAAGATTAATTATTTAAAATTCACTTTAAGAAGTTGCTTTTTAGAACCACGTTTTGCATAAAAAAGCATTTGGTTATCTGCCTTATTTATTAAAGGAACAGATACCATTACAGGCAAACGAGCTTCTTCACCATCAATTATTTTTTCGTAATTCATGCGCCCATCTTTATCTAACTTCACCACAAAAATATTTCTGTTTTGACTAAGACCTTGTTTAAATACCAGGCGTTCATCGGTGAGTTGTTGTGGATTTTCACTAGCGGTACTGATGAAAAAATAGGTATTATTATCTTTTGTAAATGACGAGTACGATGTGTAAGCAGCATCGCCTTGAGTAACCTCGGTTTTATTAATATTTCGAGCCCAAACCATATCACCATCAGTATTTAATTTAACACTCACAATATCATTATAATGATA